>JAGQGZ010000220.1 GCA_020432105.1 Dehalococcoidia bacterium | reverse complement strand
TCGATGAACGAGCCAAGCTCGCTCTCCTCGTCCGAACCAACCGGCGTCTCGAGAGACACAGGGTCGCGGGCAAAGCGACGGATCTCTTCGACGCGCTCGGGGGTGAACAGATTTGCGTCACCCTCTTTCACATCGATGTTCATCGCGGCCGCGATCTCCGCAGGGGAAGGTTCGCGACCGTACTCCTGGACCAGCCGGCGGCTAACGCGGGCGAGCTTGTTCACGATCTCCGTCATGTGGACGGGGATCCGGACAGTACGAGACTGGTCGGCAATTGCTCGCGTGATGGCCTGGCGGATCCACCACGTGGCATACGTGCTGAACTTGAAGCCCCGGCGGTAGTCGAACTTCTCGACACCGCGCATCAGCCCGAGGTTGCCCTCCTGGATCAGGTCAAGGAGCGACATCCCGCGGCCGACGTACTTCTTGGCAACGCTCACTACGAGGCGCAGGTTGGCACTCGTCAACTGCTCCTGGCTGGCTTCGCCGCGACGGCGAACTTCGCTGAATCGCCGCTTCAGCGGATCTTCGAGCTCCAGGAGCGCCTCGCCGAGTCCCGGCGCCGGGGGCACAAACGTCTCACCCTCGGGGAGAATCTCCTCGATGCTGCGCAACAGGTCCTCGCCGAAAATGGCAACGATCGTGGAGATCTCAACCATTGCGACCCGCGCTGAGTCGGTCTCGTAACCCTTGAGCTTCGATGCCTTCTCCAGGAACTCCTCATCGATGACGCCGTGAATCAGCGCCTGGAATTCCTCCGAGGCAACGGTCTCGACATGCGAAAGCTTGTTGGCACCCGCGGTCTTCTTGGCCAGCTTGTACACGGGCAGGTGCTCGGCCCATCGTTCGAAGAGTGCTACCGCAAGCCGCGGTGCTGAAGGCGCGCGCCCGTAAGCCTCGTTGTACTCGCCGGCGATGGCACGAAGGAGGTCACGCTGCTCGATGAGGTTACCGAGCCGCTGCTCATCTGCCTTGGTCAGCAGCGAAACGCCACCGATCTCGCGCAGGTACATGCGCACCGGATCATCGGTACCATCGACGCCGCGGTCGGCGTCAACCGGGGTCGCGACGGCGTCTGCTTCCTCTTCGTCCTCGTCCGTTTGGGTGGCAAGATCCTCAGCAGGCATATCGTCAACGCCCGGGCGGCTGAGTCGAGCCCTGCTAGGCGACGGTCGGATCATTGTTACTCCTTTGCCCGCGGCATCCGAACGGGAAAACAGCGCCCCGCGGGGAACGGCCCTGTCTCCGCAAACTCGTACCGGCGACCGGGACGAGCAAAGGGGGAATAGATCCACCTTCGCACCGTTGGGCCGCCACCACAACCCTGTGGCGCACTTCGTCATGTGCTGTCGTTGTTACTACAAGTCTCTCTTCCTTACCTCGGCGTTACATAGGCCATCAGCAGCGCGATCTTCGTGAGGTCAGGTTGCGGATGGGGAACCCGGTAGGCAGAGTGAGTTGGTGCAAGCAGGAATTGGTATCGATGCAAGCCTCGGCCTCAGTTTTGCCGAGTACGACACGCTCCTGGCGGGCGCCATGTCAGCGGGTTACCGCAGTGCCTGGACGCCTTCCGGTCCGCCGACACGTGACGGCTTCCAGGTGTGCGCACAGTGGGCCCGTGCGACAGAATCCGCGTCCTCACCTCCGTTCGAGCTGGGAATAGCGGTGATCCCCGCCCCGGCATGGACCGTTCAGGCCCTTGTCAGCCAGGCCGGTACGGTCAGCGAAATCAGCGGTGGCCGTTTCATCCTGGGCCTCGGCACCGGCGGTGCTTATGGCGTCGAATACCGCCAGATGCACGGCCTCGGCGACATGCCAATCGTTGCCATGATGCGCGACTACATCACGACGATCCGTGGCCTCCTTAACGCCGAGACCGTGAGCTACGAGGGCAAGGTCGTCACGCTCAAGGGTATGAAGGTCCTGGGGCGCCCGGTCCAGGTTCCCCTCTACCTGTCGGCCCTGGGGCCCCAGATGTTGCGACTCTCCGGTGAACTGGCCGATGGCGTGTGTCTCAACTGGACGACACCCGAGCACCGAGACTGGTGCCGCGAACGCATCGCCGGTGGTGCTGCAAAGGCTGGCCGCAAGTCCGCCGATGTCACCCTCATGGAATACATCCGGGTGTGCATAGACGAAGACGAGGGGCGGGCCCGGCGGGCATTCGCAAAAGCCTTCATGGGCTACGCCCTCGCCCGCCCCGGGGCCTCCAAGGACGCTGGCTATCGCGGACACTTCCGGCGAATGAGTTTCGACAGCACGCTCAATGAAATCGAGGCGTTGCGGGAGCGCGGCACCTCGGCCGACGAGTTGGCCGACGCCTTCCCCGAGGAATTCCTCCGGCAGATGGGGTACTACGGTAAGGCCGCAGGCGCCGCCGACGCACTAAAGGAACTCTCCCGCGGGCTGGATGTGCCCGTGGTGCGCATCGTGGGTACTGAGCCCGGTCTCGAAGGCGCAATGCGCACGGTCGAGGCCTGCGCTCCGGCCTTCAGATAAGCACCACAAGATCGGGCCTTCCCGGAGCCTGCTCTTTGCGGTTGGCAACTACAATGTGGGTGTTATGCAGCGCAGTTCATCGACCGGATTAGCGTACCTCCCTGGTCTGGATGGATTGCGGGCCCTGGCCGTACTCGCCGTCATCTTCTTCCACAGTGGCCTGAACTGGCTCCCCGGCGGATTCCTCGGCGTCGAAGTCTTCTTCGTGATCAGCGGATTCATCATCACCGCTGGACTGCGAAAGGAGCAGGCAGCCGGAGGCATTTCATTACGGCACTTCTGGAAACGGCGGGCCCTTCGCCTGCTGCCCGCGGTCATCTTCCTTCTCTTCACTGTGGTCGCCTACGCCGAGATCTTCGAACCGGGGAAGGTCGCCGGCCTCGCAGGCGATAGCGTTGCCGCACTCGCTTATGTCACTAACTGGTACCTGATTGTCGATGGCCAATCGTATTTCGGCGGGTTCGAGGAACCTTCGATGCTCCGGCACCTGTGGTCGCTGGCCATTGAAGAACAGTTCTATGTCGCCTGGCCACTCATCGCGATGGCCGGATTTGCCCTCCTTCCCCGAAAGCTGTTTGCCAGCAGCCTGGTACTTCTCGGCCTGGGGTCTGCCTTGCTCATGGCAATCCTCTTCGAATCGGGGGCCGACCCTTCACGCCTCTACTACGGCACCGATACCCGGGCATCGGGACTGCTTCTCGGCGCGGCGCTTGCCCTGACCTGGCAGCCTGGAATTGGCGGCCGCGTACGGCGCTGGCGAGTTCACAGCATCGAAGTCGCAGGATTGTTCGCCCTCCTTGGACTCGGAGCCACGTCGTTGCTGCTCACCGAGTCGAGCGGGTGGTTGTACCGCGGCGGATTCCTGGCCGTGGACATGCTGACGATCATCGCAATCGTCGCTGCCACCTATCCGGCGGCGCGGCTGGGCCCGTGGGTCGGCATCTTACCCATGCGCTGGATTGGGCTCCGTTCCTACGGCCTCTACCTCTGGCACTGGCCGATCATCCTCATCGTCGCGCCTTCCTGGGGCTGGGTAGGAGGTCAGCACCTCGAGTTCG
>JAGQGZ010000021.1 GCA_020432105.1 Dehalococcoidia bacterium | reverse complement strand
GCTGGCGTGTATCACAGGTCGTTTCCCTTCCCCGGGGGGGGAGGCGGCAGGGTGGGGGGCGCCGAGCACGGATCGCAGCGCCAGGAGTTCGGTTGGACCCCGGGCCGGCACCCTCACCCTCGGTCCCTCTCCCTCCCGCCGGAGGGAGAGGGATGATCAGTTCCTACAGTTGCCACTGCGTACCACGGCTCATTCCCTCTCCCCGTGAGAGAGGGTGCAGGGTGAGGGTGCCCGCTCTTAGATCACCAGGGGCGGCGCCATTTCGTCCAGTCGAACGGCTCGATCCCCTCGTCGTTGATCATCCAGATCGTCGCTTCCGCCTTGCCACCGGAGATGTCGAGGAAGCCGATCGTGCCGTATTGCGTGTTCAGGTTCCGCGGATAGGTTGGCGAGCCAGGGTTTACGCAGAGGATCCCGTTGATGTGGTCGATCGCCTCAACGTGGGTGTCCCCGTGGATCACCACATCGAGGTCCGTCCGTTCGAAGTAGCGCTGCATGGCCCGTTCCAGCGTCAGGTGCGGCGGATACTCGGGGATCGGCATCTCGTGTGTCATCCCGATCGAGACACCGTCGAACTCCAGAACCCAGGCCTCGCGCAGCCGTGGATGGTCGGGCTGGATGGCTCGGCCCCCCGACCCGTCTTCGCCGTTGCCTCGTGCTGCCCAGGTGGGAGCGACGTCGTGCAACTGGTCGATGACGCGCAGGTCGTGGATGTCGCCGGCGTGGAGGATGGCGTCGACGTCTTTGAAAGCATCGAACACCTGGGGCCATAGCTCGTCGCGCGCCTCAGGAATGTGGGTGTCGGAAATCAGGCCAATTCGCATGCCTGTAGCCTACCGGCTTCGGTGCAAGATGGGAGGTCCGGGGTCACTCAATCCGCTGCTCTTCGATCCCCGGCATGATCCAGGGTTCGGCCAGGGGAGGCTGGGCCACGAAGGTCGCCCCTTCCACTCCCGGGGCCACGCCCGTCACGGTCACGGCAAAGTCCCCGCGGTATTTCGCGATCCCATTTTCCAGGGTGAACGGCCGGTCGTGACCCGGGTAGATCAGGTTGCCGGACTCCACGCAGCGCCGGATCGAGTCGTTCGCTTGCTTCTCGTTCCAGAAAACGAGCGGGCTTCTCCCCGCCGCCGCAACCCGTGCATTGTGGATAGCATCACCGACGATCAGGCACACTCCATCGTCCGTCTCCACCTCGAGCCCGATGCTCCCCGGCGAATGTCCCGGCAACTCCAGCACCCTGACACCAGGCATGACCTGTTCGCCCTCGCCCACTTCCTGGAGGTCCATCATCTCGATCACTGCGCCCGTCCACTTGGGCGTTGCCCAGTCGTTCCTGTGCGGCTTGCTGGCGTACTTCCGTTCGCTGTGGTGCACGAGTAGCGGCGCATGGTCGAAGAGGTCGCAGTTTTGGACGTGATCCCAGTGGGCATGGCTCAGGACCTGGGCGTCGATGTCCGTTGGCGCCAGGCCTCGTTCGGCGAGTGCTGCCTGCAGGAAGGTCCGCCGCCCAACGTGGGCGCTATCAAACAGGAGCCGCTTCTCGCCCTCAATCAGGATCACCGAGCAGAAGCCGATGGTTCCAACATTGGTCCCCAACCCATACCCCTCTAGAAGCACATCGATCTTCGGCATGGCAGCCCTCCCAAATAGCAGCTTTTGGCACTTCTACCCGACCGGCGCCGCCCCATCAACCACCCGCGACTCCACCCGACCCCCGCCTTTCGTCCACCATTCTGCCCCCCGCAAACTACGTCAGTGGTCGAACCTACAGGCATGGCCGGGAGGGGACTGCCACTGCCTACCGTCGATGGCGAGCCGGTCATCGACTTTCCCGTCTTCCAGCGCGAGGGCTGGCTCACGCTTGAGGACGCTCTCAGCTGGGCCGAAGCCAGCGCCGAAATCGGTGTGACGAAGTCGCAGCTACGCGCCGCCCTCCGCCGGGCTCGCAAGCACCTTGGCCCAGACCCTCTCAACGTCGAGGGTGTTTGCAATGGCGTGCGCTTCCACGCTGAACGTCCTGTCGCCACGCGTGGCGTTGCCTGGCGCTTCTATCTCCACCGCGATCTCAAGAGTCCTGGCACCCGAATGTCCGATCTCCGCCACTCGGTCAGCTATGGCCGGACGGCCCGCGTCCGGTGGCTCGCCGGCAAGGTCCTGCTGCCGCTTCGGTGGGCGCGGGCCCCTTTCCGTCGCACGGGCTAACGGTTGGTCGCACTCGATAGCCGGGCTGCCTGTTCCAGCCACGCCGTGCCCACCGTCCCGAACGGTTCCACACCCTCTCGCACCATCTCCAGCAGGCGGTCGCCAGCTTCCCGCGCTCCATCGATGAGTTCCTGTGGGTAGCCCAGCGTGACCTGGTGTTCGGCAAACTCATCCTCGTCCAGCATGCGCACCCGTCCATCCAGCGACCGGTAGACATCGAGGTCGAGGTCGATCATCTGGACCGCCCCCTCGCGCCAGCGGGCCGGTGCCACGATATCCACGTACACTCGCCATTGGCCGCGAATGATCGGCGAAAGCGACCAGATCGCAGTCCACCAGTCATCCGTGATCAGCTTTACCGTTGGTGTTTCGAACGTAATCGGCACGGACTCACCACGCTGCGCCTGTGTTCCCGCCGGTCCCCACAACCAGATCCCGTGCTCATCCTCACCCAGCCGCTGCATGGTGAACTGCCAGTGCTTCGAATCCGGGTACTTGCGGAAGTCGACGAGGATCGGTTCACCCATAGCCGACCAGCCTAATCGGTCGCCCGTCAACGGAGAGCCCCCGGAGCATGCTCCGGTGTCGCCTGAACGACGAGGGCCGGGAACTCGCGCTCCCGGCCCTCGGTACTAATCGTGGCGTTTGGCCTACTGGCCGTACTGCATCTTCCGCAGCCGCTCAATCCGCTCTTCCATCGGCGGGTGGGTGCTGAACAGCTTGCTCATCCCGCCGCCCGCGAAGGGGTGGACGATATAGAGCGCTGCCACGGACTCGTTCCGGGGAGTGTCCGGCATCGGCCGCACCTGGACGCCCTGGTGGAGCTTGGCGAGGGCGCTCGCGAGCCCCTCGGGGTCGTGCGTGATCTCGGCCCCGGTTTGATCGGCAGCGTACTCACGGGTGCGGCTGATACCCATCTGGATCATCATTGCGGCGATCGGTGCGAGCAGGATCACGCCGATCGAGATCAGCGGGTTCTGGTTGCGGCCGCCACCAAAGAGCGAGCTGAACATCAGGAATTGGGCGATCATCGAGATGCCACCGGCGAGCGTCGCAACGATCGAACTGGTGAGGATGTCGCGGTTCTTCACGTGGCCCATCTCATGGCCGATTACGGCACGAAGCTCGCGGTCGTTGAGGATCTGGCGGATTCCCGTCGTGACGGCCACCACCGCGTGCTGCGGGTTGCGGCCGGTTGCAAATGCATTGGGAGACGAGGATTCCACCACGTAAACCTTCGGCATCGGCATTTTCGCGAGGTTGGCGACCTCGCGGATCATGTTGTGCAGGTGCGGCTCTTCGCTCTCGCTGACTTCGCGGGCCCCGGCCATGCGGAGCGCCATCTTGTCGCTAAACCAGTAGGCGAAAAAGTTCATCGCCCCGGCCAAAACGAGGAAGATCGCGGCGCCACCAATGCCGCCAATCATTCCGCCGATAAAGACGAGCATCGCCGTCAACAGCGCCAGCAACATAGTGGTCTTCAGGGTGTTCATCAAAAGCCTCCTGGCTACCTCCTGTATGTAAACCAGTATATCTGAAGGCCCATTCGTTTCAGGGTAAAGACACCTAGTCGCGTTGCAGCCAGAGCGCCCGCCGGATTCGCGAAAGCAGCCCGGATTGCTTTCGTGGCACGAGGTGGATCTCCCTCGGTCTCGGGTACGCCGGCGGGTCGGGGTGGGCTTCGAAGATGGAGGCCCTGAGCGGGTTGAAGGGCGGCAAGATCCTCGTGCGTGTACGCCGGAAGTTGACGAGGGCGCCGAGTGCGGCGAGGCCACCGCCAAGTCCAACGGCCAGCCCGAAGAGTGCCGCACCCCACTCGCCTACGTTCAGGTGCGCGGCCGCGGCGAGGAGTGCGACCAGGCCGAGCATGGCCGGTGGACCACCGGCGGCCCCGGCGTAGATACCGCGCAGCACGTTGCTTCCGCGCCGCGACCAGTAGGCCTGGCCGGCCAGTGCTGCAGCCGCAGCAACTGCCCCAAGTCCGGTGGTGATGAGCGCACGTTCCCAGGCGCCTTCGCTCGCCGCCCCGATGGCCATTCCGCCGAGGATGAGCACGGCCACACCGAGGACGCCCAAAGCAGTGAAGCTACCGATCCTCGCTCCGCCGTCCATGCCAAACAGCGCCATATCGAGATGCTACGGCACGCCCCCACCTCGACCCCTGTGGACCATCCTTTATATTGACCTCGTCGGCGACTATCAGTTTCTGGAGGAAGCATGCAGGGAGTCGTTCTCTGTCTCGACGAAGCCAATCACACCAGGGTCCAGGGGTTGGCGGAGTCGCTGGAGCAATTTGGCGGCCGGCCGGCCACCATAGGGCTTCCCCATCTCACCCTGCACGCGGCAAAGCAGTACGACATCGAAAAAGTGAACAAGCGGGTGCTTTCCCTGGGGCGCAGCCTTCCACCTGTCACCCTCACCAGCACTGGTATCGGGGTGTTTCCCGGCGAGAAGACGTACGTCTACCTCACGGTCGTCCGTAACCCACGGCTTGCCCTCCTTCAACGGACCACCTACGAGGAGATCAGGCTTCTTGGTACGGGTTCCGAACCTGTCTGGGCCCCGGACCGCTGGGTGCCACACATCACCCTCGCCCAGTTCGAGCGGGGAGCTCGTGTGGGCGAAGCGGTCCAGCACCTGCTCTCAAAGGACGTGCCCTTCGAATGCGTCGTCAACGAGATTAGTGTCATCGAGGGCGAACCAACGGCCCGGGTGATTACCTCCGCACCTTTCGACGCCTGAGCCATGCTCGCCGGGGAGTTGCGTGCAGCCGCGGCAGCCAACATGGCGGCCTGGCATACCTCCTGCCTCAACGCCCTGCACGTTGCCAGTTCCTCCGATCAGGCGATGTGGTCAACCGACGGTGCGGCACCGTTCATCTTCCTCTCAGGCATCACGCTGGGCGGTCCCGAACACACTGCCGACCACAGGGCTCGGGCCCTTGCCCTCGCTCGACGGCGACCCGGCGGCATGGGTATCAACGACACCTGGTCGTCGCTGGACCTGGCGGCCCTGGGTTTCGAACGGCACGAGGAGACTTGGTTTGTGCGCGAGCCGCGGCCCGTCAGCGCGACCCCCATCGACGGGCACGTGGAGCGGGTGACGAGCGTCGAGGGATTGCAGGAGTACGAGACGATCCACCACGCGGGCTTCGAGACGCCGGAGCTGCACGACTACGGTCCGCTGGGCGTCTACGGCCCCGGCATCCTCGACGACTCGGCGATGCACCTCATGGTGTCCCGGGACACCGCAGGGACGATGGTCAGCGGTGCGATGGCCTACGTCGCGGAAGGTGTGGTTGGCATTTACAGCGTCGCGACGCCCCCGGATTACCGTCGTCGCGGCTACGGTGCCGCGGTCACATTGGCGGCAGTGCAGGCCGCTCCCGGATTGCCGGCGGTGCTCCAACCGAGCGCCATGGGTGAGTCCATGTACCGGGCCCTGGGGTTCCATCCGCTGGCGCCGATCGTGAACTGGATCCGGCTGCCCTGACCTATCCCCGGGGTGAGATGGTTCCGGCGTGCGCCAGTACGGCCCGGGCGGCTTCCAGCGGCGTCCTGGCGGTGATGTCCAAAGAGAGCTCGTTGGCGTGACCGGAAACGAAGGGCGGACCCTTGAGGGCGAGCCTCACCGGCAGTTCGGGGTCGACGGCTTTCATTCGTTCCCTCCTTTCCGGCAGGCTGATCCGTCGCACGTTCTCGTCGACTTCACACTGCAGTCGAACGGGGACGAACGTTGACCCACGGGCTGCCGAAAGCGCCGCCAGCCGCTCCACGTAGCCGAGGTCCGTCTGGCCGTCGAGATAGGCGGTGGTGACTACGTGCCAGGCCCGAGGCGTCAGCTCTTCGAGGGTCCTGAACACAGCATCCCGTACTTCGGCTACGCGCTCCCATACCTCAGGGAGAAGAGGCGAGATGCCATCTGATTCGATCAGCCCGAAGATCGGGTTGTTTATCCAGTGGTTGTCGACAAGGAGGGCTGTGTCGCCCCCGAGGCGGAGCTGTTCCACCAGGGCCCTGGCCACGGTGTACTTCCCTGTGCCCGGAAATCCTGTCAGCAGGAAGATCTGCGGCTCCATCGGGGCTACATCGTAGCCGGGAGCCGGGTCGCTGCGCAGCCCGGGGCAGGAAGGGGCTCTCCCCGCGACCGCGGCCGCGTTACGCCACCAGTTCTTCCGGGGGCCGGACAGACTGAAACTGCCACAGCAGCAAGAGGTCGTATGTCGCCTTGATCAGTCCGGCCGCGATCAGGGGCCACCCGAACGACGTTGCATTCAGCATCAATCCGGCAACCAGCGGGGTCGTGGCGGCGGCGAGGCTCCGGGGCACGTTCGTGACGCTGGCGGCGGTCACCCGTTCTTCCGGTGGCACCACCGCCATCACATAGCTCTGGCGTGCCGGTACGTCCATCTGGGAGAGGGCCATGCGCGCGAGCAAGAAGGCCACAGCAAGGCCCACGTTCGGCATCAGTGCCGCCAGGATCAGGAAGAGGTTGGCCGGGAGGTGAGTGTAGACCATCGTCCGGATCAATCCGATCCGCCGGGCCAGCCAGGCTGCGACCAGTTGCGAGAACGCGCTACAGAGTCCCGCCGCAAAGAAGATCGTTCCCGTCGCGCCGACGGAGAGGTCGAATCGTTCGAAGAGCCACAGCGCGAGCAGTGATTGCACCACCAGCCCCCCGCCCAGGGAGTCGAGGCTGAACAGGGCAGAGAGCCGCAGGACGATCCGGCGCGATTCCTTCAGCGGCGCTGCCTTTCGCCGCAATCCTTCGGGCTGCTGCAGCCCCAGGTAGAGGAGCGTCAGGCCGAGGGCCAGCACTCCGTACAGGGCGAAGGCAATCCGCTGGGCCTCTGTGACATCGATTTCGGCCCGGTTCGCGAAGAAGACAGGCAGCCCGCTGCAGAGAGCGCCAAGTGCGGCGGCGAAGATGGCCCCGAGGTTGTAGCGCGCGAAGAGCGCGGTCCGGTCGCGGTCGGCCACCGCACCCGTCAGCAACGACTGTTCGACCGGCAGGAAGACGCTCACGTCGCCGCCGCTGGGGTTCAGCGTCCCGGCGAAAGCGACTACCAGCAGCGGCCAGAATTCGGTGATACCGGCAAACCCGAAGCCGGTGAAAGCCATCAGCCCCGTCGCAATGATGAGCACCGTACGCTGCGGTACGCCCGACGCCCAGAAGCCCACGACCAGGGTGAGGGCAGCCGAACCCAGCAACGTCGAGGTAACGATTGCCCCGACTTCGATGGGGGAGAACCCGATGTCGCGCAGGTAGCTTGCCAGCGCCACGCTCACGAAGCCGTCGGCGAACCCGCGCAGGGAACGTGCCGTTACGAGCCGCCGGGCATCGACCGTCGCGCTGCCGGGAAGGAGCGATCTCACGCGCTAAGCATTCGCCCGTTCGTGTCTTGCGTCACCGGGCAAACGATCACACGCCGTAGATGGCTGCCAGGCAGCGATGGATGAACGTCGTCTTGGCGTCCGTGTAGTCCATCCCCTGCATTCCTTCCGCCGCCAGTCTCCGTTTCAGGGCAGCGTATTCGCCCGCCCGTTCCGGGTTTGTCCGCAGGTAGTCTCGAAAGGCTACGACTTCGAAGAAGTCCGCGTGGCCGGGCTCGTACACATGCAGGTTGTGGGTGCGCCCGTCGAAGGCCTCGCTCTCCTTCGGCTTGCGAAAGAAATGCCGGCCGGCGTGCAGGCCATCGCCGCGGTACAGGTATCCAAGCGCTTCGACCGCCGGAACCACGCCCGGCAGGTACTCCAGGTCATAGAGCTCTACGGCAATGTCGATGATGGGCTTCGCGGCCAGCCGCGGCACCGCTGTGCTCCCGACGTGTTCGATCGCCAGGGCCGCCGGCCCGAGGGCCTCAGCAAGCAGAGCGTGTTCGGTTGCGAACATCGCGGCCCAGGCGGGGTTGTAGTCGAGAATCTCGAGCGGTCGGGATGGAGGTTCGGCATCCACGGGCATGATGGTACCGGCCCACGTCAGTGCCGTGCCCGGGCGGTTTTGGGGAGTTTGCTGGCCTACTGGAATGGGAGCTCCCACCATGGGATCGATGCCCGATTCCGCCCACGTCCGGCTCACCATCCCCAGCTCCACCGAGGATCCCCGCTCGCTGGTCGGCAAGATGCATGAGGTCGTGATCCGCTGCCTCTGGCCCGGAGCACGCAGCCACACCCACACGGTCAACCTCTGGATCTCGGCGATCGAGCGGGGCGATGCGGAGAAGGAGCCGCTGGCCATCGGCGTGGCCCATTTCGCGACGGGTGCGCTGGATGCCGCCATCCCCGGCGACGCCTTTCACATCGTCGGCTCTCACGTGCACGAAGCGTTTGCCGCGACCGGCACCATCGTTGCCTTCTTCGATAACCGGCCGGTAAATCCGAATCCCGGCCCTCGCAGCCTCGAAGCCAGCGAAGCGATGGTCACCTTTCGCCGCACGGCCGGCACTCCCACCTACCCGAAAGTTCCGGGGCAATCCGGCGCGCTCATCGCGCTCGAAAGCCTGCGCACCCCCGTCCGTGGCGAGCTCACCTACGAGGCCAGCCGGTTCCATCGTGGGCGGATGTGGTTCCGCCTGAGCCTTCCCGCCCAGGGCTTTGCGGAGTCCTCGGCCGGCGATCAGATCGAGGTGCTCGACTGTCCGGCAGCGGATTGGCTGGTAGGGGCAGACGGGCGAATCGAGTTAATCCTGGAGAACGAAGGGCCCTGAGCGCTGTGTAAGGTCGGCCGCGTGCCTGGGAATCGATCGGCTACCGCGTTTGCCAGCCTTGGGGATCCTGCCTGCCGACAAGTGCAAGTACCACGACCTCATCCTCCGTGGCACGGAAATAGATGGCGTGGGGAAATCGCCGCAGGACCACTCGACGGGTCTCGCCATGCACGCGTTGGTACTGAAACGGCGAGTCCGCGATCCGCGCGATTGCCTCTTCGAGGGCATCCCGAAACTCCGCACCAAGTCCTGCTCGCCGCAGTTCGTACCAATCCTGTGTGCTGTTCGCCTCAGCCCGCGCCAGTCGACCGAACCGGACGCTCCGATTCACGTTCGGCCGCGCAACTCGTCTCGGACAGTCTCCCAGGGGGTTGCCGCATCCGGGTTTGCCAGGTGCTCTTCCCAGCGCCGGTCCAGTTCGGCCGCCTCGGTGTCAGTCAACTCGAATCCTGCTTCTCGTTCTATTTCTGGGAGGCTCTCCCAGAGGGCGAGGGCAAGCTCAACCCGTATGCGCGGGGGCAGCTTCAAGAGATCGGCAAGCGAAGGCGTAGCCATACAGCCAATAGTGACACGCCGAGAATCACGGTAGCAATCCTCTGCCCTCACGTTGACGCCCCTGCCCCACCCCCATAGCATCGCCGCACACGGATCGCTCAATTACTAGGAGGCTCCATGCCAGGGCACCTGCAGGGGAAAGTTGCTATCGTCACCGGCGGAGCCGGCGGTGTCGGCACCCACATCAGCACCATCTTTGCCGAACAGGGCGCGAAAGTTGTCGTCGCCGATACCGGGGCCGATGTCGAAGGCCGGATGGGCATGGACCCCACCCGCGTTAACGCAGTAGTCGACCAGATCAAGGCTGCCGGTGGTGAGGCTGTCGCGGCGATTGGTGACGTGTCCGACATGGACGTTGCCGAAGGTCTCGTCCGTACCGCACTGGATACCTTTGGCCAGCTCGACATCCTGGTCTGTGCCCACGGCATTCTCCGCGAGCGGATGATCTTCAACATGACCGAAGAGGAATGGGACGGATCCGTCCAGGCTCACCTCAAGGGCTGCTTCGCGCCCACAAAGTTCGCCAGCATCCACTGGCGCCAGACCCGGGCCGGCGGCCGCATCATCTACTTCACCAGCGTTGCCGGCGTTCGCGGCGGAGCGGGGCAGCCCAACTATTCGGCAGCCCAGCAGGGCAAGGTCGGGCTCATGCTCTCCTGCGCCCAGGCGTTGTCGCGCTACGGCGTTACCGCCAACTGCATCTCCCCCAACGCCAGCACCCGCATGACCGACCGCGGGCGCAATGTCGAGCCCGGGGCGCCGCCGCCCAGCCTCTCCGCAGCAGGTACCAGCCGCGACCCGCGCAACATCGTCCCGCCCATCGTCTTCCTTGCGAGCGATGCGGGCGCGGAGATCAACGGCCGCGTCGTCGGGGCGGAGGGTCACCAGATCTCGATCTGGCGCGAGCCCAAGCGGGATGAGTCGCTCTACTCCGTCGACCCGTTCTGGGACATCGACAAGCTCTTCGAAGTCATGCCCTCCACCCTCGGCGCCGCAGGCTGGGAACTGCCGCCGTTCCACAGCAGCTAAGACCGAGGCCGGGCGTAGCCTTTGAGCTACGATGATCTGCATGAACAATGGTGGGCGAATTCCCGTGCGCGAGTTGCGGAACCACGTAAGTGAGATCCTGCGGCGCGTAGAGCAGGGAGAGGTGCTGGAAGTAACCGTCCACGGGCGGCCAGTGGCGACGCTTTCACCCATCAGGTCTCGCCCGTACACGATGCCAACGCGGCAGTTCCTGGAAGAGCTTCGCCAGGCTGATCCTCTACTGCGCCAGCAGCTGGCGGCGGAGCTAACGGACACGACCGACAACCTTCCGGATCCATGGGCAAGTTAGAACCTGCTGCCTCTTCCGCGCATCAGGTTGGGCTGCTCGACACATGGATCTTCATAGCCTGCGAATCTCGGCGGCGGCTAAACACCGACTTGCTCCCGCCCGATGCCGCGGTGAGTGTGGTAACTATCGGTGAACTCGAACTCGGCGTGTTGCTGGCACCGGACGAGGTCTCGCGATCTCAGCGATTGGGAACACTGAATGCGGCTTTTCAGCTGCAGCCGACGCCCGTCGACGATCGAGTGGCGAACGCGTGGGCATTGCTTCGCGAGCAATTGCGAGCGAACGGCCAGCGAATGGAGGTCAACGATTCATGGATCGCTGCGACGTCGATGGCACGTGGATGGGCGCTGGTTACGCAAGATGCTGGCTTCCCGGATGACATCGATGGCCTGACCATTGTCAGAGCCTGAGGACCAGGCGCCAGTCGAGGCTCGTTGACTCCCGTGCCCCACCTCCATAGCATCGCCCCACACTCATCCAATTTGCCGGGAGAACACATGGCACAACACCTGGTTGGGAAAGTCGCAATCGTCACCGGCGGAGCCGGCGGCATCGGCAGCTGGATCTGCAAGATCTACGCAGAGCAAGGCGCGAAGGTGATCGTCGCGGATACCGGCGCCGACGTCGAGGGTCGCATGGGTGTCGATCCCTCGCGGGTGAACGCGGTTGTCGATGAGATCAAGGCTGCCGGCGGCGAAGCTATCGCCTCAGTCGGTGATGTTGCCGACATGGACTACGCCGAGAGCCTCATCCGGCTGGCTCTCGATACCTACGGCCAACTCGACATCCTCGTCTGCGCCCACGGCATCCTTCGCGAGCGGATGATCTTCAACATGACCGAAGACGAGTGGGACGGCGTTATTCGCACCCATCTCAAGGGCTGTTTCACCGTTACCAAGTTCGCGAGCATCTACTGGCGCAGCCAGCGTAACGGCGGCCGCATCATCTATTTCACCAGCGATGCCGGCATCCGCGGCTCAGCGGGCCAGCCCAACTACTCGGCCGCCCATGCGGGCAAGCTCGGCCTCATGCGGTCGAACGCACGCGGGCTCACCCGGTACGGAGTTACCACCAACTGCATCGCTCCCGGCGCCAGCACCCGCATGACCGACCGCGGCCGGGGTGTGGACCAGCAGGGTCCCGCTCCCAGCGAGAGCGTTGCCGGTACCGCCCGCGACCCCAAGAACGTCGTGCCCATCTGCGTCTGGCTCGCCTCGGATGAAGGTGGTGTGGCGAACGGCCGTATCTTCGGTGCCCGCGGTCACGTCATCGGCCTTTACACCGAGCCCTACCACGAGCGGGTCCTGCGCTTCGACGAGCCCTTCCTCGACATCGACACGTTGTTCGAAGTCTGGCCCGCAACCCTGGGCTCAGAGGCGTTCGCGCCCTCGACGGAGCGGGCTTAGCGGCTCACTCGTCGCCTACGGCAATGGGCTCAAAGAATTTGAGGCCAACAGCCCAGGGTTGTGCCTTGGCTGTCGCGCTGAAGGCGGCGGAGCCGCCGAAGAGTTCGGACGGCCTGTTGACGCTTGAAATCTGAAGGAGTTCTCGCAAGAGACCCAGCACGGTTGGGTTCGCGTGCGCGTCAAGGCCTTCAGCATTGGCATATTGCTCGAGGATATGGATCTGGCGGCCATCTTCCGAGGCGTAGGCGTTGTAGAGCAGCGTTCCCGGCTCGTCGTCGCGTGCCCGGCGCACCAGCTCTTCTACGATCCCTCTCGCTTCCGCTTCTTTTCCTGCCTGAATATCGAACACTGCGTGGGCAAGGCTCTTGGTCGGCGCGCTGGTCATCGGTCCAGTACCTCGGCGTCGGTCGAGCGCGCCCGGTCGGTTGCCGGGAGCATGTCTTCGCCGCCGCGTTCGCGCATGCCCGCCTTCCAGGCTGGCACGGGCGTCTCGCATCCCGCCTTCGGTACGAAGCGTGAGCGTTCGACCAGTTCCATCTTGTGGATGTATCGCGGGCAGTTCGGAAACACCTCGCGAGCCCGGACCCGGACGATGAACTGGGCCTCCGGGTATTCAGCCAGCAGGGGGTCGCCCGGGTCGATGCTGGCGGTGCCGTTCAACCGCATCCGGTGCTGGTCTTCGAAGCTAATGAAAAGCATGCCGACCTCGCCGGTCTCCTCCACATTCCCCATCGATATGTACATCCCGTTGCCGTCGTAGTTCGGAAACGCGACGGTGTGTTCATCCACCACGCGCACGAACCCCGGTTCACCGCCCTTGTACGAGCAGTTCGCCTGGCCCTCGGTGTTGACGGTCGCCAGGAAGAACATGTCGCGGGCTTCGATAAAGGCACGATCACTGTCCGTGAGGGTGTCATGGACGATGCCCTGGAGCCGGTCTGCCACCCTGGTGGTGTCGAACTGTTCCTGGAGCCTGCGTTGCTGGGGGCGGTACTCGTAGGTCATGGCATCTGACTCCGGCTGGAATGGAGAGAGTGTACGCCCGGCAGCGAAGAATCTGCCAAAGTGTGACGGGGGACGGGACCCGCAATGAAGGCAGCAGAAGTTCCGAGGGCGATGGCCGCCGCCATGGATACAGCCTCGGAGCTCGGCCTGCGGGTCGACGATGGGGTTGTCCTCCAGAACTCGAACCGGCTCGTCGTTCGTCTGTTGCCCTGCGACGTTCTCGCCCGGGTCGCGTCGCCAGGACACCAAAAGGGGCACCACATTCGAAGTCGAGGTTGCCCGGCGGCTCGCCGAAACTGACGCTCCCGTCGCCGGGCTTGAGCCCGGGGTAGAGCCGCTCGTCTACCATCGTGACGGCTTCGCGGTGACTCTCTGGACCTATCACGAGCCTGTGCTGCCCCGGGATGTGGCGCCCCGGGAGTACGCGGATGCCCTTGAGCGCCTGCACGCCGGCATGCGGCAGACCAACCTGGCTGCGCCCCACTTCACGACTCGAGTCGCCGAAGCCCGGCGACTGGTCGACAATCGCCAGGACACGCCGGACCTGCCCGGCGCCGACCGCAAACTCCTGAGCAAGACGTTGCAGCACGTGAGCCGGATGATTACGAACAGGGCAGCGACAGAGCAATTGCTGCATGGCGAGCCACACGCGGGCAACCTGTTGAGGACGAAGCGCGGGCTGCTGTTTACGGACCTGGAGACGTGCTGTATCGGACCCGTGGAGTTCGATATCGCCCATTGCAGCCAGCCAGGCTCCGCAGGCCGTGGCGCCGGCTCGTTCGTGGATGGCAGGACGCCGTCAGACGTGCGGGAGCACTACGGGCAGGCCGACCGGGAAGTGCTCCGGGCGTGCCAAGTCCTCATGCTGGCGATGGTCGCGGCATGGCGCTGGGACCGCCGCGACCAGTTCCCGGACGGCCGGCGAATGGGCCAGGAATTCATCCAGGAGATACGAAGAACGGTCGGTCGGCTCGAACTGGACTCCTAGCGCTGCTTTCCGTGAGCAGCATTATGCAGGCCGACGGATCAACGCTGATTGCGGCTCCTGGTGACCGCCGGTATTCGCGACGATCCACGCCTACCCGAATACCCCCGCTGCCGCCAGCTCCGTCACCCGTTCCGCGCTAATCCCCAGTTCTTCGAGCACCGCATTGGTATGCTCGCCCGGCTCCGGCGACCGCCCTTTCGGGCCGATCTCTGCGCCGTCGATCACGAACGGCACGGCGACAGTCTCGAAGGCTCCGTCAGGGTGCGCGATCCGCGCGAAGGCGCCCCGGTTCCGCAACGCGACATCCTGCACGACGTCGGGGAGTGCCGCCATCGGCGCCCAGATCAGTCCCAGCTCGTCGAACCGCTCCTGCCAATGGGCAAGGTCGTGCACGAGGATGGCCGACTGGATCTCCTTTGCAAGCGTTGCACCGTGCTCCATCCGTTGGCGCAGCGTCGCGTATTCGTCGCGCACAAGGTCCGGCCGATCGATGGCCACGCAGACCTTCGGCCAGTAGGGGTCAGGCGTCATATGCACGAGCAGCACCCATTCGCCGTCCGCGGTCTCATAGGTGTTAAAGAGGGGGTTGTTCGGAGCGCGCCGGTCGAGCCGTTTCGGTTGTTTGCCGTCCATCAGGGTCCGCGCCACGTCCGTCGCGACGGTGTAGACGCCCGTCTGCTGGAGCGAGATGTCGACGGCCTGGCCCTTCCCGGTCAGGTCGCGCATTCGCAGTGCCGCAAACACAGCAGCGAGGGCATTCATCGCGGCCGTGTGGTCACCCTGCGCGATCCGGCTCAGTACCGGCTCAGCGCCCGGGTGCCCCACCAGTCCCATGATGCCGGCCCGGGCCCAGAACGCCGTAAAGTCGAATCCCGGCCGTCCGGCATCGGGACCATCGAGGCCGAACCCGCTGATGCTGCAGTGGATGATCTGAGGGTTGCGCGCCAGCACCTGGTCCGAGGTCAGGCCGTAGCGTTCCTGCCGGGGCGCCAGGAGATTCGTCAGCAGCACATCGCAGTTCGCAAGCAACTCATGCACGAGCTCCGTCGCTTCGGGTGACCCCAGGGCCAGTGTCATCGACCGCTTGCCCCGGTTCTCCAGCTCGAAGAGGAAGTTGACGTGGTAGGCGCCGGCTCCCGGTGTGAAGCTCGCCCGCATCACTTCGCCGCCCGGTGGCTCCGCCTTGATCACGTCCGCACCAAGGTCACGCATGAGTGCGCCCAGCGCCGGGGCCGCGACATAGTTCGCAATTTCGAGGACACGGATGCCGTCGAGGGGAGCTGTCATCGGCCGAGTATGGCAAATACACGGCCTTCGGGGGATCTGGCTACGATGTCGGTGGATAGCGATGTTGGAGGGCGAGCGATGCGGCTTTACCGTGTGATTCTCCCCGTTCCCGATACAGAGGCGGGCGCCCGCTTCTATGCCCGGCTGTTTGGCCAGGAGGGCGAGCGCATCGCCGAGAACCGCCACTACTTCGACTGCGGGATCGTCGTTGCCGTGGTAGGGCCGGGGGGCCGGGCGACGGAACACCCTATGCCGGACTACTGCTACTTTGCCGTCGAAGATCTCGAGCAGGCCCTGGCCCGGGCCCGGGAAGCGGGGGCGACGATCGAGAAGGAGATCGACACGTATCCCTGGGGTGAGCGCTCGTTCTATGTGCGCGATCCCTGGGGCAACCCCCTTTGTTTCGTCGATGACTCCACGCTATTTACGGGCGGCCGGTTCGTACCGTAGCCGCGATTTCCTCCCACCGGAAGCAAGCTATCACGTGGTCGTTGACCATCCCCGTGGCCTGCATGAAGGCATAGCAGATAGTCGGTCCCACGAACCGAAACCCGCGTCCTTTCAGGTCCCTGCTCATCGCCCTGGCAACCGGTGTCTCGGCTGGAATCTCGCCGGGTTCGCGGAAGCTGTTCTGCACCGGTGCTCCGCCCACCAATCCCCAGAGGTAAGCATCGAGCGAGCCATGTTCGTGCTGCACCACCAGGGTCGCCTTCGCATTGCCGATGGTTGCCGCGACCTTGGCCCGGTTGCGGATGATCCCGCGGTCGGCCAGCAATCGCGCTACTTCGTTGTCGCCGTAGGCTGCGATCCGCTCGATGTCCCAGTGGTGGAATGCCTCCCGGTAGCTCTCCTGGCGGTGGAGGATTGTCCGCCAGCTCAGGCCCGCCTGTGCTCCTTCGAGTGTCAAGAACTCGAAGAGCGCCCGGTCGTCGTGCTCGGGCACGCCCCACACCGAGTCGTGGTAGGCCAGCATCAGGGGGTCATCGCCCGGCCAGGCACAGCGGGCAACTCCAGCCATTTGCGCCATTTTACGGGAGGGTTCCTCCACTGAATTCGTGCCTGTGCGCTCTTCATTGCGCTTTTACCGGCACGTCTGAAATGGCCGCCGCATTTCGTTAAAGTGGGATCTGGACCCAGTCGCCTAGCCCGTCAGCGGGACGGGGGAACCAGATTGTTGGGGCGAACCATCCTTCCCCGGAAGGAGGCCGGTGAACTTTCCACCGGAGCCCGCCAGCTAACCCCGGAGGCGTTGAAAGCTTGCCCCCTCTACCAATAGAGAAGGAGGCTTGCTTTGCAGCCCGAACCGATCCCGCAATATCCCGTGAACCGCTGGCGCCGTGCCACGCTCATCTCAGCCTTCGCGGGAGCGATCTCCGTCGCATTCGTTGCCTGTGGCGATGACAACGGCGATGCCGCCAAGAACACGCCCGTCGACAGTCCATCGGCGACCACTGATACAAGCGCTGGCGCCAGTTCCACGCCTTCGCCCGCCGATGCCGAGGCGACGCTCAGCTAGCCGTTGCTCGCGGTGGCGCAGGAGAGATGTTGCTCCCGCTGCGCCCGGCGCCCGCTACTGCTGGACCAGGACGACCCGGTTGCCCTCCGGGTCGGCAATCCATGCCAGCGTTGGCGATCCCTGTGGCTGGAACGGCTCGCGCAACACCTGGCCGCCAAGGTCTCGTGTCTTTTGCAGGGTGGTAGCCAGGTCAAGGACCTGGATGTAAAGCACCACACCCGACGTCTCTCCCTGGCGGATGTGGCCAGTAATCGGGTCGGGTGGGCCGAGACCCGGGCTCAGGTTCTTGATCCGTCCTTCGCCAACCGTCCAGTTGAACAGCTCCCCGTAGAACTTCCCCATCGCTTCGGCGTCCTTCGCCTCGATCTCCCAGTGCACCATCGGGCGCGCCCAGTCTTCCGGCATGTTGTGCCTCCCTATCGCTGTATCGAGGAGCTTACAGGCAGCCGGGCGGGGAGTCCGACCCGGACGCTATGGCGTCCACAAAGGGCATTGTGACTGCGAATTGTCCGGGGGGTGTTACGAACGGCCTGCACATGGTGGTTCCGGCGCATCAGTTGCTCCGAGGGGAAGCGCGAAAGGCGCCCTGATGTCGCAAGATAGGCCGATGTCGGTACGGTTTGAGCAGTGAACTCGATGCCTGAGTACGAACTCGTAATCTGGTGGTCGGATCAGGATGAGGCCTTCCTCGTCGAAGTCCCCGAACTTCCCGGGTGCATGGCCGATGGAGCCA
Source organism: Dehalococcoidia bacterium (assembly GCA_020432105.1). Classification (GTDB taxonomy): domain Bacteria; phylum Chloroflexota; class Dehalococcoidia; order Tepidiformales; family Tepidiformaceae; genus JAGQGZ01. The sequence continues at coordinate 10,836 of JAGQGZ010000021.1, read as the reverse complement.
CCTACGAAGAAGCAATCGCCAGTGTCCGGGTGGTAGTCGAACAGTGGATCGAGACCGCGCGCGAACTTGGCCGCGAAATCCCGGAGCCCCGTGGGCGGCTCTCCTACGCCTGAGACGCGAGAGCTGGCGTCGCTGTTCCACCCCGTCCGCAGTCCCTGCGGTGTTGCGGCGAGGTGCGTGCCGGATTCCATGGATCTGTGTTCAACCAGGTAAATCAGGCCGGAACAGTGCTACGTAGTTGCCTGAGCCCTCTCCCTCTGGGAGAGGGTTGGGTGAGGGCCACCTACTCCGGTGCGCGCCAGTCTCCGCTCTTGCCGCCTCGCTTCGCCAACAGGCGCACACCTTCGACTCGCATCGCCTTGTCCACGGCCTTGCACATGTCGTAGACCGTTAGTCCTGCCACCGATGTGGCGGTCAGGGCCTCCATTTCGACGCCGGTCTTTCCGGTCGTCTTCACCGTTGCCACGATCCGCAGGCGATCGTCCCCGGCTGGCTCCAGGTCCACGGTCACTCCGGTCACCGGCAGCGGGTGACACATCGGGATAAGCTCGCTTGTTCGCTTGGCAGCCATGATCCCTGCCACTCGCGCCACGGCAAGCACGTCGCCCTTCGGCAGGCCGCCCTCCTGGATCAGTGCCAGTGTCGCCGGCTCCATCACCACGTAGCACTCAGCCGTGGCGATGCGTTCGGTATCGGCCTTTGCCGAGACATCGACCATCCGCGCCGCGCCCTTTTCGTCCAGGTGGCTCAGCTTGCCGGGTTCCTCAGCGGCCATGTTCACGCCGCCACATCATCGTTTCGTAGCCGTAGACCAGCAGGTAGGCCAGCCCGCCGACGAGCAGACCGCCCGGCACGCCAAGCCAGGGCGATATCCAGGTGTCGCTCGCGATGATCCCTGCCCCGGTAGCCGGGAGGAAGGCGAAGAACGCTGCCCTTCGGCGCTCGCTCTCGAATTGCTGGCGCAGCGACGACTTCTGGAGCCCGGCGTTCTCGACATCCATCGGTGCGAGTATACGAGGGGCGACCTTCGCCGCGACCGCCATTCATTCTCTTCGCCGCATCCGGCTGAAGAAGTCCAGCACCAGCACCACGACCATTAAGACCACCAGTGTCCAGGCGTAGATACCAAGGTCGAGGAGGAAGCTGAGGACAAGGCCCACGGCGAGGACACCAAGAAGAATCCAGATGATCGCGTTCAGGCGGCCCATCTCAGGTCGGCGTTGCTCCCTACCACTCCTTGCCGATGCCGCCCCGGCGGCCAAAGAAGCCCGCCGGCCAGTTGCGGCCCGTGATCATCGCCTTGTCGATATCTTCTTCCGTGGCGATGCCGGCATCGGCAATCGCTTTCGCTTCGCGGTAGGCGGCGCCGAAGATCCGGTTGAGGAGGAAGCCGTAAGTGCCCGGCGCATCCTTCACCATGCTGATCGCCTTGCCCTGCGCTTCGCCAAGCCCAACGGCGGTATCGATGGTGTCCTGGCTCGTCTGTGGCGTGTAGATCACCTCGAGCATCTTCATCGTCACCACCGGGTTGGAGTAGTGCATGCCCACGAAGTTCGCCTTCCGCGCATCACTGACGTCCCGGGCCACATCCTCGATGGCGAATCCCGAGGTGTTCGATGCGAAGATCGCCTCAGGCTTTACCACCCCGTCGAGCTCCTGGAACACCTGCTGCTTCAGCTCGAGCTTCTCCGGGATAGCTTCGATGATCAGGTCCACGTCGGCGATGTCGCTGAGTTGCGTCGTGAAGCTGATCTTTTGCATGGCCTCCACTGCCGCATCGAAGGGCAGCTTGCCCCGTTCCACTGCCCGCTTCAGCCCCCACTTGCCATCGAAGATCGATTCTCGTGTCGCCTCGATCACTTCACTGTTGATGTCGCGGATGACCACCTCGTAGCCGCCCGTCGCCGTTACCTGGGCGATTCCGCCCCCCATCACACCGCCGCCAAGCACGGCGACCTTCTTCACATTCTCCAGCTTCATCCGTTCACTCCGTCGTTTGTGGTGTGCGCATTCTGCCACGGGACGGCGTGGAACGGTCGGGGATGCCGGGATCGGCCGCTCGCCGGGAACGATGCTTCCGGCTTTCGATGCGGGCTATGGCTTCCAGACCATGAGGAAGGTGATGCCGATGACCGAGAGACCCATCAGCCCACCCAGCATTCCCGCCCGCGACTCCAGCGCCTTGAACGATGTCGGGAACTCGCCGTCATCGGGCACTCCTTCGAGCAAGTCGATGGCCTTGCGAGTCAGCGGCCGCATCAAGAACCAGTCGATGACCGGCACCACGATGAACCAGGCGATCGCGATCATCAGCCAGGTCGGAAAATCGTCCTTGTAGCCGGTCGCGTCGTCGAAGATCAGGCCGACGCCGAAGAGCGCCACCAGTGCCGCTCCCGGCAGCACGAGAAGGTTGTCCTGGTAGAGCGTGAACTTCAGATAGGTCCGCATCGCCCCGACTCCCTGGCGGGATGCGAAACCCTGCAGAAAGGGCAGTGCGAATGTGCTCCCCAGCGCGACGATTGCCGTCACGACATGGAGAAAGAGCAGCAGTTTGTAGCTATCCAACGGGCGGTACCTCCGGGGGGAGTGTAAGGGAGAAGGGAGAAGGCTCAACGATCGCGCCTCGATTGGGAGTAATATCCATTCATCTCGGATTGGAGGCAGCGAAATGAGCAACGACAGCTCCGTGGACCCTGATTGGGCAGCACTTCTTGACCTGAGCGCCGAAGAGCGGGACTCGCGCATGGTCGAGGCCTATACCGGGATAGCCGCACTCAGCGAAGAGGACCGCCAGCAACGTCTCGAACAACTGATCCGGACGGTGTATGCCATGCCCGATGCCGCCCTGCGGACGATGACCGAGTCGCGTCTCCGCGCCTGGCTGCGGATGGACCCTGGGCAGGCCGCCACCGTTGGCCGCCAGTTCGAGACCGCTCTCAACGGGATGCCCGCCAACATCGCCATGCGCCGCGTGACCATCGTTCAGTCCGTCAGCGGGAATCTCGCGCTTGAAGACCGCGAGAAGCTTCGCCACATCGTCCCCGGTGTGCTGGGAGACGAGCCGCTCACCTTTAGCGGCAATCGCGTCGACGGTACCCCGGGCGCGGCGCCGGCGCCGGTAGCAGCGAAGCCGAGACCCTGGTGGCAGTTCTGGCGCCGCTGAACTCCCCGGTTCGGGCTATGAGCCGGGTGTATACTCAATCGTTATTATTGCCATAGGCGGGGGCGAACCTCCGACGCTGTAACTACCCTTTAGATATGGGTACGCGGCGAGTACTTGATATCACCGCCCTCACTGCCCGCGAACAGGAAGTGGCAGCATTGATGGCGCGTGGGCAGACGAACGGTGAAATCGCCGAGCAGCTGGGTATCACCTTCAACACCGCCAAATGGCACGTAAGCCAGGTCATAGCAAAGCTCGACGTCTCAACACGCGAAGAAGCGGTTGCAGTCTGGCGGCGCGAGCGCTCATTGCGGAGGCGGCTGACGCGCGCCCTTGCACCCCTCGGCCATCCGGCCGGAAGAATCGCGGCGGTGGCCGCTGTTGTCACTGTGCTGGGGCTGATCGTCACGGTCTTCCTCGTCCTGCGCGACGGCGGTGACGACGTGGCCGGTGGGGTCTTTGGCGAAGCCGCGCCTGGGATCTACGTCGCCGAAATCCTGCTTGACGGTGAGTGGAAGGGCCCGGGTTCTGGAGAAATTCTCAGGACCGGCTCCGTCCGGGTTCGCAATGCGGATTCGGGCGATGTCATCTACACCAGCGACGAGACTAGTTTCGTCAGAATCGCCTGGTCCCCGACGGGGAGCGGGTTGCTGGCGGTGAAGGCACCCGCGGATGACGGAACTCGCGAACTGGTGGTGTTCGCCATGCCTGATTTCGAGCGAAGCACGGTCGCGCTGAACCCGATGGAGCAAGCTCCAAATTTTGCCTGGTCACCGGATGGCTCGGCGGTCGCAATCTCCGTGGATACCGAACTGGTGATATTCAGCGATGACCTCGTGGAACTCGGCCGCAGGGCGTTCCTGCTGGAAGGCGACAACGATCTCGGAGCGGTTCGCTGGTCGCCGGATTCCCGCCTGGCTGCAGTCGCGGCGAACGACAGCGTAGTCGTCATCGACCGGACGGGTGCAGTAGTTGCGAGGTCGGACCTTGTCACAGCACTGGGTGCTGACCCGGCGGCCGACACCACCGCACTGTGGAGTTGGGAGGGCGATGGATCCCTCGTTGGGATGGTGTTTCGGGGCATCAAGAAGACGCCACCGCCCGGGAGCCGTGAACTCTTCCACGGTCGTGTCCAGGGGTCGAACATCGAGTGGGAGCCGCAGCCATTCGCGACCGGCGCCGAGGCGATAACCTGGGACCACGACCGGCTAGTGATTTCCGAGTCCGTGGCCAAGCGTGGATGGGAAGCGATGGGGCTCACCCGGGTGCAGGTGGGAGGGCACGGTAGCGGACGGACCCAGGACGGGGAGGGTTGGTACATCAGCATGGAACGCGATGACGTCAACGGCCCGGTTCCGGCTGGCTGGCCCGATGGTGAATACCTCGCGATTGTGACACCGGACAGGGCAGTCGCAATAGGCGTGAACGCCGTTGAGGGCGTGCCACCTTCTCACGTCCTGAGCATCGTCATCGTCCCCGGATAATCTTGCTGCGTGGGCAGGCAGCCGCTTGTAATTCCGGCCCACACGTACAGCGCAACCTTTCGCGCGTGCGCAAGGAGCCCGCGGAGCGCTAGCATTCGCCCCTGATGAGCGACGAACCCGGCCGCATCGGCATCGAGCATTTCGACGCCCGGCGCTGGACGGCCGCCTCCGAAGCACTTGCCCGCGCTGATCGCGAATCCAGGCTCACTGCCCCTGACTTCGAGCGCTACGGACTCGTCTCCACCTTGCTCGGCCAGGACAAAGCGGGCGCCGAACTCTGGGCCCGCGCCAACCGGATGTACGTCGACTCGGGTCAGCCGGCCGCCGCTGCCCGCTGTGCCTTCTGGCTTGGCCTGAGCCATCTCGATAGGGGCGAGATGGCCCTTGGCGGGGGCTGGCTTGCTCGCGCTGCCAGGCATGTCGAAGAGGCGGGCGAGTGTCCCGAACGCTGGTACCTCCGCGTTCCTGAGGGCCTCCAGATCCTGGGATCGGACCCCGCCACGTGCTCGGCGATCTTCGGGGAGGTCCTTGAAGCCGGAGCCGGTCTTGGCGATGTGGACCTTGCCGCCTTCGGGCGCATCGGTGTTGGGCAGGCCCTCGTCCGGCTCGGCCGCCCGGACGAGGCCACGCCACTTCTCGACGACGTCATGGTGTCGGTAGTCACCGGCGAGCTTTCGCCCCTCGTCTCGGGGATCGTCTACTGCGCGGTGATCGACGCCTGCCACGAGATGTTCGACATTGCCCGCGCGCAGCAGTGGACCGCTGCACTCACAGCCTGGTGCGAGGCACAGCCCGACCTCGTTCCCTTCCGCGGCCGTTGCCTGATCTATCGGGCCGAGATGATGCAGATGCACGGCGACTGGGGCGAGGCAATCGCGGAGGCCACCCGGGCGAGCGATACCCTCGGCCGCCACCCGGCTGTTGGCGACGCCTTCTATACCCAGGGGGAACTCCAACGCCTGCGTGGCAACCTGGATGGTGCCGACCGCGCCTTTCGCCTTGCCGAAGAACATGGCCGCCCCCCCGAACCGGGCCTTGCCCTCCTCCGCTACGCCCAGGGCCGCATCCCGGCTGCGGCCACAGCCATCCGCCATGCCCTCAATGAGGCGACGTTGCCTGCGGAACGGGCGAGGCTGCTCCCGGCGGCAGTAGAGATCCTGCTGGCTGCCGGTGAGGTGGAGGATGCCCGCGACGCAGCCGGAGAGATTGAGTCGATCGCCTCCTCCTTCCATTCGCCCCTGCTCTTCGCCGTTACCGAACGCTGTCACGGCCTCGTGGCCCTCGCCAACGATGATGCCCGTGTGGCGCTGGACCACCTTCGCCGCAGCCTTGCTTTCTGGCAGTCGATGGAGGTTCCTTACGAGACCGCTCGCACCCGCGAAGCCCTCGCTGATGCGGCCACCGCGACGGGTGACGACGAGACGGCCCGCATCCATTTGGAGGCAGCGCGGGCGATGTATACCACCCTTGGTGCCGTGGCTGACCTTCGCCGCCTCGAGGGTGTGCAACCGGGCGCCGGCGAGCTCACACCACGCGAGCTCGAAATCCTTCGCCTCCTTGCCACCGGGATGACCAACCGCGCCATCGCCGACACGCTGATCATCAGCGAGAAGACCGCGGCCAACCACGTGAGCAACATCCTCGCCAAGCTTGGCCTCTCGTCGCGAGCTGCGGCGACTGCCTATGCCTATGAACACGGCCTCGTCTGAATTCAGACCGGGGAGAAATACCTACACAGCCTTTTAGGAAGTCGGGAAGAACGGCTCATGTGTGGCGCTTTGTGCCTCCCTAGCGTTGGGACATCAACCACAAGCGAGGCACAGCGATGAACAACGTTCCCACCAGCGACCACGTCGAAACTGCCGTCATCGGGGGCGGCCAGGCGGGGCTCTCCGTGGGCTACCACCTGAAAAAGCGCGGCCTGCCATTCCTCATCCTCGACGGCAACGCAAGGGTGGGGGATGTCTGGCGGAACCGCTGGGATTCGCTGCGCCTCTTCACCCCGGCGCGCTTCTCATCGATCGACGGCATGAAGGCGCCCGCGCCGAAGAATTCGTTCCTTACCAAGGACGAGATGGGCGATTACCTGGAGGCGTACGCCCGCGACTTTGCGCTCCCCGTGCGCACCGGCTTCCGCGTCGACCGCCTGGCGCGCGATGACGGCCGCTTTGTTATCCAGAGCGGTGGGCGCTGTCTCACCGCCGACAATGTGATCGTCGCCATGGGTAACCACCAGTGCCCGAAGGTCCCGGGGTTCGCGACGCAACTGGGCCCGGCTATCCGCCAGCTCCACTCCATCGAATACCGCAATCCCGGCCAGCTCCAGGACGGTGATGTGCTCATCGTCGGCGCCGGCAATTCCGGGGCAGAAATCGCCAGGGACGTTGCCGGTGAGCGAAAGATATGGCTGGCCGGGCGCGACGTCGGTCAGATCCCGTTCACTATCGACAGCACACTGGGCCGGGCGGTTGTTCGTCCCGTCCTGCGTGGCATCTTCCACCGGGTGCTCACGGTCCGCACGCCGATGGGCCGGCGCATGCGCCCGAAGGTGCTGGCCCATGGCGGGCCGCTAATCCGCGTGAAAAATAAGCAACTGAGCGCACTGGGCGTGGAGCGCGTCGGCCGGGTCACCGGCGTCAAGGATGGCAAGCCCATGCTTGACGATGAGCAGGTCCTGGACGTCGCTAACGTCATCTGGTGCACGGGCTTCCACCCGGGCTTCTCCTGGATCCACCTCGATGTCTTCGGCGAGCACGAACCGAAGCACCGCCGTGGTGTCGTCGAGAGCGAGCCTGGCCTCTACTTCGTCGGCCTCGAATTCCTCTATTCGCTCAGCTCCGAGATGATCCAGGGCGTCGGACGGGACGCCGAGTATGTGGTGAAGCAGGTGGAGAAGCGGATGGCGAAGATGGCCGCAGCCTGAGCCGCAGCGATGGAGCTGGGAGACACCGGCCGTCGTAAGGCCCAAGAGCCCGTTCGACGCTCATTGCTGGGCAATTGCAAAGTCAGACCTGATGCGCCGGTGGCATGACCGCGACGGAATCACTTCCCAACATGGTGGACAGTTCGGGACGGGTACGGCGTGGCTGAGCTTTCAGGCTAGTTCTCCGCCGCCTTGGCTAAGTGCGCACGGAGGCTCGCTAAGAGACGGATTCGAGGCGATTCAGCGCCTCGTGGGGTGATCTCAATACGCCACCCGCCGTCCCTCCCTGCCACCGCCGCATCGGCGTTCGCAGGCAATGAACGCAAGCGTGGATCTACACCACCCGTGGAGCCACGCCATGCAACCCGAGATCCCGACCGGACTGCCCCTGCCCGTCCACCTGCGCCGCCTCGACCACGATCGGATGCGCCGTTATGCCGAAAACCTCGCCTTCTACGAAGGCTCCCAGTGGGAGGGCCGCGCCCGCCGCGGTGAGCGCCGCCTCACCTTCAACTACGCCCGTGCCTTCGTCGACAAAATCACCAGCTACCTGCTCAGCGGTCACACGATCCAGGTCGAGGCGCTCGATGGCGCCAGTAGCGAGGCCCGAAGTCGCGCCCGCACGGCCGAACTCGCCCTCCGCGAGGTTGAAGCCGCCAACGCCGTTGCCCAGCTCGATTTCGAAACCGAACTCGATTGCGCCGTCCTCGGTGATGCCGCCTACAAGGTCACCTGGGATCCCACCGCCGGCACCGTGCGGATCAGCGCCCCCGACGCCCAGGGCATCTTCGCCTGGCGCGAACCCGGCGACCTCAGCCGCATCACCGCCGTTGCCAGCCAGTACGAAACGGGCGAAACGACGGCCGCCTCAAGCTCGCCGACAACTGTCCCTCGCGCCACGACCACCGAGTTCTGGACCGCCGAGCGATTCGAAACCTGGGAGGGCGCCGAACTCGTCGATAGCGTCCCCAACCCCTACGGCTTCATCCCTTTCGTCGTCTTCCCCAACATCCGCGAACCGAAGCAGGCCTGGGGCGCCAGCGACATCCCGCCCCTGGTGGCCAGCAACCGCGAACTGAATCGCGCTTTCAGCCAGCTCAGCCAGATCCTCGAACTCAGCGGCAACCCCATCGCCGTCCTCGAAGGCGTTGCCGAATCACGCGACATTGCCGTCGAACCCGGCGCCGTCTGGGAGGTGCCGGAAAAGGCGCGGGCCTACCTCCTCGACCTCCTCCAGGGTGGTGGCGTCGCCCTCCATCGTGACTACATCGACCTTGTGTACCGTACTCTCCACGACCTTGGCGAGTCGCCCCGCACGGCCTTTGGCCACAACCCCCAGGGCCTCAGCGGTATCGCCCTCAACACCGAACTCGACCCGATTGCCCGCAAGGTCGAGCGCAAGCGCCTGATCCGGACGACCGCTTACGAACGGCGGGCTGCGATGGTCCTCCGGCTCCTCAACCGCTTCGCTGGCCTCGATATCGAAGGTGTTCGCCCCGTCGCCCACTGGGCTCCCGTCCTCCCTGTCGACCGGTCGCGCCAGGCCACCGACGAACGCACCCTCGTTGCTGCCGGGATCCATTCCCACCGCACCGCTGCCGCCAACCTCGGCGCCGAAGATCCCGAAGGCGAGTGGGCCCGGGTGCTGGAGGAGCGCGAGATGGAGGGTCGATGAGGCTTTTGTGGGGGTTGCTGGCCGGGGCTGCGGCCTGCGGTAGCTGCGGGGTTCGCGACGCCGCGCCGAATGGCAGGCCGTTGTCCAGCACCGGAGCCCGGCATGCCGAGTAGCATTTGTGGGGTGAGACTCGCCTCGATTTCGTCGCGTCCTCTCCTTCGCTGGACCCTGATAGTTGGCCCGGGGGAATCGCTGGGTTTCGCAGTGCCGGCTGCGGTGGGTGCTATCTTCGTGACGTCCGGTGCGCCGGCGCTCGTCCTCTACATGGCCATCGTGGTCGCCGGCGCCTGCGAAGGGGCGGTTCTCGGTGCCAGCCAGGCATACGCCCTGCGCTCGCACCTTCCGGCTGTCGAAGGTGGTCGCTGGGTCGCCTATACGGCTTTGGGAGCGGCCGGCGCCTGGGCCCTTGGTATGCTCCCCAGCACTCTCCACGATTTCGGGGCCCCGCTCGCTGTGACCATCGCCACCGGGATCGTGGCCGCACCCTTGCTGGTCCTCTCCCTCGCCGGACCGCAGGCGCACCTCCTTCGCAACCACCTGGCTCGTGCCTGGCGCTGGGTGCCCATCAATGTTCTCGCCTGGGCAGTCGCCCTCCCGCTGACATTCATCCCCGGTATCTTCGTCGGCGAAGACTCCTCGACCGCCACGATCGTCGTCGCCTTCGGCCTTGGCGGCGTGGGAATGGCGTTTATCGCCGCGGCCGTCACCGGCGCCGGCCTCCTCTGGATGCTCGGAGGAAACCCGCAGGCCGACCCGGCCGACGGGCCCGGTACTTGAGCAAGAACCGGGCCGGGAGGCCCATTGATACCGGTATACTCGACCCATGACCACGCGTGAGCGGCTCTACGACCTGGTGGACGGCCTGCCCGACGACAAGCTGGATGAGGCGGAGGCGTTACTCGAACAAATCGCGCCCGGCCGCAACGGCAAGCGCGTGATGCGGCTCGAGGATGCTCCGATGGACGATGAGACTCCCTCAGAAGAGGAAGAGAGGGCCGCCAGGAAGAGCCGTAAGTCGATGGCCACCCGCAGCGGCATCTCCGACGAAATACTGGATTCGCGTCTCAGCCAACCTTAAATCGGACGGTCATCTGGGAAGACGGTGCAGTCGAGCAGATACTTAGCCTGAGCGCGAGGAATCGAAACCAGGCCCAACGTATCCAGCGCGCAGTGCGCCAATTTGCGCGCAGTGGCGATGGGGATGTGAAGAAGCTGGCCGGAGCAGGGAACGAATGGCGGCTGCGGGTGGGAGACTGGCGGGTCCGATTCACGCTCTGGGGAGACGGGGCGGAGCTTCATGTCCTTGCAGTGGCACTCCGCCGCGATGCCTACCGCTAGCAATCCACGCGTTCGATGATGGGTACCGATAGCCAGAAGAGGAAGCCCCGTGACGGTGGATATACTGAACCGATGACCACGCGTGAGCGGCTCTACGACCTGGTGGACGGCCTGCCCGACGACAAGCTGGATGAGGCGGAGGCGCTGCTTGAACAGATCGCGCCCGGCCGCAACGGCAAGCGCGTGATGCGGCTCGAGGATGCTCCGATGGACGATGAGACTCCCTCAGAAGAGGAAGAGAGGGCCGCCAGGA
>JAGQGZ010000219.1 GCA_020432105.1 Dehalococcoidia bacterium | reverse complement strand
AAGCCGGGCGCCTTCAGCGCGAGGACGTTAAGGATGCCGAGCATCTTGTTGAACGCGAGGGTCGCGAGCGCTACGCCTGCGATGTCGTCGCAGATGATGACGAGGTCCTTGGTCACGGCCATGATCTTCTCAAGGGCCGGGACGAGGTCCTGGACGGCGGTGATCTTCTTGTCCGTGATCAGGATGTGCGGGTTCTCGATCACCGCTTCCATACGGTCGGTATTGGTGACGAAGTAGGGCGAAACATAGCCGCGGTCGAGCTGGAGACCGTCCACGAACTCCGTCTCGAACTTGATCCCGCGAGATTCCTCGACGGTGATGACGCCGTCCTTGCCGACCTTCTCCATGACATCGGCGATCATCGAGCCGATTTCCGGGTCGTTGGCCGAGATGCCGGCAACGTGGGCGATCTGGTCCTTGCTGAGGACAGGGCGGGCCTGGCTGCGAAGGTCGGCAACTGTGGCCGCCAGGGCCATTTCGATGCCGCGCTTGATGCCCATCGGGTTGCCACCGGCGGTGACGACCTTGAGGCCGCCATGAACGAGCGACTGGGCGAGCACCGTGGCGCTCGTCGTGCCGTCACCGGCAACGTCGTTCGTCTTGGTTGCCACTTGCTTGGCAAGCTGGGCACCCATGTTCTCGAACGGGTTGTCGAGCTCGATCTCGCGAGCGACGGTGACACCGTCCTTGGTGATGGTGGGAGCGCCGAACTTCTTGGCGAGGACGACGTTGCGGCCACGGGGGCCCAGCGTCACCTTCACCGCGTCGGCAAGGGCGTCGACGCCTTCACGAAGCTGCCGGCGCGCAGTTTCGTCGAACAACAGCTGCTTGGCTGCCATGGGATGTTCTCCTTTGCGGTAAGAGCCGGCGGCGTGGTTAGACGACGAGCTTGGCGAGAATGTCCTTCTCGTTGAGGACGATGTAGTCGGTGCCGTCGAGCTTGATCTCCGTGCCGGTGTACTTGGCATAGAGAATGCGGTCGCCAGCGCTGAGCTCCATCGCGATGCGCTTGCCGCTGTCGTCGAGCTTGCCGGGACCGACGGCGACGACCTCACCCTGCTGGGGCTTTTCCTTGGCGGTATCGGGGATCACGAGACCGCTGGCGGTTACCTCTTCCTGCTTGAGGGGGGTGATGACGATGCGATCGGCGAGAGGCTGAAGAGCGGTCTTGGCCTTGGACTTCGTAGCTGCCATGTCTGGTGGGAATCCTCCATTGGGTTCACGTAATGGGTTAGCATTCGGGATGTTAGCACTCTCACCGCGAGAGTGCTAGCGATTTGCGATAGAGAGCTGCATGTGAGGCCGATCAGCGGGGCTGCAACCGGAACACGGTACCCGCCCTCTATGTCTCCGGCAGCAGTTGAAACCGTTCACAATGCCGCGGCCGAACTGCGCCGAAGTGCCGCCGATCCAGGGTCAGGACAATCTCGGCCCCCACGCGTTCGGCCAGTGCGACCACCGAGGCGTCGGTTCCACCCAGCGGGAAGTTTGCGTACTGGCGCACAAGATCAGCCATGCGTGGCCAATCCTCGGGTTCCGGCGCACGGATATCGAATCCCTCGAGGCCGCGAAGGAACTGCTCTTCCGTGCTGCTGCCAAGATCACGTTCGATCATGTAGCTGGCTTCTGCGACACACATGGCGGGTACCACCAGCCTCAACTCCGGACGGGCAAGCACCGCCAGGCAAGGTTCGTGCCTCGGGTCTCTCACATCAACCGCACTGATTAGCACGCTGGCATCGACGATCGCAATCGGCATCTACTGTTCTCTGTCCTCACGAAGCTGCCGTTGTATCCGTGCTCGCTTCTCAGCCCAGATTTCGCCCAGGCGCTCGTCAAGACGTTCAGTTAGATCGCCTCGTTTGCTTGCGCCCACGCCAGCGAACGGGATCTCGCGCGGCTTGGAGGCGTCCATGCCGAGCCGCGCGATCAGTGCTTCCCGCGCCACCTCGGAGACGGACCGCCTGCAGCGTCGGGCCTCATCCGAGAGGATGTTGGCAAGTTCATCGGGCAGGGAAATCGTTATGCGCCTCATACATGCATACTAGCATACGCCGGCGACCCGCTCCCAGTAGCGCCCACCGCGATACGATTCCCTTCAATAAGGGGGACTTTATGGACCTGCTTCTCAACGACCTGACGCCCTGGCACTGGGCCTTCGGCGGCGCCGGTGTGGCGGCCGTCACGCTGCTCCTGCTTTACGTGGGCAACCACCGGCTCGGCGTTTCGACCGGCTTCGAAAACGTCTGCTCGCTGGTTGTCAGCGCACCGTACTTCCGCCGCGACTCGGTGACCGGCTCGAACTCCTGGCGGCTGCCGCTGCTGGGAGGACTCCTCATCGGGGGATTCCTTTCGGCCGTCTTCGGCGGCGGCTGGGAACCGTTCTGGGATATGGGGATCTTCGACGAGAAGATCGGCTGGGGCCCTGCTGGCAAGGTGGTTTGGATGTTCGCCGGCGGCGTCCTCATCGGGTTTGGTACGCGGCTTGGCGGCGGCTGCACGAGTGGACACGGCATCTTCGGCATGTCGAACCTCGAAATCCCGAGCATCGTCACGACAGTCAGCTTCATGGTTGGGGGGATCATCACCACCAACCTCATCTACCGGGTGATTGTCTGATGCGCTGGACGGCGCTTTACCTTGTCCTCGGCGCCGTGTTCGGGCTGATTCTCAGCCGTTCGGGTGCCGCCGACTACAACTTCATCCAGGGCATGTTCCTGTTCGAGGAGTTCCAGCTCTACGGCATCATCGGCACCGCCGTCGTGATCCTCGCTCCGAGCCTGTATCTCCTGAAGCGGCGCGGCCTTGCAGCCGGGGGCCGGCCTCTCGTCATCGAAGCGAAGCCCGGCCATCGCGGAAATGTCGCCGGCGGCCTCCTCTTTGGCGTGGGCTGGTCGATAACGGGGATGTGCCCTGGGCCGGTGCTGGTCAACGTCGGCGAAGGGAAGCTCTACGCCCTGGCGGCGCTGGCGGGCGTGCTTGTTGGCGCCAGTGGCTTCGGTATCGCCTACCCGAAACTCATCGGCATCTTCCGGCTTCCCCCGCTAGAGGTCGGCACAGGCGAAGGTTAGTCGCAGGCCGACGACTGCGACGGCGTACGCTGTCCGGATGGACTATCGGTCTCGCATCACTGTTGAAGCAGGCAAGCGGCGTGGGCAACCAACCATCCGTGGGATGCGGCTCACGGTGTATGACCTGCTGGACTACCTGGCGAGCGGGATGTCGGAGGATGAGATCCTTGCCGACTTCCCGGAGCTTGAACGCGACGACATACGTGCCAGCCTGGCATATGCCGCCGACTCCGGCCGCCGGACCGTTCACCTCAGCGCGTGAAGCTGCTGCTCGACCAGAACCTGTCATCTCGTCTCGTAGCCGAATGCTCCCGATCGTTCCCGGACTCCCAGCACGTCAGGACGCTCGGAATGGAGCGCGATTGACTCCGAGGCCTGGGACTTCGCCCGCGAGCACGGTTACGCGATCGTCTCCAAGGACGCGGACTTTCGGGATATGGCACCGCGCCTCGGGCCACCGCCGAAAGTAATCCACCTCGACGTGGGCAACATCTCAACCGCCGGGGTCGCCGAGTTGCTG
>JAGQGZ010000218.1 GCA_020432105.1 Dehalococcoidia bacterium | reverse complement strand
GGGATCGCGTCGCGATTGTCGCCGGGCCCCGCGATCACAATGGTCCGCCGTCCGGCGGGATTTCCGGCCAGTTCGGGTTCTTCCGCCACGTCTCTTGCAGCCACAACAAGGACGGTGCTTGAGCTGTTTTGGGCCTGCCGCAGCGCCGATCCCGGCGTGTCCGCAAACGAGTGCCGAAAGCCGAATCGCTCAAGTGCCGCCACGATTTCAGGGCGGTGCCCCCACGGATCGCCAAGGATCACAGCGGAAACGCGCGACGGTGAGCGAGCGGGAATGGGCGTGGCTGTCATGGCTACCTCTTGTAACTATCGACCGCCGAAGCGTCCCTCCCCAGTTCGCCAACCCTAGCCGAAGAGCGGCCCACCCTTATCGATGATCGAACCGTCAAGTGCGACGACGCTCGGGCGTTCCTCGCAATAGCCGTCGTTTTCGCATTTGTCGAAGACGAAGGCGTTGCGGCCCTTGTCGTAGTCTATCTTCCAGGTGCCCTGGATCACGCTGTCGGTGCCTTGCTTAAGCTGCTGCTCCAATACCGCAATCAGTGCCGCTATCTGTTCCCTGCCCATAATTCCCCCTGCGGGTAGTCAGTCTCCCGCTACTGCTTCAGTCAGTGGCTCCATCCCGGGCGTTACGCGTCCCCTGGCACGCATGCCGCTGTACACAACCGTCGTGACGATTGTCACGACGATCACCCCGATAGCCATCACCAGGATGGTCGCGCGTTCGCCGGTGGCGTCCGCGAGTAGTCCGAACGGGAGCCCGGCGAGCCCGTTGACACCCCACGCCATCATCGTAAGCGACATAACACGTCCATAGTACTCCGGGGCCGATTCCTGCATCACCAGCGCGTTGTTCAGCATCTGAAACGCACCGGTGCCGGCGCCCGTGAGCAGCATCGCGAAGATGGCCACGCTGAAATTCGGTGCCGCCGAGAGTATCAACATCGAAACACCCAGGGTTGCCGCCCCCCCGAGCATCAGTGGCCAGGCGAACCGAGAGTTCGCCGCGCCGGCAATAGCGATAGTAACGATCAGCCCCGTGACTGCTGTCGCCGAGACGAGGATGCCGAGGTCCTTGGCGTCCCGTCCGAGTGCGTTTTCCAGGTAGCCCGGGAGGACAACCTGGTAGGAGTACCCCGTCATCACCACGAGGATGAAGCTGATCGCGAGCAGGCCAAGCTTCGGCCTCGCGAACACATGGCGTACACCGTCGGCCAGGTCCGCAAACACCCCCGTGCGTCCTTCTCGAGGCCGCGATGCCGTGTTCGGCAGCCGCCAAAGCGTGGCCACGACAAGAACGAAAAGGCCACCCATCACGAGGTAGGAGCCACCGGTTCCAAACAGCGGCCAGGCGATCAAGACGCCGGCCATCAGTGGCCCGAAGATTCGCGTGCCGGTCATTGCCACCTGGGTAAGTGCGATACCGTTTGGAACCAATCGTTCCGGGAGAATCTCGCCCACCCATGCCTGGCGCGCGGGCGCGATGAATGCGAAGACAACGCCCAGGAGAAACGTTGAGGCGACCAGCAGAGGGATGGTGATGACATCCGCAAGAATGAGGAGTCCGACCACGAAGAAGTTGAGGCCGGCGAGTGCTTGCCCCACCAGCAGGAGTCGCCGCTTGGAGATGCGGTCGGCCACGGCGCCCCCGAAAGGCGCGATCGTCAGCGAGGCGACCCCCATCCCCAGGGAGACGATGCCCACCGAACCGTTCTTGCCCGTTAGTTCAAAGGCCACCACCGACTGCGCCACCCACGACATCATGAACGCCAGGAAGGCCAGCGTGGTGCCCAGCCAGAGAATCCTGTAGTCCCGGCTGCTCATCGCTTCGAATGTGGCCGTACGCCACCGGCGAAGCCCTGCTCCAGGGCCGCTTGTTATCGTCACATGAACGAGCCTAGAGCAATCGCGCGCACCGCGATACGCCCGTATCGTTCCCATAACCATGGCAAAGGTATTCATCACCCGGTCGGTGCCTGGCCGGCCCGTCGATTTGTTGGAGCAGGCCGGACACCAGGTGGAGGTCTGGCCCGGAGAGCTCCCGCCTTCTCGCGATGTCCTCGCGAACAGGTTGGAATCCGCTGCAGCCCTGTTGACCATGGTCACCGATGGGATTGATGCAGATCTGATGGCCGCTGCCCCCGGCCTCCGCATCATCGCCAACATGGCCGTCGGCTACGACAATGTCTCGCCTTCCGACGCAAACGAGGCCGGGATCTGGTTGACCAACACCCCCGGCGTCCTTGCCGAGACCACGGCAGACCTGGCTTTCGCCCTCCTCATGGATGCTGCCCGCAATCTCACGGCCAGCGACCGCGATACCCGGGCGGGCGGCTGGAAGACATGGTCGCCGACGGCTTTCCTGGGACAGGATGTTTACCGGGCGACGCTGGGCATCGTCGGTCTTGGCGAGATTGGAGAGGCGATGGCGCGCCGCGCCCGCGGGTTCTCCATGCGCATCCTCTACGCAAGTCGTACCCGCAAACCGGCCGTCGAGTCGAACCTCGGACTTGAGTGGCGATCATTCGAGGAAGTGCTCGTGAGCTCCGACTTCGTCTCGCTGCACGTGCCCTTGACCCCGGAGACGCGTCACCTCATCTCGCACCGCGAGCTTGCCCTCATGAAACCGGGCGCCATCCTCGTCAACACGACGCGCGGAGCGGTGGTTGACCAGGATGCCCTCGTTGCCTCGCTACGTTCCGGGCACCTCGGTGGCGCCGCACTCGATGTCACGGACCCTGAGCCCCTTCCCCTCGATCATCCGCTCTTCGCACTTCCGAATGCCGTCATTACGCCGCACATCGGAAGTGCCAGCCTTGCGACGCGGGCGAAAATGGCAGAAATGGCTGCCCTGAACATAATCGAGGTCCTGGCGGGCCGGATTCCGCTGAATCCCGTAAACGAACCTTCCAAACCTCGCACTGCTTGACACAATCCGGTTGGACACCGGACAAAGTACCTGCACCCCGCGCCCAGCGCGCTATTCCCGGAGGACCAACTGGCTGATCGAGACCTGGCAACGAGCAACCTCTGGATTGCGGAGGAACTCTGGAACCTTGGCGCCATCGAACTGGGCGATTTCACGCTCGGCCGCACCGCCGTGCATTCACCCATCTACGTCAACGTCCGGCGCTTGATCAGCACGCCCCTCGTGCTCGATCGCTGCGCCGGGATCATGCGCGATGAACTCGGCGCGCTGATGCAGATGCGCAATGCCCCCGTGAAGCCGTTCGGCGTGGTTTGTGGAGTCCCCTTCGGTGGCCTCCACCTCAGCACCGTGTACTCCATCCGCACGTCCATGCCCATGATCTATGTCCACCCCCCAGGCAAAGAGCGCGATGCGATGATCGAGGGTATCTACCGGCCAGGGCAATCCTGCTTGATCATCGATGATCTCGTTACCGGTGGCGGTTCCATTCTCGAAACCGCCCGCCATCTGCGTGACTTCGGATTGTATGTCCACGATGCAATCGCCCTGGTGGACCGCCAGGAGGGCGGACGCCGGGCTCTGAAGGCGGCAGGCGTGAATCTCACCAGCGTCCTTTCCCTCGAACAAATCGCCAACCACCTGCGCTCTCGTGGTCACATCGACGCCAGTTCGCACGG
>JAGQGZ010000217.1 GCA_020432105.1 Dehalococcoidia bacterium | reverse complement strand
GAGTTCCCGGGAGGCTGCGTGCCGGTGAGCGAGATGACGCTGTAGCGCAGCTGACCGGGCACGAGCGCACTGGCAGCCACAACGGTCACGCCGGTCACGAAGATCCAGGTGGCCGGCCATCGCCATTCGCTACCTGCGAAGTTCCCGATGGCTGCGGCCAGCGTGACCAGGGTCATCCCGGCGATGAGCAATGCCCGCTGGAGGAAGCCCGGGTAGCGGAACCAGGGCCGGCGTTCCTCTACGAATTCCACGATTCGGCTGGCGGTCTCACCGATCCACGCGGGATCGTTGCCGGTAATCGATACGGCGGCCTGGTCCGGTTCGAAGACGACGAGTACCTGTCGTTGGTAGCGCTCGCGATCGCCAAAATCGACCGTGAGGAACACGTCGGAGCACTCCGGCGGCAGGGATTCCGGGGGAATGGTGTCGGGGGAGTCGCCAATCACATCGCCCGCTTCGAGGCGGACGTGGAAACCGGCATGGACGAGCAGTCCTCCGGCAACTTCGGGTTCAGTCAGAGCCCCCAGGAGGGCCTGCATGTCCGGACGTGACATGCGGGAAGACGGCAGCAACCGGTGCAACTCAAAATGTCCGGGGGTGACCTCCGTCACTTCGCCGGGCGGAGGCTCATGCGGGTGCGTGGCCGACTCTTTCATCGCTGTAACCTCCGCAACATAGTTGGGGCCGGGAGAGGTAATTGCAGTACGTTGGGCGACCGCCCTGCGATCCGAACGGCAGGCCGCGGAACACCGGGGCATCCGCCGTAGAGTGCGAACCCGTGGCGCACTCAACACGTGCGATGGTCCAGCCGTAATCCAACCTGGCGTCCTCCGGGTTCGGCCGCGAGACATCAGGCGACGGGGACGAGAAGTCTCTCCGTGAAGCTGAGGGTTGCGCGGCCGCCAGCGATCAGAATACCAGAGGGCCGACGGACACGACCGTAGACGGCGAGCGAACGGGCTCTAAGCCTTTGGTCGCAACAGGCGTTCGATCACCCGGAGATGTGCGCGCAGGTGACGAAGATTCCTATTCAACGCCTAGCGGGCTTCGTCCGAGTCCTCCTGCGGTAGCGGCGATTGTCAGGCGCCGTAGACGAGGGGCAGGTTGGATTCCAGGACGGCCGAGTCGGTTTCTATGGCACCGGCCGTAGAGACGGTTGCGGTGATCTTCACCAGGTCCTGCTCCTGGACCTGGTAGGCCTCAACCCGGTAGCCATCGCCATCCTTGACGGCGGCGAGCGGGACGATCGTGCCGGCATATTCCTGCCGTACGCGGTCGCGTTCCTTTGCTTCAGCATCGTCGAGCTTTGGCCGGAACTTCATGTCGTCAACGGACTCAACAAGGTAGGTGAGCCTGGTCAGCCGACGGGTTGAAACCAGGTAGGCACGCAGGAATGAGGCAGCGGCAGCTTCCGAGTCGATCGAAACGTCGCCATCTGCGTCGACCATGGCAACGAACTGGTCGGGCCGTTCGCTGAGCACGAAAATCTCGGAATCCTCGGCAAATCCCAGGTAGTGGACTATGGGCTTATGGGGATGGAGGTGGGTGAGTTGCCAGATGCTGTAGCGGGATAGGCCCGGGCACTCAACCGGGACGATGCGCGTCATCTGGCGGTCGGGAACTAACCGGGCAATGTCCGGCCGCACCGGTTCCAGGGCGGCATGGATACCTTCGCGGGTAACAGGCATCTAGATGCCTTCCTCAGCAGGCGGGGCGTGACACTGATCCCAGAACGAGCCGTAGTAGTCACCGTAGGTCTCGCCGGTGTTGGAGGTCACCAGAGATCCATCGTAGAAGGCATCGTTTACGCTCTGCCAGCCGGCCTGTTCGGCGAGCTTCCTGGCTTCCTTCTTCTTCTTCTTGCCCTCGATGGCCGCGTCGTATGCGGTCTTGTAGGCGGCCTCGTAGCGCTCCTGCATTACGGGGGTCGCTTCGACCTTCTTCTGGGCCCGCTTGCTCATGCCGAGCTTCGCTTCGATAGAACTGACGGTGGCGGTGGTCTCTTCGTTGATCATCGTCGTGACGTATTCGACGCGGCCCATCGCCATTACATCGGCCGTCCCGCCTTCGTTCGAGGCTTTCGCGTGGATGGCCTCGTGGACGAGGATGAAGGCAGCCTCACCAGCATCGACGGTGTTCTCAATCATGATCTGGCCCGGTGCGGGCCCCTGGTACACAGAACCGGGCCCGGGGTGGTCCAGGTTCACGGGCACCTTGTACTTCTTCAGAATTGCGAGCGCTTCCTTGCCGGCCTTGCTCTTCTTCAGGATGGCGTCTATTTCTGAGCGCTTCTTCTCGGTCGGGGTCTTCGCTTTGCGGCCGAAGCGACTGCCTGCAGGGCTGGCGATGGAAGGGCCATCGTGGCGGTGTATGAGGGTACCGACGCCAGCGGCGGAATACGCCGAGCGCGATTTCAGGCCACGGGAAACCACGCGATTCCCGACCTGCCGCTGCAACCTGAGCAGCGGAACCAGCCTCGCTATCTCGTCTGCGTTGAGCGAGCTATCAGGCCGCGGTCCGTCGCGGCGCGCGTGTTTGTGGGACGAATCGTCGGACCGCTTGGCCCGCAGAAGTGGTTGAGGCATTGGCGGAGTCTACGGCAATTCGCGAACGCTTGGAACAAGTAAGCCGAAGAAGTTCGAGCAGTTTCGGGAGGGTCGGGGGAAGAGTGGTCGGAGCGCCGCGATTCGAACGCGGGACCTCCTGAACCCCATTCAGGTGCGCTACCAGGCTGCGCCACGCTCCGACGCTGAACATCGTAGCAGGGGCGACTCGTGCGGGTAACCGATCAGGACTGCCACATCGCCTTGCGGTAGTCGTCATCGACCAGGCGCCGGACCACCCGAGATTCCGATCGGCGCTCCATCGGCTCGCCAGCAGGCGGCACCTTCGAAGAGCCCGGTCGCGGGGTCGCGCATGATGCCATTCATGCCCCCGGCGACGCGTTCGACGGTGGTGATTTCGTGGCCGCGGGATTCGAGGGCGGCTTTGAGGTTGGCGAAGCCGGGGTAGCCCTCTTCGAGTTCGAGACCAGTACCCCGATCCCAGGCGCGAGCGGCCTCGACTGCCTGTTGCAGGGTCATGCCGTGATCAATGACGTTGACGATGGCCTGGAATACCGAACCGAAGATCTTGAGGCCACCGGGCGTGCCAAGAGTCATGAAGGGCTCGCCGTCGCGGAGGACGATGGTTGGAGACATGGAGGAGAGGATGCGCTTGCCGGGCGCTATCGAATTGGTCCGCCCGGGGACAGGATCCATCAGCTGCATGCAGTCGTTGAGCAGCATGCCGGTGCCCGGCACGGTGACCTTAGAGCCGAACCCCATGTGCAGCGTGTTCGTGGTTGCTACGACGTTCCCGTCGGCGTCCATGGCGCAGCAGTGAGTGGTGGAGTGATGTTCGGCATCAGGGGGAAGGCCGTGGCTGTACTGCCCGGCTTTCGCCATATCGATCTGGCCACGACGTTCATCGCCATAGGCCTTTGAGGTGAGCCAATCGAGGGGGATGGCCGTCGTGAGGGGGTCGGCCATGTACTGATAGCGGTCGGCGAAGGCGATCTTCATCGCCTCCGAGATGAGGTGCACGGCATCGGGCGAGCCGAAGCCCATGGCGGCGACGTCGAAGCCCTCGAAGATGTTGAGC
>JAGQGZ010000216.1 GCA_020432105.1 Dehalococcoidia bacterium | reverse complement strand
CGCTCGTGCCGGGGTCTACGTGACGGCAGTGGGCGACTCCGTGATGCTCGGCGCTGCCCGCGAGATGGGTGCCGCAGTCGACGGCATCGACGTTGATGCCCAGGTGAGCAGATCGCTCGGCGCCGCCATCGCAATTCTTGAGGACAGGAAAGCGCGAGGCATCCTCGCCGACACCGTAGTCCTCCACATCGGGAACAACGGCCCGGTGACCGACGAGCAGATCGACCGGGTGGCAGAGATCGTCGGCGACAGGCGGACCATCATCCTCTCGTTGCGCGTGCCCCGGTGGTGGGAGGCCGAGAATAACCAGGTCCTCATCCGCGGCGCCGGGCGATACGGGTTCGAGATGTTGGACTGGCAGGCAGCTTCAGGCGAGCGGCCGGAAATACTCTGGACCGATGGCATCCACCTGCGGCCCGCTGGAGCAGTCTTCTACACCGAGTTGTTGACTGAGAAGCTGGCCCACCCGCCGACACCGCCGGAGCCCGTGCTTAGCGAGATTGAATTGCCCGGAGGATTTGCGAGGCCATAACCCGGCCACCGGCAGACGTGAAGTGGATGCCGTCGGCGGCCCGGAGTTCGGCGACCTCGCCGGTCACCGTGGGCAGATCGCGTGCGTACTCGCCGTTCTCGTCGGTCGTGACGCCGGTGACGTCAACGTAAGTCACCCATGGACGCTTGCTAGCCTCGGCGATGAAGAGCTGATTGATGCCCGGAGCGCCCGCGGCAAGGTCGGGGCGAAGGTCAGGGTCGAACGAGGGGACGCCAACCCAGTAGACCTCGCGATCCCGAAACGTATCCATCTGCTGGCCCACCAGCTTCGCGTACTCCGTCAGGTTGAGAGCAGGGTCGATGTCGTTCGTGCCAACCATAAAGACGACGATCTCGGGGTCGTAGGCCGTGAGTTGCTCATCGATGTAAGCGGGCCAATCAAAGAACTCAGGGCTGGTAAGGCCAGACGACTGCCAGTACTCGGCATCGTGAACCGGGACGGCCCCGAGGTCCTCGAGCGCACCCAGCAGCCACAGCGACATGAAATACGAGGTCGAGTCGCCGTTGGACCACACGGTGCGGCCCGCAAGCGGGCTACTGCTGGCAGCGGAAACGCCGGCGGGGGCGGACGAGCTACCGGCCGATACCACCGGGGCCGAATCCTGGATGGGTGCGGATACGCTGACGGGTTCGTCCAGTGACTGGGCGGCGACGGCGACGGCGACTGCCGCGTCCGGGGAGTTCACTGCGACTTCCGGCTGGGCTGCCGCCTGGGGTTGCGCGGCGACGAACGATGGTTCGAGTGCTGTTACCTGCAGGAAGACCGACGAACCGCTCGAACCGGCCGACGCGAACGAAACGAGGACGAGACCAAGTGCAGCCGCAACCGAGCAGATGGACGCCATGAACGCGGCGTTCTGCCAGGAGGAAGTCCGTTCGTAGACGGTTCCGGGTACGGCCGGTGGCCGAAGCACATTTGACACGCACATCTCCGACGGAGCGGGGGTCCGCTTTGGTGTGTTGCGGCGACATTAGCACACGATTCCGCAATGGCAGATAGGTGTTACCCGGAGTGCGCGAGTCTGAATCCTCGATTGATCGCGGGGCTGGAATGGTCACACTTGGTAGCGTGAACAGCCTCAGGCCGCCGCTCCGCACGCTCGCACTTTCGGCCATCGTCACCGGGCTGGCCCTCGCCGCAGGCTGCTCCGGAGAGGACGAAAGCGTCGGCTCCTACAGCGTAGACGTCAGGTCCACGCCCAACTTCCTGACAACAACCACGCCGGCACCGGGGGAAAAGCTGCCGCTGCGGGTTACCGCGGTTGGCGACAGCGTGATGCTGGCCGCGATCGACGAACTGGAAGCCGCCGGGGTGGACGTGGATGCCGAGGTAAGCCGGGGCGTCCCCGCCGCGATTGAGGTGCTCCGGGAGATCGTGGAACGTGGGGCCCTGGGTGATGAGCTGCTGGTCCATATAGGGCACAACAGTGTCTTCACACCCGAAGAAGTCGACGAATTCATGGAACTTGCCGGCGGGCGGCCGACCGTGTTCCTCACCGTAAAGGTGCCGCTGGCCTGGGAGGATTCGAACAACGAGGTCATGCGCCAGGCCATGGAACGCTACCCCAACCTCAAGGTAGTGGAGTGGGAGAAGCTGGTGGCGAATCGGCCGGAGTTGTTCTGGGATGATGGCGTGCACCTGCGGCCGGAAGGTGCACAGTTCTACGCCCGATTTGTCCTGGCAGCGCTGGAGTGAGGCAGCCGCACCTGCTGGCGATGGGGTTGGCGGCGGTGCTGTTGGCGAGCCTGGGGATGCTCTGGCCCGGGGATGGTCACAATGAAGATCGGGGCCTGCCTCGCGTTGCCGATGTGGGCATAGCGGCCGCCGTCCCGGATGAGTTGCCCGAGCCGGTGCTGTACCGGGTTTCGCTGCCCGGATTGCAGAGCGACAAGCCTTCGCCTGATCCGCCCCCGCTGAAGCCTCCCTCGCCGATCAGTGCCGCGGGTCTGCGCATCTGGGCATATGGCGATTCCACATCATGGTTCGCGACGCAGGAGTTCGTGCGGCTCATGGGCCTGGAGGGGGCGACCAACGTGCGAGGTGTGGCCGGCACCGGTGCCGACGAGGTCTCCCGCCGGGGCGTCGGCCTGACGGCTGGCTCGGTCGACATCCCGGCCTACGTTGCCGCAGAGATGGCGGCAAAGGACCCGGACGTGGTGGTGCTCATGTTCGGAGCGAACGATGCCGTGGGCGGGTTCGACCAGGACACCTTCCGAGTGTCGGTGGGTGCGCTGATGGACCAGTTGCAGCGGACGGGTCGAATCGTGCTCTGGATCGGTGAGCCGGCAATGACGCGGCCCGATCTTGTACCGCAGATTGAGGCGATGAACGCACTCTTCGAGGAAGAAGCGGCGAAGCGCGAGTGGGTGCGCTTCGTCGATGCCTACGCGGTGACCCTGGGCCGCCCACTTGCCGCTGACGGGGTGCATCCGTCAGCGGCAAGTGGCACGCTTATCGCCGCCGAAGCCATCCGGGTGCTCTTCGGGAACTGAAACCCCGCGGGGCCGGCAACTCCGCTTAGAAGACCATCCGCCCCAGGGATTCCGCGACACAGGCGGGCTTGGCTTCGCCTTCGATTTCGAGGATGACTTCGTACATCGTCTCCAGCATGTCGCCCTTGATTTCGACGCGCTTGAGGGTGCGTTGGGAGCGGACGCGGGCCCCGGCCTTGACGGGGTTGGGGAAACGGACGCGATCGAAGCCGTAGTTGATGCCCATCTTCTGGCCGGGCAGACGTTCGCCTTCGGGCTGCTCGGGCGTGGAGCGCGGCAGGTGGCCCATGATGCTGAGGGTCAGCTGACCGTGGGCGATGGGCGCACCGAAGGGTCCGGCTTTCGCGCGCTCCACTTCGACGTGGATCCACTGGTGGTCCATTGTGACGTCGGCAAAGTCGTTGATGCGCTCCTGGGTTACCTGGAACCAGTCGGAAGGCGGGAGCGGCTTATCGATCCGCTCGGTCATCGTCTTGTAGGCGTCCTGGAGGGCTTGGTTCTCGGCCATCTCGGTGCTCCTGGGTTGTGGTGGGGCGATGGTACTACGGGGGCATGGGAATGGGGGTGAGGAGTGAGCCTGCGGCAACTGTTCATCAGGCGACG
>JAGQGZ010000215.1 GCA_020432105.1 Dehalococcoidia bacterium | reverse complement strand
TAGAGCAGCGTGACTTACGAACGGTGACCGTTCGCCGATCGGCCGGCGAGATACCGTCCGACTGGGAGGCCGAGCGACTGACTTCGATAGTGGCAATCCAAGGCTGAGAAGGCGACTTGATGCCGGCCCGCTCCTCTAAGGGGCCGACGCAGGGAGTTCCTGGAATCACCTTGGCGATCACCTGCCGGTATGCTGTCCCGGATGCTCTTTGCCATGCGATTTCGAGATGGAGTACGGAGCGGCAAGGTGATGCTGACCTTCAGGGCCTGGAGGCGGCCGCAGGCGAAGCCGGGGGCCACTCACAGGGTGTTCGGCGATACGCGCATCGAGGTGACGGAAGTGAAGACCGTGGCCGTGCGTGAGATAACCGAAGCCGAGGCGAAACGTGCGGGCTTCGGATCACGGGAGGAGTTGTTGGCCTCTCTCACGACAGAGCGGGGGAGTGGTATAGCGGAGGATGTGGATGTCTACCGCGTGGCGTTCAGGTTTGCCGGCGACATCCACGACACACCTGAGGTCGTTGGTGACGCCGAGGTGGCCAATGCGCGGGCGAAACTCGCAGGTATCGACCAGCGGAGCAGGAGCGCCGCATGGACGCGCGAGACGCTGGCGTTGATCCGATCCATGCCGGCGACACGGGCAGGCGACCTTGCCGCGGAGGCCGGCATGGATCGGCTACGGTTCAAGGCGAATGTGCGGAAGCTGAAGTACCTCGGGCTAACGCGCAGCCTGGGGACGGGATACGAGCTCTCCGAACTGGGGGCGAGAGTCCTGGAGGAGGACTACGTTGAGCCCTCGACCTGAAAAGGGAGGGGCGATCGCCAGTGCAGGTCGCGCTGGGGGAAGGGAATCTCCACGCCACGATTGCGAAACTCTTCAACAATGGCCTGATTGATCTCCGAGCGGACGAGGATGTGTTGCTTCGGGTCGGCTATCCAAACGCGGAGGCGCATCTCCCAGGCAGAATCGCCAAAGGCGACGAAGATGACGTCGGCGGCGGGGATGGAGAGGACGTGGGGGTGGCCGGTTCCGGCGGCGATCAGTGCCTCGATCACCTGTTTGAGGTCAGAGTTGTAGGAGACCCCAACATCGATGTTGAGGCGCTGGCGGCGATCACCGTGAGACCAGTTGACTACGCCCTGTTCGACGAATTCGCGGTTGGGCACGATCACCGCGGTATTGTCGATGGAGCGAACGGTGGTGGCGCGCATGTTGATGGATTCGACATCGCCTTCGGTAGCGCCGACGGTAACCCTGTCGCCCACGGCGATGGGTCGTTCGAAGAGCAAGAGGACCCCGGCAACGAAGTTGGCAGTGAGGTTCTGGAGGCCAAGGCCAATACCGACGCCGAGGGCGCCAAGGAAGATCGCCAGTGAGCTGACATCGATGCCGAGGAACTGAAAGCTGACAAGGAGGCCGATCAGGAGCGTTATGTATTGGACGACACGGGAGAGGGCGTAGCGAACGCCCTGGTCGACCTCGATGCGGTGCAAGAGCCAACGGCGGACGATCGCGGCGAACATGCGAGAGACGACAACGAACGCGAACAGGACGAGGAGGAAAGCGATGATCGAGGAGAGGGTGAGAGGGGAGCCGCCAACGGAGACGATCTCGAAATCGAGCACCCGGCCTGCATCATCGGCGAGTCTGGAAAGGTCCATGGCGTGGGATCAGTCTACCGAAGGGGCGGAGCCATGCCCGAATGCGATCTCTCCGGGTGGTAGGATTCCAGCCACCGTAAGGCAGGGAGGCCAGAGATGACGACCGCACTCGAGGGTCTGCGCATACTCGATATGACGCAGTATGAGGCTGGAACCAGCGCAACGCAGATGCTTGCCTGGCTCGGCGCCGATGTAATCAAGGTGGAGCCGCCCAGGGGAGATGCCGCGCGTCAGTCCTTCGTGAAGGACATTGAAGACCCCCAGTATTTCATGAACTACAACGCTAACAAGCGGAGCATTGTCCTTGATCTCAAGCATCCGCAGGGGCGCGAACTGATGTTGCGGCTGGCAGAGCAGTGCGACGTGTTCGTGGAGAACTACGGCCCGGGGATCATGGAGGAGCTGGGCATTGACTATGAGGAGATGCGAAAGCGGAACCCGGCGATCATCTATGGGAGGCTGAAGGGGTTCGGTCTCGACGGCCCCTATGCGAACTACAAGTGCTTCGACCCGCTGGCGCAGGCTGCGGCCGGCACATTCTCAGTGACCGGCACGGCGGACGGTCCGCCGGTAAAGCCCGGGCCAACGATGTCGGACACGGGAACCGGTATGCAAATGGCCCTGGCGATCACGGCGGCGTGGGTACAGAAACTGCGCACCGGCGAGGGACAGTTCATCGAGATCTCGATGCAGGAAGCGACCACGATGTTCATGCGGACGACGGGAGTCGTGTACTGGGCGGAGGAGCCGGTTCCGCGGCAGGTGCACAAGGCGGGGGCACCAAGCGGTATGTATCCGTGCAAGGGCGGCGGGCCGAACGACTACCTCTACATGCTGGTCTCGACCACGCGGATGTGGGATCAGCTGTGCGTGGCGATGGGTCGTGACGATCTGCTCACTGACCCCCGGTTCGAGACGCCGAAGTTGCGAAACGAGAACCAGGCCGAGCTGGACGCCGAGATCGCCAGGTGGACGCTGCAACACGACAAACACGAGGCGATGCGGATCCTTTGCGAGGGAGGCGTGGCGGCCAGCGCAATCTTCGACACGATGGACGTATTCAACGATCCGCACCTCAATGCGAGAGGTTTCATCGAGCGGGTCGAGCATCCAACGGAGGGTGAGGTGGTGCTGATGAAGTCGCCGATCCGGATGTCGAAGTCGGAAGTGCCGTTGGCGGCACCGCCGCTACTGGGCGGCTCGACCAACGAGGTGCTGGGTGAATTGCTGCACCTGGATGCGGACCAGCTGAACGAACTCTGGGAGAGCGGGGTGACCCGCCCGACCCTGAAGCGAAAACAACCGGTGAAACAGGAGGCGCACGCGTGAGCGAGATGACGACAGGAGCGGCACTGCTATCAAAGTGCCTGAAGCAACAGGGCGTGGACTATCTCTTCGGAGTAGTTGGGTTCCCCGTGACGGAATTTGCGAACCAGGCGCAGAAAGCGGGCATTCGCTACACAGGGATGCGGAATGAGCAGGCTGCATCGTATGCGGCCCAGGCAGCGGGCTACCTGACAGGGCGGCCACAGGCAGCAACGGTGGTGTCGGGGCCGGGTGTTATCCACGCGATTGCGGGCCTGGCGAACGCGCAACAGAACTGCTGGCCGATGATCCTCATCGGTGGCGCCAGTGCGGTGTTCCAGAACGGCATGGGGGCCTTCCAGGAAGAAGACCAGGTTGGTGCCGTGAAGCAGTTCTGCAAGTACGCGCACGCCGTCGAAGATGCCCACCGCATCCCCTACTACGTGGAGCAGGCTGTCCGTACGTCGCTTTACGGGCGGCCCGGGGCGGCCTACCTCGACCTGCCGGACGACATCTTTACGCAGGAAGTCGATGAGTCAAAGGTGGAGATGGCCCCGACAGTACCCGAGCCCCCACGGGGTGCGGCACCACAGGCAGCGGTGGATGCTGCCGTGGCAGCACTCCGAAGCGCCGAGAATCCGCTCGTGATTGTAGGCAAAGGGATGGCCTGGTCGCGGGCAGAGAACGAAGTACGGG
>JAGQGZ010000214.1 GCA_020432105.1 Dehalococcoidia bacterium | reverse complement strand
CCCCGAGAGATTACCGCCCCCGGAACTCCGGCTCCCGCCTTTCAGCAAATGACTTCGCACCCTCCCGGGCGTCTTCGGTTTTGAAGAGCTGGGAGATGTACGCGCCGGTGGATTCCTCGACTCGCTGGAGGGCATCGGCTTCGGGAAGGTAGACCAGGCGCTTGGTGGCGGCGAAGCCGAGGGGCGGGCCGGCGGCGGCCTGTTGGGCCAGTTCTAGAGCGCGGTCGATGAGACGGTTGTTCGGCACCACTTCGAGGACGATCCCCAGCGCCAGTGCTTCGTCCGCCGTGATCCGGCGCCGGGTGGCGGCCAGTTCGAGCGCACGTTGGGTGCCGACGGTCTCCTGGAGCAGGAACGGCAGGCCGACATCGAGGGCGAGGCCGCGCTTGAGCTGGGAGCATTCGAATACAGCGTCTTCGCTGCAGATGCGGAAATCCGTGGCCAGGGCGAGCCCGAAGCCGCCACCCACGGCATAACCGTTGATGGCCCCGATGATCGGCACGTCGCAGTTGCGCATCGCGGTGATGGTCGATTGCTCCGGGTGTGGGCGTCGCCAGGCGGCGGTAGCGCGTGGGCTGTTCGGGTTGGCGCTGGGAAAGCCGGTGACATCACCGCCCGCGCAGAAGGCTCGACCTTCGCCGGTGAGCACCACGGCCCGTGTTTCGTAGTCACCGCTGTTGAGTGAGTTGCAGTAGCGAAACAGGTCGGACATGAGCGTGCCGCCCATGGAGTTCAGCTTCTCCGGGCGGTTGAGCTTCACCAGGGCCACGTCGCCGTGGCGCTCAATGAGGAGATCGGCGTAGTCGGGCATTGGGGCCTCCAGGTCAGAGTTCAGCAAATTGCAGGGAGCACGAGCGGTCAGAGTGTAGCCAAATGTGCCCCCTGGTTCGCGTCGTTCGATGGCTTCGCCGCGGAGAACCCTACCCCACCTCCGCCTTCACCGGGCGTTCGAGGAGTGAACCTATGGCCTGGGCCAGGTCAAGCTCGCCGGTGAGCACGTTGTGGACGGCGGTCGAAATGGGGGTTTCGATGCCGAGGCGTTGGGCGAGGTTGTGGACGGCAGTGGCGGTGTAGGCGCCTTCGGCGACGGAGGTCCGGGCAGCGAGGATTTCAGTGGCGTTCAGGCCCCCGGCCAGCTCGATGCCGAGTGACATGTTGCGGGACTGCTCGCTGCCGCAGGTGAGCATCAGGTCGCCGAGGCCGGAGAGCCCCATGAGCGTTTCGGCGCGGCCCCCGAGTGCAGTACCAAGGCGCACGATCTCGGCAAGCCCGCGGGTGACCAGGGCTGCCCGGGCATTCTCGCCAAACTGGAGGCCGATGGTGACGCCGGCCGCGATGGCGATAACGTTCTTGACGGCGCCGCCCACCTGGACCCCAACCACGTCGGTGCTGGAATAGGGGCGGAACATCGGGCTCTTGAGGGCATAGACGATGCGCTCGGCGACGGCCGAGTCTTCGCAGGCGACGGTGACGGCAGTGGGCAGGCCGCTGGCAACTTCACGGGCGAACGTGGGGCCGCTGAGGACGGCGATGGGGTGTCCAGCGGCGGGCTTTGCAATCGCCTGGGAGAGGAGGTCGCCGGTCGCCTGCTCGATGCCCTTGGCGCAGATCACCAGCGGCACACCGGCTTCCATATATGGCACCGCTTCCGAGACGATCCGGCGCAAGTGCTGGGCAGGGGTGACAAGGAGGATGATGTCGGCACCATCGACGGCTTCCGCAAGGGAGCTGGTTGCCGTGATCGCGGCCGGGAGGTCGATACCGGGGAGGTAGGCCTGGTTGCGGTGGCTGGCGTTGATCTCGGCGGCGACTTCGGGTTCGAACGCCCACAGCCGGACCGGCAGGTTGGCACGATGCCCCGTGAAAGCAAGGGCCGTACCCCAGGCGCCGCCGCCAAGGATCGCAAGCATCGGGCTAGCGTAGCTCAACTCGGGGTTGCGGAGTGCAAATCAGCCCGGCTGCCTCCATCGTCCCACACCGGATTGCCACCGCAGGCACCCGCCGCTCGCCCCCGGTGGTGAGGCGCAGGGCGTATGCTTCATGCCACATTGCCCGGAGGTTTTGGAATGAGCTACGAGAACATCCTGTACGAGACGGACGAACGGCTGGCGATCATCACGCTGAACCGGCCGGAGAAACTGAACGCGCTTTCGAACGAATTGCGCGGCGAACTGTTCCATGCGCTAAAAGAGGCGGAAGCCGACCGAAGCGTTGGCGTGATCGTCTTGAAAGCTGCCGGGCGGGCGTTCAGCGCCGGCTACGACCTCTCCCCCAGCCGCGAAGCCGGCGACGACTCCGCCTACGTCCAAAAGTGGTCGAAGCTGCCGGACGTGGGAACGACGCACCCCGCCCACTATGACTGGTCACGGCACGTGCTGATGGCGAACTTCCAGATCTGGGAGCTGGCCAAGCCAGTCGTCGCCCAGATCCAGGGATACTGCCTGGCAGGCGGCACCGAGCTGGCGACGTTCTGCGACTTCCGGATTGTGGCCGAGGACGCCCAGATCGGGTACCCACCGGTTCGTGCCATGGGGACGATGGACATCATGTGGGCGCCGTGGCACCTGCCGATGACCAAGGCCCGCGAGTTCGCCTATGTCGGCGATAGCTTCAGCGGCAAGGACATGGCAGCGATGGGCTGGGCCACCTACGCGGTGCCGAAGGATGAGCTCGAGACGTTCACGGAGACCTTCGCCCGGCGCATGGGCAACATCGACAACGACATGCTGATGTACAGCAAGCGCGCCGTGAACCGCCAGTACGAGGCGATGGGGATCAGGGGTGGCCTGATGTCGGGCACCGACGTCGAAGCCATGAGCAAGCATCGCCCTGCTGCCGAAGAGTGGCGCAAGCGCATGGCAGAAGGTGGCCTCAAGGCAGCACTCGAATGGCGTGACGGGCCCTTCCGCGACTTCCGCGGCGCAAGCGCAAACGCACCCCACGACCGGCCGGTCGCTGGAACCTAGGCTGCATCGTGCAGATCGGCTATTTCACGGAACGACCCTACCAGGACCCCACCGCAAGCTGGTGGGGCCGTTCCGGCCGCCGCCTGACCGACCTCGAGATGGGGAACGAGGAGTACGACCCAAGGCTGGGTGCCGAACTCTACAACCGTTACCTGGATGAGAAGGTCTATGCCGAGCAGATGGGGTTCGATGCCCTCGCGCTGAACGAACATCACAGCACGCCCTTCTGCATGGGCAGCGCCTGCAACGTGGAGGCGGCAATCCTCGCCCGGATCACGAAGACGGCGAAGATCGTCCTCATCGGCAACATCCTGCCGATCTGGGACGACCCGCTCTGGCTGGCCGAAGAGCTGGCGATAATCGACATGATCTCTGAAGGACGGCTGGTCACCGGCTGGGTACGGGGAACGGGCCGGGAAAGCGTGGCCCACAACGCCCAGTCGCCGTTCAACTGGGAGCGCTTCCAGGAGGCCCACGACCTGATCGTGAAAGCCTGGACCGACCCCGGCCCCTTCCGCTGGGAGGGCGAGCACTACAACTACCGCTATGTGAATCCGTGGACGCGGCCCTACCAGCAACCGCACCCGCTGATCATGATTCCCGGGGCGGTGAGCAAGCGAACGGTGAAGTGGGCCGCCGAACGCCGCTTCCCCTACGTGATGCTGGCCACGCGCATGGAACCGACGAAGCTCTCCTTCGACTATT
>JAGQGZ010000213.1 GCA_020432105.1 Dehalococcoidia bacterium | reverse complement strand
ACCAGAATCCGATAAGCAGGTAGCTCGAGAGGCCGACCAGCTCCCAGAACATGAAGATCATGAACAGGTTGTCAGCCAGTACGAGGCCGAGCATCGCTGTGGTGAACAGCGCCATATGGGCGAAATAGCGACCGTAGCCGGGGTCGCCCGCCATGTATCCCTGGGAATAGACCTGCACCAGGAAGGACACCGTGGTCACAACCACGAGCATCACTGCGGTGAGGCCGTCGACGCGGACGCCGAGGTTCACCTGGAGGTCGCCGGCTGTGAACCACCCGTGGGTGAAGATCGCGATACCACCGTCGGCATCGATGGACTGGAAGAGGACGACGTAGCTGAGGATCATCGCGACGCCGATACCGGCGATGGCTGCGTACCCGGCTATAGGGCCGAGTTTCCTCAGGTAGAGGACGATGAGGCCCCAGGCGACGAGGGGGCTGGCGAGTATCGCCCAGAGCATCCACTCCTCGGTGGACGGCATGGAGCCATGGGCCTCCTGGAGGAACATCGGCATAGCTAGATCTTCCTCAGGATTTCCCGGGCAACGTGTGCCTTGCCCGTGGGGACGTATAGCGTGCGCGGCTCCGACACCGGAGCGGTTTCCCCGACCCCGATGGTGGGGATGACGCGCACGGCGAGAGCTTCGGCCGCGAACAGTTCGCTCCAGGTGGCCGCCACATAGGCGTTGGGGACGGACATGAACTCAACCCACATAGATCAAGACCGCAACAATCGGATTTGGTCGACGTTGATGGTGTCGCGGTTGCGATACACAGCGGCGGCGAGAGCGAGAGCGACCGCTGCTTCCGCTGCCGCAACGGTGATCACAAACGCTACGAATGCCTGGCCTGAGATCGGTCGCCCACTCTCCGCAAAACGCGAAAAAGCCAGCAGGGTAATGTTCACGGAGTTCAGCATCAGCTCGACGCCCATGAGGACAGCGATCGCATTCCTTTTCGAAAGCGCGATGAGGAGCCCGATCGCGAAGAGCAAGGCGCCAACCGTCAGAAAATGCTCGAGTTCCAGCATTAGCGCTCATCCTCCGCTTCCTCGTCCGACGACCGGATGAGCATGATGGCGCCGACCAGGGCGGCTGTAAGCAGCACCGAAGCAACCTGGAAGGGCAGTATCCAGGTCGAAAGCAAGGCGTCGCCAAGTTCCGCGCCCGTCAACTCCGGGCTGGCAGTCACCGTTGCCCAGTCGGTGTCCTGGATAACGAAGATGACTACGGCAGCGAGTGCAATAGCCAGCAGGACGGCCGGTGCGGCCATCGCCGTCTCCGCGTTGTTCCTGTCGGCGCGCGGCGTGAGGAGCACAGCAAACAGCAGGAGCACGGCGATTGCCCCGACATAGATGATCACCTGGGCCATCGCCAGGAATTCGGCCGAAAGCAGAACGAAGAACCCGGCGACCCCGAGGAACGCGACAATCAGAAAGAGAACCGCGTGAAAGAGGCTGCGAGCCGCCATCACTCCCCCGGCCGAACCGAGGGTCAGCACGGCAAGCGTCCAGAATGCGAGATTGACGCCAAAGCCTTCCATTAGCGGCCACCCGCCGCGTCGTACGGGACATATCCGCCCACCTCAGAGACCAGGCGGGGACGGGTCGGTACAGAATCCGGCTTGTATCCAAGAACGCGCGCCCAGCCCACGACAATTACCACCGCCAGCACGATGTTGATGGCGGCAAGAAGCCAGTAGATGAGGTCCTTGTCGACCCAATCGTTCTCAACGAGGATTACCCGCTCGGTGGCGACGATCAGGAGGTTTGCCGCCGAAATCGGCAGCAGGTACTTCCAGGCATAGGTCAACAACTGGTCGATACGCAACCGGGGTAGCGTGCCCCGTGTCCAGATAAAGAGAAAGTAGAAGAGGTGCGTCTTCCCGACGAGGATCATCCATGGCGGAATCCATTTGTCGAGACCGAAGAGCGACCAGCCCCCAAGGAAGATGGTCGCAGCGAGGGCGGAGGCCGCCAGCGCGTAGCCGATGTCCATTCCGTAGAAGAGGCCCCACTTCATCCCGCTGTACTCGGTGAGGTAGCCGGCGACGATTTCGGATTCCGCCTCGGCGATGTCGACCGGTGTTCGGTTGAGTTCGGCGCTCACGGCAATGAAGAAGACAGCGAACGCCAGCGGCTGCAGCAGGATGACCCAGATCGTCGTTTCCTTCTGCCAGAACACCATCTCATTCAGCGACAGCGTCCCGGTAAGGAGGACGACACCGAGGAGTGCGAGGACCAGCGGGACTTCGTAGCTGATCGTCATCGCCACAATTCGCATGGCCCCAAAGAGGCTGTACTTGTTGTTGTGGCTCCACCCGGCGACGAAGGCCGCCAGCGCCGGTAGGGAGGCGACCGCGAGGTAGTAGAGCAAAGCCACCGGGATATCGGCGATGATCATGTTCGGGCCGAAGGGGATCACCGCCCAGAGCAAGACCGCCGGCGCAACGAAGACGATCGGCGCGATGTACATGACCGCTTTGTCTGCAGCGATCGGCGTGAGCGCTTCCTTCTGGATGAGCTTGATGGCGTCGGCGACCGGCTGCAGCAGGCCGAACGGTCCCACCCGGTTCGGTCCGTAACGGGATTGCATCCGGCCGATCAGCTTTCGTTCCCCGTAGACACCGACGATGAGCTGTGACGGCAGCACGAAGATGAGGAAGCTGGCAACGAACCCGATAAGGATGGCAACAACGTAGGCGACTGGCTCACCCGTGAGATCCGCAACACCTTCGAGGATCACTCGCGACAGGTTTGAAAGGTCGCGAAAGTCATACCAGTTTTCGGTAGCGGCGAAGAACGGCATCAGCGGTCGATCTCCCCGACGACGACGTCGATGGAGCCAAGCACAACAATGGCATCCGCGATCGACCCACCGACCGTCATCTCTCGCAGAGCACTGAGATTGATGAACGAGGGCGGCCGGATATGGAAGCGGAAGGGGGACGGACCCTCGTCGCTGACAAGGTAGTAGCCCAGTTCGCCGCGAGAGCCTTCAACGCGCGCGTAGGCCTCGCCCTTCGGCGGCCGCAAGGCCAGCGGTACCTGGGTCGAATGCGGCCCGCCCGGCAATCCCCGTAGTGCCTGGTCGATGATCTTCACGCTCTGGCGCATCTCCTCGAGCCTGACGATGAAGCGATCGAAGGAGTCACCCTGGTACCCGATCGGAATCTCGAAATCGTACTGCTCGTAGCCGCAATAGGGTTCCGCCTTGCGGATATCCCAGGCAATGCCGCTGCCCCGGAGCATCGGACCCGAAAGCGAGGCGGACGTGGCTGTCTCGGGCGACAGGACGCCGACACCACGGGTCCGAATAATGAAGATCTCGTTCCCGGTTAGCAGACCTTCCATCTCATCGATAAACCCGGGGAATGTGCGAATGATCTCCTTGACCCGCTCTTCGAAGCCCGGACGAAGCTCGAATGCAACACCGCCAATCCGCATGTAGTTGCAGGTAAGCCGGGCCCCGCTGGTCATCTCAAAGATGTCGAGGATCTTCTCGCGTTCGCGAAAGGCCCACATGACGGGGGTTTGCCAGGCGCCAGTGTCGTTCGCGAAAGCGCCGATCGCCATGCAGTGGCTTGCCAGGCGCTGGAGCTCGGCCATGATCACCCGAATTGCGTCTCCCCGCGGCGGCACCTCGATACCCGCGAGCTTTTCCACCGCGAGGCAGTAGCCAAGGTTGTTG
>JAGQGZ010000212.1 GCA_020432105.1 Dehalococcoidia bacterium | reverse complement strand
CGAAGGTCCGGCGCATAGATCGTCCTGCCCTCGCCGAACATCCCGGCCACGTGCTCCCAGTAGCGGGCGTTGTTCATCAGCCCGTGCAGCAGCACAACAGGATCTCCCCCGGGTGGTCCCCAGCGCAGGTAGTGGTGGCGAAGACCGTTGACGGTCACATAGCCATCGTGGCCGTGGTCCAGGGCGTCGGTCATGGCGGCAGTATACCGGTGCCGGGAAGCACCCGGCGGGTAGCCATCATGGGCCCACCGGTCCGGGAAGCGCGGCCTGTTCTAATGGCCGCTGCCGCGCGTCCGGGACCCTGCGCCTCTCCCTACTACCGATTCGATTCTCCCTCGCCGTCCTGGCTCCGGGCTGTTCGCTGGCGGTCGGCCTTTCGTAGCTTCGCTTCCAGCTCTTCCAGCTTCAGGTCGGGTTTCGGACGCCGGATCCTGCGCCACCAGGGCGGCCTCTTGTCCTCGCTAGCCACGTCGCCGCCACGGTGGCGCGAACAGGCCAATCAATGCCCCGCCAATGATGAACAGGACGAGGACCACTGCATACGGCCACCACGTCCCCGACCACGCGAGGCCGTAGATGAAGACCATCACCAGGAACCCGAGGCCGAGCGCCAATCCCGAGAAGGCGCCGCCCACCGGATGTCGTTGCACTTCATTCATCGTCCTAGCCTCCAATCACGGGCCCGTTGTCGTCGCCACTGCCATCCGGGCCACTACCGGCAGGGTCACTTCCGTCAGCACCGGAGTCGCCAATCACCTGGCCACTGTCTGCCGGGGGAGGGGCGGCCGGATCGCCACCGATGACGGCCTCGCCCGGCGTCGTCCCCGCCGCGCCAATCGTCGATCCCGCGCCCATTCCTGCTGCCGCACCGGCGGCCGCACCCGTCGGCACCGCGAACGCGAGTCCCGCGACGCCGATGAGCAGGAAGCCCGCACCAACAAACCAGGGGATGGTCCCTACCGGGTCTTCATCGATTTCCACCCAGAGTGAGCCCTCGCAGGAACCGCCCTCGCCGCTGATCTCAAAACTCACGAAGTACTTTCCCGACATGCGGAAGGGGATGTAGTCGGAAACCTTCTCGTCGCTGGCGTCCGTCTGGCGCTCTTCGTCGTTGGTGTCGCCATCCGACTTGACCTTCACACCCATGATCGAGATGTGCCAGTTGTGGTTTTTGATGATCGCATCCGAGCGGCCGTCGTAGCTGACCACACCGTCGTAGTCGATCTTCAGGGCGTTGCTGCGTGAAGCCGGGGGGCCACCCGGGCCACTCACACTGTCGATCGGCTCGTTGTTTTCGTTCTTCGAGACCGCCGTGCCAGAGCAGCCAGAGACAGTGCCACCGGCTACCCCTTCCTGGAATTCGGCCACGCTGGTGGCTCGTCCTCGGTCGTCGTCCTGCAACGCCGCGCGTGCGGCCGGGGCAAACAGTCCAAAGGCAAGGGAAACGGCCGCGGCGATGGCGGCGGCAACGCCTAAACGTCGTGTCGTGCTCAGATTCATCTAGTCCGTACCTCGTGGTTCGGGGCACTCTACCATGCCTCGCCGCGCTTGCGACCGGACCCCCACAGTGGTTCCCTAGCTAGATATGGGCGCCGAAGCACCTGCCACTCACGAAGGCCCGGCCATCGTAGGCACCGCGGGATACGTGTCTCCCTATCCCTATCTCGATGTTCTGCAGCCAAAGATGGAGGAACGGCTGGCCCGGCGCGTGCCGGCCACCGGCCGCTTCTGCGGCTTCTGCTTCGGCCGCCAGCGCCCGGATACGGCGGTCTGTGGCTTCTGCAAGAGCGACCTGGCGGAAGTGGGCACCGAAAACGAGATCCCCCAGCAGGTCCTCCGCCTCTACAAGGTCAAGCAGAACACGGAAGCGCGCTGGGTCCACACCGGGGCCATGTTCGGCCTAACCCTGGCCATGGGACTCTTTGTTTACCTCGTCATCTGGGGGCCGGGTTTCCTCGGCCACCCCGGTTTTGCCTTCGCCGCGCTCATTGGCGGCGGCTACCTCCTGGCCCAATTCTTCGGTGCCTTCCTCGGCGCCCAGGTCGGCTATCGAAAGGCGGCCCGAAAGCGCGACGCCCTCTGGGCTCGTTGGCTGGAAAGTCCCAACGCTGAATTGTGACTCACCTACGCTCCCGTCCACAAGCCCTGGTGTTGTCCTGACAAGGACGACTTGGCCCCATCAGCGGCGGTATCGCAAACGAGCAGTCGGCGTAGTTCAAGGACGATGCCCCCGGGGTGTTCTTGAAGGGCCCGCGCTGGCACGACCGTTTGATGTTGGAATGTAGGAGGACATTCCAATGCTGGGTACATGGGAGCCATCTCGCGGGCCTTGGCTTCTCCGCAGGACACTGTGAGGGTTCGCGGTTGAGCTCCCGACGCTTCCATCACGCTTGGTTGACCCCCCCCGCGTGCATTAGTCTGATATTCACCTCTGTTTGATGGAGACGCAATGCCCATTCGTCATGTGCGCGTCGCCGTGTTAGTTGTTTTCGCGTTATCTGTGGGTGCCTTTGGTTCGCACCGCTCGGCTCGTGCCTACGAGTTGCTTGGTGGGCAATGGCCGGGCATCAGCAGCCTTGGGTTCTGTATCTCGACCTCGTATAGCGGGAGCGATGCAGCTTGGGACACCGGCCTCTACTATTGGGACTACCTGTCTTCGGAATTTGGCTACCATACAAGTTGTAACGGAAATAAAGTGAGCTTATTAGATGCGAACTACAGTCAAGTATCATGGGATGGTCTTGCAGAACTGATTCCTAGTCCGGTTTCCAATCCATATACTGGTGCTGCCGCTTACCTCAATTATCACCATACCCAAAACTATACGACGACTAAGATCGCATCAGTTGCTGGACATGAATTGGGTCATATTTTTGGCCTTGCTCATGAATCTGGTTGCGTATTGATGAACGCAGCGACCTCTGTGAGGTATACCTCGTGCGGTGTGTGGTACGCAACAAGTGATGACCGGGACGGCGTTAGCTACATCTACTGAGTGCGGCTGAGCCCAAGGGGACGGGAGGCATGCAACATGAATTTGCCCAGGTACATGACTAAGCGGACGTTCCTCGTTGCAGTGGTGATCGCAATAGTTGTCGTTGGCGTAGGCAGCATGGCGTGGGGGCATGCGTCTGATGGAGATGATCGAGCCCCTGTGACGTACCTGTCTGCGAGCTGGGCAAAGTCTTATCCGACCCTCGGCAGCCTGTTTGAGGCCGCCGACCTCGTGGTGGTCGGCACGGTGAGGGGCGTGGCAGGGACGAAAGAGGATACAGTTGCCGCTGGTGCCCAACGTTCGTCGCTGCGCTTCACCAATTTCGAAGTTGCCGTTGGGCGCGTGATTTCGCCCGACGTCAGTCAGAGCCGCGTATCCGCCGGCGCCGCGATACTCATACACCAGACAGGTGGCGTCGGCGACGATGGACGGCGTGTCGAGCTGACAGACGATCCGTTGTTAGTGGAAGGAACAACCTATCTCATGTTCCTTCAATACAACGACGGGTTCGACACCTACACAGTCCTGGGCGGGCCACAGGGGCGCATGATCGTGGCCGGTGACATGGTGACGTCGTTAAGTCGTACATACCCCGGGCGAGCGATCCAGGATCTGGGACTGGTCGACTTCCCACTCGCCGATATCGGCCAACAGAGCGCCGCCCGGAGCGATTGAATCGGTGTGAGCGATATTCAACCCGAGACCGTCGTACCCGGCCCGGGCGATGCTCATCATCCAGGTTGCCTACGCCTCCA
>JAGQGZ010000211.1 GCA_020432105.1 Dehalococcoidia bacterium | reverse complement strand
ATGTAGCCATCGTTGGTCTCCATGGGGCTCGATGCCACCAGTCCATTGAACGTGGGCGGAACTCGTTTCATCACCCCACCGTTGTGCGAGTAGATGCCGAGCCCAGGGAACACCTCTTGCGCGACAGTCTCCTGCTCGGCGATATCAATACGCTGGCCAATGCCCGTGTGTCGCGAAAGCAGCGTGGCCGCTAGTATCGCTGAGGCTGCGTTGGTGCCCGCGAGATGGGCCGCTTGATGAAGGCCATGTTTGACGGGTTCCCGGCTTCCATCGCCTGTGATGTACATCATCCCACCTGAGGCATAAGCCCCAATCTCCGAACTCATGGAATCGGCACGTGGCCCATCCTGGCCATAGTGGGAAATTGAGCAGAGTACCAAGCGGTCCGGCCATGACCCGCTCATCGATTGCAACTCATCCAACTTGCCAGGTCCGAGATTCTCGATCACTACATCAGCATCCGCGAGAAGCGAGCTCAGGAGGATCGCGCCCGTGGACGTCTCGACGTCCAGTTGTATACCGCGCTTGTTGAAGTTCAGATAGAGAAAGAGACCGCTCTTCTCCACGTGCGGGATGTCATCGGGAAAGGGACCTGCGCGGCGAGCATCGTCCCCTCCCCCCGGCTTCTCTACCTTGATCACGTCGGCACCAAAGTCGGCAAGTAGGCGTGCTCCGTAGGCTGCCGAGATACCGGATCCCAGCTCCACAACTCTTAGGCCTTCCCTAGGCCAAAGCTGATCCATAGAGTCCTCTCCTCCAAGTGTCGAAGGCCTAGCTGCTGCTGCTGCGCCGATCCTCCGGTCTGAACGATTAGAGCTTCGAGCCCCTTCAGCTAAGCGACAACACACGGGCCGCATTTCCGTACAGCCACTTTTCCTTGACTGAATCCTTAAGCGGCAATGCCAGGATCTCTCCTATCAACGTCGAGTATGGTTGATTCAAAGTTAGTGCCGACAGCCCCACCATTACCTTGTCTTGGATCAGCGTGTTTCCGAACTGTAGAAGGGCCTCCCATCCGCTCCCCGGGGTGGTGAAGTGCCTCGGCCGGTGGGCTGCCGTGTCGACGTAGAGATTCGGATGTCGACGTGAGAGAGCAACCATTTCATTCACCCACGGCCAGCCACCGAGCCCGGCGATTACGGTCAATTCCGGAAAGTCACAGCAGACGTCGTCAAGTGCTCGCGGATGACCCAAATCGTAAGGTCGGTCCGTGGCATACGACATTGAGCTATAGAGACGCACCGGGATATTGAGCTCCACGCACTTAGCGTAGAGCGGATAATATCGGCGGTCATTCGCTGGGATACGTTCCCGAAACGCCGCCATAGCCAAGCCTCTCATCTTGTAGTCTCGCACAAGCCGTTCGAGTTCACGAACACCCGCCATGCCATCCCATGGGCTGATACGCGCAAATGCGACAAACTTGTCGGGATGCATACTGGCAACTTCCGCAATATATTGATTGCCTGGGCCGGTTGTCGTACCGATCACGGCATGTTCCACACCAGCCTCATTGAGCACATGCACAAATTCCCCAAGCTCCATGGGGTGTTCATTTAGCCTCCGTAACTCTGCCTGTACTTCTTCAGCTGGCATCGTGGCGCGCATCTCATCAAATTGTTCGATAGATAGGCCAGCACGGGCAGCCTGACTAGGTCCGAATATGTTTAGGTAATTCACCATACCATGACCCGATATGGACTTAGCATCTATACCCCGAAATGTATCTCCTGATCCTAAGGACGACTGTCTCGTAGGATCTTCGTTGAGGCGGAGCATTTCTGCTGTCGGCAAATTGCATTCGAGATCGATTACCTTGGTCATTACAATAATTCTCCCTATTCTTCTGGATATTATTACCGAACTCCGTGAGATCCAGTCCCCTGCACTAGTATCTAGCACTGGACGTAGTTCGACATTATGAATCGTTATCAGAGAACCAATCCAGCAATCGAGTATGATATTGGGAGTCGACTTCACGAAGCCTTTCCGCACGCACCAAATCCTTCAGATCCATTACCCCAGTTCGTGGCAGAATTCCAGGTTGGGGATCGCGACTAATCACTCCCTCAGACTCAAGCTGAGATATCTCGGGTTCAGAAATGCCTAATAGTTCGCTCAGGACTTCATCGGTATGCTGGTTAAAAGTTGGTGCATCGGTGTTCGTGGCTGAAGATGACACAGACATCTTCCACGATGGCCGCAAGAACGGGCGAGGTCCGATGTTGGGAGCCATGGCAGGTGGCGGCATCACCTGGAACGTCCCCCGGTGTCGCAGCTGAGGATCGAGCCATACGTCGCGGAGCGTAGCGACGGAAGTCGCTTCCACCCCTATTCGCTGTAACCGCTGCTCGACAGATTCGGCAGTGAGAGCAGCCGTCCAAGAAGAAATAAGCGCATCGAGCGCATCGTGGTTGGCGTGCCGTCGGAGCAGTGTGGCGAAACGCTCGTCCGAAGCTAAGGCAGGCATCCCCATTTCGCGAGCTAAGCTGGCGAACTGCGAGTCAGTGGCGACCGAAATCGCCACCCAGCGATCATTTCCAGAACACCGATAAGCGCCCTGGGGCGCTCGCCATCGATCCCGATTACCAGTTCGACTCATGACGCGGCCATTCATTTCGAAATCGAGCAACGCTTCGGGAATGGTTGCCACCCCGGCCTCGTAGTGCGAGAGGTCGAGCCATTGGCCACAGCCCGTTCGATCACGGTAATCGAGGGCTGCAAGAATCGCGAATGTGCCGAAGTAGGCCCCCGCCACATCTGTGAAGGCCACCCCGAGGCCGCCTGCACCAGCCCGTTGAGGCGGCCCGTCAGGGTAGCCTGTCACGTGCATCAGGCCGTCGACCGCTTCGGTGTTCGGTCCATATGCCCGGTAATTGCTCCACGGTCCAGATTGTCCGAAGCCCGTGGACGAAAGGAGGATGATCCGCTCGTTTACGGCCCGAAGTGCTTCGTAGTCAAGGCGAAGGTTGCGTATGACACGGGGCGTGAAGTTCTCGGCGACCACGTCACTCACGGCCACGAGCTGCAGAAACAGATCCCTGCCCCGTGGATTGGTGAGATCCAGGGTAATCCCGCGCTTATTCCGGTTCAGCATCCGGAAGTGCCCGCCGTAGTTCAAGGCGTCTGGCCTGACTTCGTTGTCTGGTGAAGGGCCCCAGCGCGTGCTGTCGGGTCGTTTACCTGCCTCAACCTTGATCACGTCCGCCCCGAGTGCCGCGAGAGGCAGGATAGCTGCAGGTAACACGAAGACCATACCCAGCTCCAGAATCCGGATGCCGTCAAGGGGTCGGTTCATCCTACGAGCCTCCGGTCCATGACCAGATCCTTATGTTGTATAACAATCTCGGCTGAGGTGGTGAATTTCGTGTCTGGGTGTAGAGCCACGTTTCAGCTCTCCGTACCCCTGAGCCAGCGAGCACCATCCAAGAGTCGACGGCGATGGCTAACGGACACGTGGAACCCCTCGGCGATGTTCCCGGGGATCGGACGGGTTTGGAGTGCTCACGGCACGCCTCGGTTACCACAAGAGACGGCATGTTGACCATAGTGCTACACTCCGATTCGGATTTCAGCAGCGAGGTTCGGGATGTGGCACAGATCACTTCAATAAAGGTGATTGACAAAAGCCTGCGAATCCTTTCTCTCTTTACGGGAAATGTGCCCGAATGGTCATTGGCCGAGTTGACGGCCGAGACCGGTCTCGCGAAAAGCACCGTCTACCGTATCGTCTCCGTGCTCGCCGCCCACAAGTACCTCGAGCAACAT
>JAGQGZ010000210.1 GCA_020432105.1 Dehalococcoidia bacterium | reverse complement strand
TACGCCCCGAAGGGCGCCGACTGGGAACGGGCGCTGGACCAGTGGCGGGCGTTGCCCAGCGACGACGGCGCCGTGTTCGACACCGTGGTTTCGTTGACGGGTGAAGAGATTGAGCCGTCGGTGACCTGGGGGACGACACCCGCACAGAGCGTGCCCGTGACCGGCCGGATTCCCGATCCAAAGGATGCCGCGAGCCCGGGGGCGGCGGAACTTGCGGAACGTTCGCTGGCATACATGGATCTCAAGCCCGGAACTGCGATTGAAGACATTGCGCTCGATCGCATCTTCCTCGGCTCGTGCACGAATTCGCGCATCGAGGACCTCCGGGCAGCGGCCGAGGTGGTCCGGGGAAAACGTGTGGCTTCGACGTTGAAGGCAATGGTGGTGCCGGGCTCGGGGCTGGTGAAAATCCAGGCTGAGCAGGAGGGGCTCGACAAGATCTTCAGGGATGCAGGATTCGAGTGGCGGGAGGCTGGCTGTTCGATGTGTCTCGGTATGAACCCCGACATCCTGATGCCGGGAGAGCGGTGCGCTTCGACCTCAAACCGGAACTTTGAAGGGCGGCAGGGAACGGGCGGCCGCACACACCTCGTGAGTCCTCAGATGGCGGCTGCGGCAGCCATCGCCGGCCACTTCGTCGACATTCGCAGCTGGGGGAAATAGGGATGGAGAAGTTCACAACCGTTAGAGGCAATGCGATTCCCCTGAACCGGGCCGACGTCGATACGGACCAGATCATCCCGGCGCAGTACCTGAAGCGAATCGAGCGAACGGGTTTCGGCCAGTTTGCATTCGAGACATGGCGGA
Organism: Dehalococcoidia bacterium; assembly: GCA_020432105.1. Taxonomy (GTDB): domain Bacteria; phylum Chloroflexota; class Dehalococcoidia; order Tepidiformales; family Tepidiformaceae; genus JAGQGZ01. Next base: position 2,962 of record JAGQGZ010000210.1, on the reverse strand, counting down.
AGCGCGACCCGGATTTCGTGGTGAACCGGCCCGAGTACAAGGGTGCGCCGATCTTGCTGGCGGGGGCGAACTTTGGATGCGGGTCCAGCCGCGAGCACGCGCCCTGGGCAATCGAGGACATGGGCGTGAAGGTGATTATCGCGCCATCCTTCGCCGACATTTTCCGCAATAACTGCGCGAAGGTTGGGCTCCTGACGGTGACGCTACCGCCGGCGGACATCAACCACCTGATGGCGCGGGCGGAGGAGCTGCCAGCCGCGGAAATTGTGGTTGACCTGGAAGCGCAGACCGTTGCCTCGGCCGATGGTTCGTTCGTGCGCTCGTTCGATATCGACCCTTTCGTGAAACACACATTGATCGAGGGCCTGGATGCTGTGGGCCTGACGCTGCAGGAAGATGCCGCGATTACGGCATTCGAAACCCAACGTGGGGACATCTACCCCGCCCTCAGCGCTTCGTGAGCAGTCGACGGCCGAGCTTCGGTGCACTGATCTCGAACTGGCGCGAGTCGGAGGAACCGACGGGGACGAAACTGCGCATGGCAGCGCGGAACTACTGGCTGCGCGTGCGGAATCGATCGAACTGCTGCGGGAACGACGGCCAGCCGGGCTGTTGACAGGTTGCAGCGCCATCCCGGGAGGATGGCAGCGATGGCGGAAAAGCCAATCCCGGCCTGTGAGATTGATGGACGTGCGGTACGCGTGCCGGTGCGCGTAGAGCCTTCACGTTACGAATTCCCCGACGCCCGGACTGCCCCAGCGCACGGACTGGTGGCAGCAGGTGGTGACTTCGAGCCCAGCACCATCCTTGAGGGCTATTGCCAGGGGATCTTTCCCTGGCCGCATGGGGACGAAGATGAGCTCTGGTTTTCGCCCGACCCGCGTACGGTAATCCCGATCGGTGGGTTGCACGTTTCGCGCAGGCTCGCGAGACGGATCAGGCGGCGTGAGTTTGTAGCGACGATTGACCGGGAGTTCGAGCGAGTGCTGGCGGCCTGTGCGGAGCGAAGCGAGGGCACCTGGATAACGCCCGGATACCGACGTGCTTACCTGCGCCTGCATGAAGCGGGCTGGGCTCACAGCTTCGAGGCGTGGACGACAGATGGGAGGCTGGCCGGCGGCCTGTACGGAATCGCCATCGGTTCGCTGTTCGGGGCAGAGTCGATGTTCCACCGGGTCACCGACGGATCGAAGTTCACGATGGCCGCGATGATGGAGTACCTGGAAGCGCAGGGCTTCACGGTTGTGGATGTGCAGATGATGACGCCACACCTGGCGTCCATGGGGGCGGTGGAGGTCTCTCGAAGGGAATACCTGCGAAAGGTAGCCGCTGCGATTGCGGACGAGCACCGGTTTGTGGCGGCGAAGTCCCTGTAACGGCGATGGGCTCCGGCCAGACATATAAGGCAGCGATAGCAGCGATATGGACGAGAGCCTGAATAGCCCCTGTGCCGAGTTGCGGCAATTGGTGACCGAGTACCTCGAAGAGGTTATGACCGGCGAAGAGCTCGCATGGTTTGAGTCACATGTGCATGAGTGTGGAAGCTGCGAGGTGCACGTACACGAGGTGAAGGCATTTGTGGGAGTTCTCGCCAGGTGCGGGCCGGAGCCGGTCTCGCCGGAAACGCGACAACGACTGCATGCGGCTTTTAGGGAGTGGCGTGCCGAGGTTGATCAGTAGCCAGGACAATTGCCCCGGAACGCTCCTGCGGCGGCGGAACCGACACCGTGGGCAAGTGACGAAGAAGGTCAGTCGCAACGCCGTTCAGGATTCTGAGAGGCGAAGGAGTTCGTCGGCGAGGGCGGCACCGAGTCCGGAGGCGTGGGCGACGGCGCCACCGATCTTCGACCGGACGATGCGCCCATCGGGCGCGATGAGCGCGTTGAGCTTGAGCGTGGTCCCAAACACCTCCGCCGCTGCTGCCGCAGGAAAGTCGCAACCGGCCTCAAGACGGGCGAGAAACGAGCGTTCGGCGGCAACGGTTGCACGCAGTTCGGGCACATCGATGCTGCGGAGAATGGTGAGCGTGGCACTGTCCGAGGCGCGACATTCGACGGCAAGCGCTCCCTGGGCCGGTGCGGGCAGCATCTCTTCAAGACCGAGGACCTGAGAAACGGCAGATTCGAGGCCGAGACGCTGGATACCCGCGAGTGCCAGCACCGCAGCGTCGTATTCGCCGGACATGACCTTGCGGAGGCGGGTTTCGACGTTGCCACGGATCGACTCGACGGTGACATCCGGATTGACAGCGAGCACCTGGGCACGACGACGGGGGCTCCCGGTACCGACACGGGTTCCTGGCGGCAGATCACGGAGGTGCACGTTCCCCTGGCTGACCAATGCGTCGCGCGGGTCGGCACGGGCAGGAACGGCGGCGATAACCAGGCCATCCGGCCGCTTCGTAGGCAAGTCCTTGTAGCTGTGGACGGCGATATCGATTTCACCGCGGGTTAGCGATTGCTGGATGGCCGTCGTGAACCAGCCGGTCCCAGATTCGAGGGGCGATTCGCGGTCGAGATCGCCCTTAGTCGAGATGGGGATGAACTCTGTTTCGATGCCGGGATCGGCGCGGGTCAGCGCATCACGGACGATATCGACCTGAATACGCGAGAGGTCGCTGCCACGGGCACCAATGCGAAGGACGGTCACATCCCGGCCTCAACGGCCTCGCGCAGGGCCTCGTGAACGGCATGGGCGGTCAGGTCGAGGGTTTCCTCATCGTGGGCCGCGGAAACGAACCAGGCTTCGAACTGCGAGGGGGGAACCATGACTCCGCGGTTGAGCAGGGCACGGTGGAAGCGCCCGAAGAGGGCAGTATCCGAGGCGGCGGCGCCCGCGAAAGAGGAAGGCTGTTCGGCCGTCATGAAGAGCGTCAGCATAGAGCCGACGCGTGTAACCGTGGCGGGGCAGGAGGCCCGGCGGGCGGCGGCAAGCAATGCATTCTCAAGGTGGCCAGCGAGCG
>JAGQGZ010000020.1 GCA_020432105.1 Dehalococcoidia bacterium | reverse complement strand
CCTCGGGGTCGACGTGGAGCGCCTGAGGATCACTTCGCTGTTCGTGGTGGCACTGCTGACGGCATCGGCGGTCGCCATGGCGGGGATCATCCAGTTCGTCGGACTTGTGATTCCACACCTTGTCCGGATGGTGGCGGGGCCCGGTCACCGGCTCCTGTTGCCCGCCTCCGCACTGGCCGGCGCTACGGTCCTGGTTGCCGCCGACACCGTTGCGCGCACCGTGGCGGACCCTGCCGAGGTCCCGCTCGGTGTGCTTACTGCGTTGGTGGGGAGCCCGTTCTTTTTCTGGCAGCTCCGGCGAGCGCGCGCCTGGCAGGGTGGTTGGGCATGAGATGGATGCGGCAGATCGAGGTGCCGGCACCCGTTCCCCCCGGCGCGGTGATTGCCTCCGCCACCGGAGTCCACGTCCGGATCGGTGGCAATGCCATCCTGCACGGCGTCGATATCGAGGTGCGGGCCGGCGAGATTGTCGGGCTTGCGGGGCCGAATGGAGCAGGCAAGACGACGCTCTTCAATGCCCTCGCCGGCGACATCGTCGCGGAAGCGGGTGATGTGCGTGTCCACGGCGAACCGGTTGCATCCTGGACCGCTCGCGAACTCGCTCAGCGACGAGCGGTGCTTCCCCAACAGATCCAGATGTCCTTCCCCTTCCGGGTGCGGGACGTTGTAGCGATGGGACGTGCTCCCTGGATTGGGACGGACAGGCAGGACGCCGATGAGGCCGCAGTGGAGCGCGCCATTGTGGCGGCTGATATCGAATCACTCGTTGCCCGTCAGTTCACCTCGCTCTCGGGTGGTGAACGGGCGCGGGTGGCCTACGCAAGGGCACTTGCCCAGGAAGCACAGTGGTTCTTGCTCGATGAACCGACCGCCGCCCTCGATATCCGCCACCAGGAGTTGCTGTTCGAGTCCCTGCGAGCTCGCGTCCGCGACGGTGATGGTGCACTGGTTGTGATGCATGACCTGGCCCTCGCCGCGGCACATGCCGATCGAATTGTCCTTCTCCGCGCCGGATTAGTCGTTGCCACAGGGACCCCCCGCGAGGTGCTGACGCCGGCGATCCTCGGCGAGGTTTACGGCTATGCGATCGATGTCATCGAGCATCCTCGCACCGGCGATCTCCTGATCTCGCCGGCCCGCGGCTAGCGCCAGGGGACTGCGTTTCGGCCTCGACTTCAGACCCTCGTCTTCGAGCGCTAAGATGGCTGAGTGCCTAACCCAGGACTGCACCGTTGATTCGCATGAACCCCGCCGGCGGTGACGGCCGGCCGCAGCCCGCGACGAGAGCAACGATCGCGCGCTTTCGGGACGGCGTGTTTTCGACGGTGGAGGACACCCTTTCCGGCGAGGAGCCACTGGAGATTCGCCTTGCCTGGCAGTCAGATGGCCCGGTAGAGACGAAGAGTATTGCCGTCACCATGCGCACGCCCGGCGATGACTTTGCGCTTGCAGCCGGGTTCCTCCACGGCGAGGCCATCGTTGGCGAAGCGCGGGACATCGTTGATATCGCCTACTGTCTCGATGCTGACGACGACCAGGAATTCAATATTGTGACGGTGACCCTTCGTCCCGGCCTCTCGTTCGACCCTGCCCGGCTGGAGCGGAACTTCTACACGTCGTCCAGCTGTGGGGTCTGTGGCAAGGCCACGCTGGAAGCCCTGGAGATCATGGGTTGCGATGCGCTGCCCGACGGTGCTGCGTTCAACGCAGAGGTGATTGCCGGACTTCCCGCGGCTATCAAGGAGGCGCAAGCCGTGTTCGCGAAGACGGGTGGGCTGCATGCTGCTGCCCTCTTCGATGAGCAAGGGCACATCGCGGATGTGAGAGAAGATGTAGGACGACATAATGCCCTGGACAAGTTGGTGGGCAATCAGCTTCTTGCCGGGCATCTGCCGTTGCAACGCTACGGCGTACTGCTCAGTGGCCGAGCGAGCTTCGAGTTGTTACAAAAGGCCCTGGTGGCACGTGTTCCACTGGTGGTCGCCATCGGGGCGCCATCCGATCTTGCCGTCTCGCTGGCAGAGGAGTTTGGAATCACCCTGGTTGGCTTTGCTCGAGGCAACGGGTTCAACGTCTATTCACGCCCAGACCGCATTGCCGGGGCACGGGCGGCAGTGGGAGTGGAGAAATGAGCAGGTTCGTGGCGTGGTCACTGGATGCCGCCTTGCCGATTGTCGAGCGGTGGAAGGATGTGGAAGGCGGTTTGCTGCCCATGTCCGTTGAGATCCAATCGACGTTCGGCTACATCGATACTGAAGTCATCCAGCCAGTCGCAGACGCGCTCAATCTTTCCAGGGCTGAGGTTGTTGGATTCGTGGATTTCTACCATGACTTCCGCAAGACGCCCCCGGCCGCACACCAGTTGCGCATCTGCCTTGCCGAGGCCTGCCAGGCGTCCGGTGGAAACGATCTCTCGCAGCATCTCAGTCAGACCTTGGGGGCACTCCCGGGTGAGCGCTCTGCAGATGGGGAAATCGATGTGGATGCGGTCTATTGCCTCGGCAATTGCGGGCTCTCCCCTGCGGTGATGCTCGATGGCAAGACCTACGGGCGAATGACCGCGGCGCGAGCTGACTCGTTGCTGGAAGGAATCCGCGGATGACGGTGCGGGTATTCGTCCCTCGTGATTCGTCCGCCCGCTCCGTTGGGGCCGATGAGGTCGCCGATGCCATCCTCATGCGCGGCAATGACGTGGAGGTGGTTCGGACTGGCAGCCGGGGCATGTTCTGGCTTGAACCCCTGGTTGAAGTCGAAACTGCCGGCGGGCGCGTGGGCTACGGCCCCGTGGCGCCGGAGGATGTCGAAAGTCTGTTCGCCGCCGGCTTCTTGCATGGTGGGGAACATCCGCTTTCGCGCGGTCTGATCAACGAGATTGAGTACCTCGCGCGCCAGGAACGCGTCACGTTCGAGCGCTGTGGCGTCATCAACCCGCTTTCGATAGCGGACTACGAGGCGTCCGGGGGATACCGGGGGCTGAAGAATGCCCTGGAGCTCGGTCCGGCTGCCACCGCGGAAGAAGTCACAGCCTCTGGCCTTCGCGGTCGTGGCGGTGCAGGGTTCCCCACCGGGATCAAGTGGAAGACGGTGCTGGACCAGCCCGCCGGCCAGAAGTATGTCGTTTGCAACGCCGACGAGGGCGACAGCGGCAACTTTGCGGACCGGATGCTGATGGAGGGCGACCCGTTTCTCCTGATCGAAGGCATGACCATCGCCGCCGTTTCGGTGGGCGCGTCGAGGGGATACATCTATCTGCGGTCGGAGTATCCGGACGCCCTGCTGACGCTTACCGAAGCCCTCGCGGCGGCCCGCGACGCAGGCTACCTCGGCAAAGCGATAGCCGGCTCGGATCACGAGTTCGACATAGAAGTACGTGTTGGCGCGGGCGCCTATATTTGCGGCGAAGAGACCGCTCTTCTCGAAAGCCTGGAGGGTAAGCGCGGCGTGGTCCGGGCAAAGCCGCCACTTCCGGCGATTGCGGGCCTGTTTGGCAGGCCAACCGTGATCAACAACGTGCTCTCGTTCGCCGCCACGCCGACGATCCTCGATCGTGGTGCGGCGTTCTATGCGGAACTCGGTGTCGGCCGATCGCGTGGTACACAGCCGATCCAGTTGTCAGGCAACATCAAATACCCCGGGCTGATTGAGCTTCCTTTTGGCCCCACGCTTCGCGAGGTCATCGAGGAGTTCGGTGGAGGCACGGCAAGCGGGAGGCCCATCCGTGCCGTCCAGGTTGGCGGTCCGCTTGGCGCCTATTTCCCGCCAGATCTCCTGGACACCCAGATCGACTATGAGGCTCTCACCGCTCGGGACGGACTGCTGGGCCACGGGGGCATCGTGGTGTTCGATGATTCAGTCGACATGGCCAGGCAGGCGCGATACGCGATGGAGTTCTGCGCGGTAGAAAGCTGCGGAAAGTGCACGCCCTGCCGCATTGGCAGCACCCGGGGAGTCGAAGTGATCGACAGGATTGTTGCGGGCACCGATCGCGAGGCCAATTTCGATCTACTCCAGGACCTGTGCGACACCATGGTCGACGGGTCGCTCTGTGCACTTGGGGGCCTCACACCACTCCCGGTTCGAAGCGCCCTCCTCCATTTCACCGAAGACTTCCGCCGCCCTACCGGCGGGACCCAGACGAGCTCAGCGAGCACGGAGGTACGTCCATGACCCTGGTCAAGGAGATCGACTACGGTACGCCCCGAAGCAAGGCGGAAGGACAGGTGACCGTCGAAATAGACGGCCGTGAGGTGACCGTCTCGGCGGGTACGTCGGTGATGCGAGCGGCAATGGAGACCGGCGTGTCGATCCCCCGGCTCTGCGCCACGGACAGCCTCGAGCCGTTTGGTTCATGTCGGTTGTGCCTGGTCGAGATTGAGGGACGTAAAGGAACACCGGCTTCGTGCACCACGCCTGTCGAACCCGGCATGAAGGTGACGACGCAGAACTCCAGGATCGCGAAGCTTCGCCGCAACGTGATGGAACTCTACATCTCCGATCACCCGCTTGATTGCCTGACCTGCCCGGCAAACGGTGATTGCGAGCTCCAGGATATGGCGGGCGCCGTGGGCCTCCGGGAAGTCCGGTACGGCTACGAAGGCGCCAATCACCTGGACCTGGAGAAGGACGAATCCAATCCCTATTTCACCTTCGACCCGGCAAAGTGCATCGTCTGTTCGCGATGCGTGCGCGCCTGTGAGGAAACACAGGGTACCTATGCGCTGACTGTCAGCGGTCGTGGTTTCGCTTCGAAGATCGCGCCGGCCGACATGCTGTTCCTGGACTCAGAGTGTGTTTCCTGCGGTTCCTGTGTTCAGGCCTGCCCTACGGCGTCGCTCATCGAGAACTCGATCATTGAGAACGGCCAGCCGGAACACAGCGTGATCACGACCTGCGCTTATTGCGGGGTCGGGTGCACGTTCAAGGCCGAGATGCAGGGCAACGAAGTTGTCCGGATGATGCCGTACAAGGACGGCCAGGCGAATCACGGCCATTCCTGTGTGAAGGGCCGGTTCGCGTGGGGTTACACCACACACCCGGACCGCATGCTCAGCCCGATGATCCGTAAGAAGATCACCGACCCCTGGCAGGAAGTGAGCTGGGAGGAGGCTATCGGTTACGCCGCCTCCGAATTCAAGCGAATCCAGGAACAGCACGGCCGTGACGCGATCGGTGGGATCACGTCGTCCCGGTGCACGAACGAGGAGACGTTCCTGGTCCAGAAGATGGTCCGGGCGGCCTTCGGCAACAACAACGTCGACACCTGTGCCCGTGTCTGCCACTCACCGACGGGCTACGGACTAAAGACGACCTTCGGCACTTCCGCTGGTACGCAGGACTTCGATTCGGTCGAAGCGGCAGATGTGATCGTGGTCATCGGCGCCAACCCTACCGATGCCCACCCGGTCTTCGCCTCGCAGATGAAGCGCCGGCTCAGGGAGGGGGCAAGGCTGATCGTCATCGACCCCCGCCGAATCGGACTCGTGAAGAGCCCCCACATCGAAGCGGACTACCACCTGCCGCTGCGCCCCGGCACCAACGTGGCCATCATCAACGCGATGGCGCATGTCGTTGTTACGGAAGGACTGGTTGACGAAGCATTTGTGGCTGAACGGTGCGATGCCGATTCGTTCGCGCGTTGGCGGGAGTTTGCCGCCGACCCAAAGAATGCACCCGAAGCCACGGAAGCGGTCAGTGGCGTGCCGGCAGAACTGGTCCGCAAGGCAGCGCGCCTCTACGCGACCGGAGGGAACGCGGCGATCTACTACGGACTCGGAGTGACCGAACATAGCCAGGGTTCGACCATGGTCATGGGCATGGCAAACCTCGCCATGGCATGCGGAAACCTAGGGAAACCGGGCGTCGGCGTGAATCCCCTCCGGGGCCAGAACAATGTGCAGGGTTCCTGCGACATGGGGTCCTTCCCGCATGAATTCGCGGGCTACCGGCATGTGTCGGATGACGCAGTGCGGGCGACATTCGAGGAAGCATGGAGCGTCGGCCTGCAGGGCGAGCCGGGGTTGCGAATCCCCAACATGCTCGATGCGGCAATCGACGGGACATTCAAGGGGTTGTACATCCAGGGCGAAGACATCGCCCAATCTGACCCCAATACGCGCCACGTTGCGGAGGGTCTGGCGTCGATGGAGTGCATCGTCATCCAGGACCTGTTCTTGAATGAGACGGCGAGCTACGCTCACGTCTTCCTGCCGGGATCAACGTTCCTCGAAAAAGATGGAACGTTCACCAACGCGGAGCGGCGGCTTGGGCGGGTTCGAAAGGTAGTGCCCCCGAAGGCCGGGATGGCTGACTGGGAGATCACCTGCGCCCTCTCGAACGCGCTTGGCTACCCGATGAACTACAAGCATCCCTCGGAGATCATGGAGGAGATTGCACGGCTCACTCCCACGTTTGCCGGGGTGACGTACGAAAAGCTCGACCGCCTTGGCAGCGTGCAGTGGCCCTGTAACGACGCAGCACCCGAAGGCACGCCGGTCATGCATGCTGATGGGTTTGTACGTGGCAAAGGGCAGTTCATGGTTACGGAATACATCCCAACCGAAGAACGGACCACCGACCGCTTCCCGCTCTTGTTGACGACCGGCCGCATCCTTTCGCAATACAACGTGGGAGCCCAGACTCGGCGCACGGCGAACGTGGAGTGGTTCGACGAGGACGTCCTCGAGATCCACCCGTGGGATGCCGAGAACCGCGGGATCAACGACGGCGACCTGGTTGAACTCGCCAGCCGGGCCGGCACGACTACCCTCCCGGCACAGATATCCGAGCGAATGCAGCCGGGCGTGGTTTACACCACGTTCCATTTCCCTCAGACGGGAGCGAACGTCGTGACTACCGAGTTCGCCGACTGGGCGACCGACTGTCCCGAGTACAAGGTCACTGCCGTGCAGGTTCGTCGAACTTTTAAACGCTCCCCGTGGCAGGAAGACTATGAGCGTACCCGCCAGGCAACGACAACGATGGCGGCAACTGGTGGAGGCGCATGAATCCCGAGCTAATGGTTCACAAAGCCAACCAGATAGCGCTCTACTTCGCCAGCTTTCCACCCGAGGAGGGGATAGCCGGTATTGCTGACCACCTGCAGAAGTTCTGGGAACCGCGGATGCGCAGGCAGATTCTTGCCTATGTGGCCAATGGAGGCAGCGGGCTCCACGAACTCGTTCCCCCGGCCGTAGAGATACTCCGGGAAAGCGAGAGCGCCCGGGCTTCCTAGATTCGGACGATAGCGGGACTATCAAGCCGGCCCGGGCGACGAAGCGGCAATTGAAGCTGGCTCAGACGGTCTAGAAGTCCATGTCCCCCATATCGCCCATTCCTCCCATATCACCCATCCCGCTCATGTCCGGCATGTCGCCAAAGTCAAAGTCGCCACCGCCAGAGGGGAGCACGATGGAGGAAGTGAACAGCCGCTGTCCGCGGGCACCATCATCCGGGCACTTCGCAGGGTCGCCCGCCTTGGCACGGGGACGAACGACGTCGAAGCTGCGACCACACTTGGTGCAGCGAAACTCGTAGATTGGCATGCCGGAACCCCACGCTGGTTTTCTGCAGTCTGCCGCATTGAGCACCTGACGGCGACTACGACCGCCCGTCTGTGTCCGTAGTCGTGATCCGGTACGAATGTGGCCGGGGGGACCGGCGGGCGATCGCGCGAAGGCTGCACTCACGCTGGTTCCCGCGATCTCACCCACAGTCACCGCAAAGCCCGTGTGCCCCGGAGTCGGGGTTGTGCGAAGATGCTCGCGTGACGTCCTGGAGTTCGCGAAGTGGCCGGTGAAGTGGTTGCTGGTCGCTATACGATTGTCGATGAGATAGGCCGCGGAGCCTCCTCTACTCTCTACCGCGCCGAAGATGCAGTGCTCGGCCGGGTCGTCGCCATCAAGGCCATGTCGGCGGCGCTGTCAGCCGATCCCAACTTCGTAGAACGCTTCACCGCCGAAGCTCGCCTCGCTGCTCGCCTCGACCACCCGAACATCGTCACCGTCTACGACGTCGGCGTGATGGACGATGACCGGCCGTTCATCTCGATGAAGCTTATCGAGGGCATGCAACTCGACGACTATGCCAAGGCCCATCCCGATCTCGGACGCCACGAACGAATCGCCCTCCTCTCCCAGGTGGCAAGCGCCCTCGACTACATCCATAGTCGCGGGCTCGTCCACCGCGACGTAAAACCGGCCAATATCCTCGTCGACGCCCAGGGCAATGCCACGCTGATGGACTTCGGTGTAGCCGTTGCCGTCGACTCGGTGCGCCTGACCCAGACGGGCATGATTGTCGGCACGCCGCGCTACATGGCTCCCGAACAGGTCCAGGGTTTCGAGGCCACCCCTGCTACTGACATCTATGCCCTCGGTGTGGTTGCCTACGAGCTCCTCTCCGGCGGTACGCCGTTCTCCGCAGCAGGCACAGCCCTCCTCTACCAGATCGTCAACGATGCTCCGCAACCTATCCGAAACTATGACGCGGACATAAGCGGGGGCGCTGCATCCGTCGTTGAACGGGCACTCTCGAAGGACCCGACGGCACGATTCGACCGGGCATCCGATTTCATCGCCGCCCTTCTTGCCGAACTTCCGTCGGCAGCCGTTACGACCGTTATTACCCCGGCAGTGGGAGCTACGAGGACACCGGCGCCTGCCAACCCACCATCCACAGGGGGCGCAGTCGTACCTCCCGTACAACCCCCGACGGCAGCCGGCTCGGCAGCAGGCGGCGGGCGAAATAACCGTCGCCTGATCGCCACCGCCGGTGCGCTTGTCGTTGGCGCCATCATTGGATTGGCGATCTTCGCCATGCTCAGTGGTGGTGGCGGAGATGATGATGACCGCCCTGCAATCACCGACGATGAGCGCACTGCGACCGCCGAGGCGGAAGACGATGACGAGGAAGAGACCGCGACGGTGCGGGCCACGTCGACCCCAACGTCGCGTCCTTCGGCCACGGCAACGATGCGTCCAACCTCCACACCTACGCTGGCGCCCACGGCAACGCCAACGTTCCGCTGGTCCCAAATCGAAAGCATCAAGCTAATCGACAACGGCACCCGGTACAGCGTCGACTTCAAGGTTGGGAACTTCGTTCCTAACATAGTGAACGACTTCCACGTGCACTTCTTCTTCAACACCGTGTTGGCGACGAATGCCGGGAATCCCGGGTCCGGCCCCTGGATCCTCTACGACACTCCTTCGCCGTTCACCGGCTATTCGGTTGCGGAAGGCGCGGGTGCGACCAAGATGTGTATCCTCGTCGCGAATCCCGACCACTCCGTGAACCAGGGCACGGGCAACTGCGTCGATTTGCCCTGACGCCAACCGATTGCCGCCTTCGGCAGCCCCGGGAGCAGACGGTATAAGCTATTCAGCGCTGATGGAACTGACCGACAAGACCGTGGCCGGGCGCTACGCAATCCGCGCCGAACTGGGCAGCGGCGGTACTGCCACCGTCTACCGGGCCGAGGACATCGTCCTTGGGCGCCCCATGGCTCTGAAGGTCCTCTCCGCCGCCCTCGCCGCCGACCCCGACTTCGTGCTCCGATTCGAACGGGAGGCCCAGCTCGCTGCCCGCCTTGATCACCCCAATATCGTCGAGGTCTTCGATTTCGGTAGCACCGAAGACGGGCGAGAGTACATGGTCATGCGGCTCCTCGAAGGCGAGGGGCTCGACGTGCTACTGGCCCGCCGGGGGCCGCTGTCCGTCTCCGAGGTGCTCCCCATCCTCCAGCAGATTGCCGCCGCCCTCGATTACACCCACGCCAGTGGTCTCGTGCACCGCGACGTAAAGCCGAGCAACGTCCGCATCGATAGCAGCGGCCGGGCAACACTCACCGACTTTGGCATCGCTCGTGCGCTGGACTCGGCGCGCCTGACCCTGCCCGGCATGGCCATCGGAACCCCGCGCTATATGTCGCCAGAACAGGTGCGCGGCCTCGAAGCGACCTTTGCGACGGACGTCTACTCACTCGCAGTCGTGGCCTACGAGATGCTCACTGGCCACGCTCCGTTCGAAGGCGATGGCACGGCGCTCATGCACCGCATCGTCAACGAGCCGCCAGCCTCACCGCTTGCCTACAACAGCAAGCTGCCCCCGGCGGTGGAGCAGGCTCTCGCCAGGGGCCTGGCGAAGGCACCTTCTGACCGTTGGACATCGGCCGGGGCACTGGTAGACGAGCTGGAACGCATAACGAAGAGCACACCCCTTTCGCCGCCAACCGCGGGTCCGGACGAGGAGGCAACCGTCGTTCGGGCACGGATGCGCCCGCCAGCTGCCAGCTCTGGCGGGACGTCCGAGCAGGCTCCAGCCTCGTCACGGGTCACGCTTCTCATCGCCGTCGCCGCAGCGATTGTTGGGATGCTGCTCGTCGTTTCTTACCTGGGGGTCACCGGATGATGGAGGCCGCCGGAATGCTCGTGCTCATATCCGACGAAGGGGAGTCGAGCGTGTTTCCGCTGGGCGCGGCGCCCGCCACCATCGGCCGCGATTCAGACTGCGACGTCGCCGTCGAGAGCCGCTTCGTTTCGCGCCGCCACGCACGCGTCGAACTCCAGGGCGACTCGTTCTGCCTTGTCGAACTCGGCAGCGTGAATCCCACGCTGGTGAACGGCGAGCCCATTCGTGGCAGCCGCCTGCTCAGCCCTGGCGATAGGATTTCCATCGCCGACGTCACGCTCGAGTTTCGTAGAGACGATGTCGACGTCAATGCCACCCAGGTGTTCGCTCAGCCGGCCCGGCCGCCGGTGTCGCGAACCCCGGCCACAGATCTCTCTCCCACCGAACAGCGCCGGATCCAGCAGCTCACGATCGATGGCGGCACGGTGACCATCATGTTCACCGACCTCGTGAACTCCACCGCGATCACGACCTCCGTCGGTGACGCCCGTGCCCAGCAGTATCTTCGCGTGCACAATGCCATCCTTCGAACCGAGTTCGCTGCCCATTCTGGCCTCGAGGTGAAAGGCCAGGGCGATGGCTTCATGGTCGTGTTCACCAGTGCCCGCCAGGCACTCCGTTGCGCCATTGCCATCCAGGTCCGCCTGCGCGAGTACAACGCCCAGCAGCCCGAGCTGCCGATCGTCGTCCGGATCGGTCTCAATCTCGGCGAAGTGATCTCCGAGGACGAGGACTTCTTCGGCACCGCCGTCATCCTTGCCGCCCGTGTCGCGGCCCAGGCTGTCGGCGAGCAAATACTCATCTCGCCGCTGCTGCACCGCGTTCTGGAGCATTCCGGGGAGTTCGTAGCCACGTCAATCGGTCCGCGCGCGCTCAAGGGATTCCCGGAGGAGCAAGAACTCTTCGCGGTCGAGTGGCAGGATACGGCCGGGGGCTCGGTCTCGTGAACATCCGGTATGCATCGCTCACTGACCCCGGTCGCCGCCGATCCGAGAACCAGGACAGCGTGCTCGCCTGCCAAAACGGGGACGTCCATCTCTTTGCTGTTGCCGATGGCGTGGGCGGACTGCAGGACGGGGCGCATGCCAGCCGCACTGCCGTGACCATCCTCCGCGAGGCCTTCGACAGCCTGCCCGCAACCGGACGGATGCGGCATGTGGCCAAGGCCATTGAGGCAGCCAACACGGCGATCGGCGAATCCCGCAACCATGGCTCGAAGCCGGTCTCCGGGAGCACGATTGTGGTCATGCTCCTGGAGCCTGAAGGTGCTTCATTCGCACACGTCGGCGACTCGCGCGCCTACCGCGTGTCGGCATCCGGAGTGGCGTCGCTGACAGAAGACCACTCGCTCGTGGCCGAGCAGGTACGCGCCGGGATCATTACGAGGGAGCAGGCCCGAACCAGCCGTAACCGCAACGTCGTCACCCGCAGCCTCGGCGTCGCCGACGACGTCGACATCGATACGACGCGAGTGCTACCGGCCTTGCCCGGTGATGCTTTCGTCCTCTGCTCCGACGGGCTGACGGATGTTGTGACCGACGACGAGATTGGCCAGATCGTCCGCTCGCATGCTGTCGAAGAAGAGGCGGTCGCCGCGCTGGTGCAACTGGCAAACGATCGTGGTGGCCCGGACAACATCTCCGTGGTCCTTGCCCGCGTGGGGATCGATGATGATGCCTGAGCGCCGGGCCCACCTTGAATTGCCGACCGGGGAACTGGTGGCACTCGAAGGTACCCAGGTCATCGGTCGCAGCAGCGAGGCTGACATCACCATCGCCGACCCCGAGGCCTCACGCCGCCACGCGGAGTTCCGCCAGGAGGGTGGGCTTTTCCTGCTCGCCGACCTGGGTAGCAGCAATGGCACCAGGGTCAACGACCAGCCGCTCCACGACGTGCACAGGCTCCAGGACGGCGACAGGCTCCTGATCGGCCAGACGGCAGCGGTGTTCCGCCTCGAAGACCCCCAGGTGGCTCCGACCCAGGTGCTCTCAGCACTCCCTGAGGTTGATCCTACCGTCCGCGTTGCTGTGCCATCCACGAGCCCGCTGCAGGTGCTCGGACGCATCAGCCGACTCATGGCTGGCGTCGCTGATGCCAGGGAGTTGGCCGTCGCAGTGACATCGTCCTTACGAGACGACTACGGCTGCGAAGCGGCCGCACTCCTCCTGAAAGAGCCGGATGGGGACGGCTACTATTTCGCTGCAGCGGCCGCGAACGCAGGCTCGGACATCCGCGCCCTACCGCTTCGCAAAGGCGAAGGTGCGGTCGGGAAGGCGATCGAGTCTAACGAAGCCATCCTCGTGGCCTCCCCCGTAGACGGCGAAGCGAGCACCGACGCCGTCGCGTCTGCACTGGGTTTGGAGGATGTGGCAGTGCTTGCTGTGCCCGTCCCCGGGGTCGACGGCACGGTTATCGGCGGTCTCCAGGTCATCAACCCCGTCGCAAAGCCAGCGTTTGATGGCGAAGATGTCGAGTTGCTCGCGCTGGTAGCCGGCCAGCTCGGCGTGGCCCTACAGAACGCCCGCTCGTGGGACAGTCTTGAGGCCGAGCGGGCGTCCGGTGCACGTATCGCCGCCATTCGGAGGGAGTTTGTCGCCGCTTCCCCGGATATGGTGCGTGCCATTGCTGACGTTGCCGCCCTCCATGCGGCCCGGGTCCCTGTCTACCTGGCCGGCGAGGCCGGCACCGGCAAGAGTGCGCTTGCCCGGCTCACCCACGTTGCCGCGCCTGGCAGTGGCTCGTTCGTTACTGTCGACGCTTCCACCGGCATCGAGGAGATCTCGGCGGCCTTCATCGAAGCCAGCCCCCCCGACACGATTTGCATCGAGGAGGCACTCGGCCAGCCGGCCGACATCCAGGAACAGCTTGGGCGGCTGATCGCCTCCCTCCCGGCAGGGACACGTCCGGCCATCATCGCCACGGGCGAGGCGACGATTGAGGTGGCCCTCGGTGAAGGGCGACTCGCGCCGTCCCTACATGCGGCCCTCGAGGCCGGACAGGTGCTGCTGCCATCACTGCGCGAACGACCAGACGACCTCGAACCACTCATCGCGATGTTCACCGAGGCAAGCTCCGTCGCCCTCGGCCGCACCGCATTTGCGCTCAGCGACGATGCGAACGGTCTCCTTCGTGACTATGGGTGGCCGGGGAACGTCGCCGAGCTCGAGAGTGCCATTCGCCGGGTCGCCGTCCTTCGCCGTGAAGCTGTTGTCAGCGCCGAGGACTTGCTCGCGTTCCTGCCGGAGTTGCACCCGAAGGCTCCGGCTCCGGGTGAACTCCCGGTTGGCGCGATCAGACGACGCCTGATCGCTCGCCGGTCGGCAGCGCTGGAGCAGCTGAAGTCTCCGGAACCCGGCCGCCGTGCTGACGCCATGGCCAGCCTTTCAGCTGAAAAGGACGGAGCTGTTACCCGCGCCATCGAGGCGCTCCTAGACGACCCTGTGAGCTGGGTCCGTGTTGCGGCAGCTGAGGATCTCGCGGCCCGGCCCGACACGTCCGGGGCACTTGCCGCACGCCTCGAATCTGAGGTAGACCCCACCGTGGTAGTGCGGCTGCTCGGAGCGCTTACCGCTCACGGCGACGCTGCCCAGTACGATGTCGTTCGCCGCGGCCTCCGGGCGCCCGATCCTCGAGTTCGTCGCCATGCCATGCGTGCGTTGCGGCTCACTGGTTCCCCATCCGATGCGGGCCTCGCCCTGCAGCTTGCTGCGGACACCGATCCGAGTGTGCGGGCTGAGGCGTCCGCGGCACTCGTTGCCTGGGGCCAGGACGACGGCGCGGCCTTTGAGGCAATCCTGCGCGACGGTTCCCCGGACGAGTGTGCGACCGCCTGCACAATCGCGGGAGAGTCTGGACTAGCGGCAGACGCCCTCCTCGACGCAGTGCGGACCGGCGAGTTGGCCGTACGCGTCGCCGCAATTCGCGCCCTCGGCCGCAGCACCGATCCGCGCGCCCCAGAGGCGCTACAACCGCTCTTGAACGATCACACGCTTCGGGCCGAAGTGGCAACGGCACTGGGTGCTCTCCGGTCCGCATCCGCGGCGCCCGCGCTCGAACGAATTGCACTGCAGGCGGACGTCCCCGATGGCGTCAGACTCGCGGCCATTGGAGCACTCGGGAGCATAGGCACCGCCGAGGCTGCGGCTTCACTGGCCCAGCTATTCGGCCAACGAACCAACACCGTCGCCGTGCTCACTGCGCTGGCGGAGACGGACGACGGATCGGCCGAACAGCCAGTTATCAACGCGCTACCTGCGCTAACTCCCGAAGAGTTTGCCGCAGCGCTCAAGTATCTTGCCCGCGCGGGTTCGTCCTCCGCGGTCCGGCCGTTGCTCGAGGCGGCCTCCTCTCCTGCCCTCGAAGAGCAGGTCTACGTCTGCCTCATGGCCATCGCCCGCCGTAATCCTGGCTCGACCCTGGCCGAACTTGAGGTGTCTGTCGCGGAGGATGGCTCCCACTCGTTGGCCCTGGAACTCATGGGCGAACTCGGCGACCCCTCCGTTGTGCCCATCCTCCTGCGCCACCAGGCCTCCCCTGAAGCCGCGATTGCGCTGGCGAGGCTGGGTACCAACGTAGTCCCGGCCGCGCTTGAAGCGTTGGACGGACCTGAGCGAGAGTCTGCAGCAGAGGCACTGGTTGCCATGGGCGCCGCCGCGGTTGATGAACTCATCTCGCGTCTGGACGCTGAACCGCTCCGATCTTCCGCGCGTGATGTCCTGGCGACGATTGGCGAACCGGCTCTGCCCGCCGTCCTTGCCGCGCTCGAACAGCCCGAGGGTCCCGCTACTTCGGCCCTTCTCGAGGTTGTCGGCCGGGTTGGCAACAGTCGCCTGGCCGGATACATCAGCCGCTTCGCCGAATCGCCTGCTCCAGATGTGCGTTTCGCCGCACTGATCGCCCTCGGTAACCTTGCGGACCCACGCAGCGAAGAGGTGCTGACTGCCGCGCTGGAGTCTTCGGACCGGCGTGCGCGGCTCGTCGCCCTGCTGTCGCTCGGCCGTCTCCAGAGCACCGCGGCCTTCGAGATGTTCGTTTCGCGAGCGAACAGCGGGGACCGCCTGGAGCAGTACGCTGTCGCCGGCGCCCTTGCCAGCTATAACCTTCAACAGCCGCCTGTTCTCGCCGTTATCCCCGAACTCTTGAGGCGAGGACTCCCGAGTACCCTTCCTGCCCTTGCAGCCGTCCTTGGCAGCGATGCGCTTTCCCCCGCCGGTGTTGTGGACATCCTTCGGGACGAACAAATCCCGCTCCCCCAGCGAGCCTGGCTGATCACGGCAATTGGGCGGCTCCCGGAACTCGACGCGGTTCCTGTACTGGCCCACGTGGTCCGTCAGCAGTTGCCCCTCCCACTCGCGACCGTGGCCAACGCAGCCTATGCCCGCCTTTGTGGAGCGGCCCTTGAAGATGCGGCGGACCTGCTCCGCAATGAAGAGACCCGCGCCACAGGCATTGCTGTTCTCGAAGCCGTCGAAGACGCGAGCACGATGTTCGGAATTCTCAAGGCGGTGGCGCCATTGCATCGCACCGACCATGACCTTCGCAACGCTCTCGGGACCATCCGTGAGACACTCCTCGCAAGCCTCCTCGAGGTGGTCTACACCGATTGGGACATGGAGTCTCTCCAGGTTCTCTTCGAAATAGGTGAAATCGCCGAAAGCGGCCACGCGGATGGCGGCGGGACTTCGTAACCCGGCCCAGACACTCGTGGTGCTACGATGAACGTGACGTACTGAGGAGTAGTCGCATGTCTGATTCAGCCAACCTTTCCGAGTCCGAACTCGCCGTCTTCGCCCAAAAGCTCGATGCCTGGGCGGGAGGTTTGGAGCCGCGGGAAAAGCAGTTCCTGGAGCAGATCCTCTCCGATGCTGCCTTCGTCGCCTCCTCTGACAGCTCCGGTTACGCCGATCTTGGCGGGATCGCCGATGACGATGTCCAGGGGTTCGACTTCGGCGCAGAAGCGGGGCTCCGGTCCTCGGTCTTTGCCTACGGTGAGGGCCTTGCAAAGGGAGAACGCGAACTGGATGCAATCGCGGAGTTCGCGGGCTAGCCTCATGGCCGAAGTCCAGGATCACACGATCGTTGCGAGCCGGTTGTCGCAGGTCCGGACCGCGCTCGAACGCATCGAGGTCTTTGCCGACTTTCCCGGACCGCTGCTCGACGAGCTGGCCAGTGAGTTCCGCTATGCCGAGCTGGAGCCGGGCACCGTCGTCGTCACCCAGGGCACCACGGGAGACCGGTTTTTCGTTGTTGCCAGCGGCGAACTTGAAGTCCTGGTCGTGTCAGACGGGGTAGAGTCGCGCGTCGGTACACTGGCCGGCGGAGACGTCTTCGGCGAGACCGCGCTGCTGGAGAATAGCCCCCGGACTGCCACCGTAAGGACGATTACCGTGGCGACGCTCTGGACGCTCACCAAGGAGGCGTTTCAAGCCTGGCTGAGCCGCGTCCCCGAGCTCCGTAACCGTGTCGATGAGGTTGTCCGCCGGCGCGAAATTGCTACGGCTTTCATGACTCTCCAGTAGGACCGGAGTCCACCGTCTCGGCTCGCGGGATGGCCGGTGCAGCGGCTGTGGATGCCGCAAGTTCACCCGCTTGCCACGATGCGAACATTTGCACCCAGTAGGGCAGGTCGTCGGCGATACACTCGCGCATCACCCAGCGGAATGGGTTCGACCAGCGCACCCCCTGTTCCCGTGGCCCCCGGGGACCGCTCCCGCCAAAAAACGGCAGCACTTCTGGCGAACCCCAGAGTCCGCGGTAGGCCAGCCACCACCACTCGTCGTCCTGCCGCAGCCGTTCCGGGTCGCGCAGGATCGCTTCATTCGGCATCACCCGCACGTCGTCGATGAGCATGGAAACGCCGTTGCCGGTGCCCGAATGTGCATCTGCCACCCAGTCGATCGCGCTCCGCGTTTCCAGGACGAATTGCGACGGGATCGAGTAGTCTCCAAGGAACGGAATGCGCAGGTTCCGCGTCATCGCCGGGTGATAGCCGCTTGGGTTGTACTCGAAGTAGCTCGCGTGCGACCCGCGCGCCACGTAGACCACCGCATGTTCACCCTGGCCCGTCCGCCGCATCTGGTCGTCGACGCGCTGCAGATCCTCCCAGCGACGCCACCTGCCCAGGTCATGGTTGCCGTATGCCGCTCCAAGCGGCTTGTACTCCCCGTTCCCCGTGGGTAGCAGGTAGACGGTAATGCCTTCCCAGTCTCCCTGGTGCCGGTTCCAGGCATCGTTGTAGAAGAAGAACCACCAGTACTGGATCGCGATTGCTCCAGCCAGGGGATGTGAGGTTGGGATGTCTGGCAGCTCCCGTCCCTCAAGCACGCGGGCATAGATTGCGCGCCCGTACCGCTGCTCACCCGGTGGTCTCATCTCATCGCGTTCGATGATCTCCATGTACCGGTCCCACACGACGATCGAACAGCCACATTCGGCCTTCGGCACGGGAATCGCCCAGTGTGCCCGGAACTGCCGTCCGAAGGGGAACAGGTGTCGCATGATCTTCAGCGGGCTGCCGCCATGCAGCCACGGGATCTCCATCGAGCTCTCGTATTCCTGTGCAGAACCAAGGTCGGCGCGGATGTCATCGACGGAGCTGTTGCCGGGCATGTCGGGAAGCCACTGTCCCCTCCCACCCCGGAAGCGAACGTGGCGCAGCAGCACATCGACCGAGCGGGGATGGTAGTCGGCCCCGACGACATTCGCATCCTCATCCGTGCGATAGGGCGGGCCAAGCTCTCGGTTCTCGGGGAACAGCACGTGGCAGGGCCGGAACCGCAGCGCCAGCTCGCGGCGCTGCGCGTCGTTCAGCGTCGTAGCGCGGGCAGTCCGTTCCGCATCAGGGATCTGCTTCTTCCGTCGACCGCCGATCCGCCCCCGCGTTATCACCGCGAGTAGCCAGCGCAAGAAGATGAAGAGTAAGAACAGCAGGAGCAGGATTGGCACGATGACAATCGCGAGCAGTAGCGAGACCAGCAGCAACAGCCCATCCAGTGCGATCAGGGCCAGCGGAAACCAGAAGAGCCGCGCCCGTTGCATCCGGCTGTAGCCGCGCTCGGGATCCGGCCCCTGGTTGGCAGGGAAGACCTCGGTGTTCATGCAGACATGCCGTTCTTGCGTTTGCGCCCGAGGCCTGGGCGGTACTCGTCCAGGATGTTGCTGGCGAAGAACCAGCCGAAGCGCCCGAGTGCCAGGACATGTCGTGCGGGGTTGCGTGTGTGCAATGCCCGCATGGACCACACCTGCGGTACCAGGTCGATGGGGCGGATGCGGAGAATGCCGATGAGCTGGGATGCCTCGCCGTTCGTCCCACCGGGCCGGTGCAGCGTCGTGAATAATGCCGTCGTGTCGTACCAGAAGTCGAATGTGCGGTCGTTGTGGACGTCCTTGTAGCCTTCCAGCAGACAGGTTTCGCCGGCAGCTGATGTGAAGGGGAGCCGGTACTGCATCGTCCTGTGCCCGCGCTCGTCGCGCGCGAACAGCTTGAATGTCCCCCCGTCGATCGGCATGCCGGTGCCGAGGCTACCGGAGTCAACCGTGCCGCTCATCTCCGCGTTGTGCTCTTTGTCCCCAAGGAATGCCTTGAGGTCGTCGACAGCGACGGTGACCCGGAACCGCAAGTGCTCCCCAGTTGCTTTGCCGGCCTTCTGCCCCGCCGCAAACCCATCGCCCGGGCCCACGAATCCCTGCATCGTCTCCCGAAATGTGAACCCGACCGCCCGGCCCTTCGAACCGCTCATCGCTTGCTGCTCCTCGTGATGTGCTCGGCCGTTCGCTCCGCAAGGGCACTGATAGTAAGCGATGGATTGGGGCCAATGGCACGCGGTACCGCTGAACCGTCTGCCACGTAGAGATTCGGATAGCCCCACACCTCGCCCATCGGGTTCAACACGCCATCGTCGGGGCTATCGGCGATTGCGATGCCCCCCAGCGGATGCACGGTGATGAGTCGCCCGAGGACGCTCCAGAGGGGGTTGGCTACATACTGCCCGCCGAGTGCTGTCGATATCCGCCGTAGCTCCGCTTCTATCTTCGCGATCAGCGGCCTGGTGCGACCGTGGTCCCACTCGATATCCAATGCCGGCCGCCGTCCAAGGCGTTTGCGCAGCGTGATCCGCCCGTCCGAAGCATCCTCGCCCATGCCGAGGAAGATCATCGTCCGGCTCGGTAGCTTGCGTTCGAGTGCCGCGCTGTCACCGGTCATGCGCGCCACTTCTTTGTAGAACCACTGTAGCCGGGCAGCGTACCCGAGTGGGCCAGAGATAAACTTCCTCGCATAGTCCGCCCGCGGCTTCACCGCGCCCACGATGAAGGCAAGGTCGGGCGAGAATCCACCTTCTTCCAGGTAGAAGTGGTGCTCCTCGTCCATATGGCGGATGGCCCGCGTGATCGTGGGGCCGTGCCAGGGGTTCAGCGGCCGGTCGGCGTTGACTGTCGCACCGAGGAAGTCGCCGTTGCCGGAGAAATGCCGCCCCAGCGCGTCGCTGATCTTCGGGAGCGTGCCGAGCTCTTCCTTGCAGCGAAGCAGCAATTCGTTGGAGTTCACCGTGCCTGCAGACAGGACCACAAGCGGCGCCCAAATGCTCTCCATCCGGCCCGTCACGCGGTTCTTGAAGTGGACACGGTATCCATCGTTTGTCGGCCTGATCGCCTTGACTTCGGCGCCCGGACGGATCTCGGCGCCGTGACGTTGTGTCGCGATAGCCAGGTAGTTCAGGTCCAGCGTGTTCTTGGAATTCGTCGTGCAGCCGATGTCACACTCGCCACACATCCTGCAGGGGGCCTGCTCTACGGCGATCCCCATCCCATAGGGATCGCGGTCATACGCGACAGGCGACCCTGCAACGGGTTCTTGCTCGCTGAAGTGCACCGCCAGGTTCGGCCTCACGAGATCTGCTCCCAGTTCCCTGGCGATGCGGTCGAAGGCGGCTGTCTTTTCCAGCTCGATGGTATCCGGGAGTTGGGTCACGCCCAGCGTCCGCTCCACGCGGTCGTAGTACGGGGCGAGCAGTTCCGGTCCCATCCCGGCCGGCCACCCCTGGCGGAATGTCCGTTCTGGCGCGCGGATGTGGACGTTGGCATAGGCGTGTGAACCACCGCCAACGCCCGCAGACGCCAGTGTCGCGATGCGCCGGAAGACGCGCAGATCGAAGAACCCATCCCAGCGGTCGTTCCAGAGCCACGACGACAGACCTTGCCCAAGCCGCGGGAACTGACTTCCGGTGCGTGAGGGCCCGCGCTCGAGAACGACCACCTTTCGGCCGCTTTCCGCAAGCCGGCAGGCTGACACCGCGCCGCCGAACCCCGAACCGATGACAATTGCATCCGGGCTGCTGTTTGCGTCACCGGTCATCGTTGTGACCACTCCCTCTGCACTCGGCTGCCACCGCGCACCGCGTCACGAAACGCGCTTGACCTGCAGGGTCGTATCGCCGACGTGCAACAGGTCGTCGTTCTGCAGTGCGGTGGCATCCTGGAGCAGCTCCCCGTTCAGGTACGTACCGTTCTGGCTACCCCAATCCTCCGCGATCAGTCCTCCGTCGAGCCCTCGTTGCAGCCGCGCGTGGAACCCGGAAACCTTGATGTCCTCCAGGACAACCTGGTTTCGAGGATCGCGGCCGATCGTCACGCTATCGCCCTGGACCCTGTAGAGGCGGCCGGGTTCTGCCCCGTCCAGGACCACCAGGTAGTCGCTGAGCCGGCCCAGTTTCGGCACGACGACAGTGCCGCCAACGGCTGATGCCGGTCGTTGCACGGGCGTCGCCGGCCGTGGACTCACGACGATAAGGTCGAGTTTGGTCGCGCCGACCGAAATCTCGACGTCGCGCTCCACCGCCAGCTGGTCTATCCGTTCACCGTTGACTGCCGTGCCGTTGGTGCTGGCTTCGTCGCGCACGATGAGTTTCCCGTCGCCCGCGCGTTCGATGCTGAAATGGTGGGCCGAGGCCAGCGGGTCGTCGATCACGACGTCGTTGTCCGGCGCCCGGCCCACTCGTGTCCGTTCGCCGCTCAATTCGAACGTTTGGCCGGCCGCCCCGTCGTTCCGCAGTACGAGGTAGGCAAGCCCCTGGCCTGCGCTCGCGGGCATCACCATCGTTGCCGGGTTTACGGGCGGGGGCGGCGACGCCGGGAACGGGGCCGTCGCCGGCGATGGCGCTGCAATGGCCATCGCGGGTACAGGCTGCGTCGAGGGCTTCGCCTCCGGTCCATGACCCTCGAGGTCGCCAAGACCAATCTTCTCCCAGAGAGCATAAAGAGGCGCTGGTGCCCACCAGTTCCAGTGACCCATCAGCCGCATGGTCGCCGGCACAAGCAATGCACGCACAATCGTGGCATCGATGGCTACCGCCAATGCCATCCCCACGCCCAGCGCCTTCATCAGTGCGATGTCCGATGTCGCGAAGGCGGCGATAACGACCACCAGCAATGCCGCCGCACTCGTGATAAGGCGACCGGTCTTCTCCAGCCCGCGGGCAACGGCGAGAGTGTTGTCTCCGGTGCGTACGTACTCCTCGCGCACCCGTGACAGCATCAGCACCTCGTAGTCCATGGACAGGCCGAACACGATAGCGAACATCAGCAATGGGAGCGTCACATCTATCGTGCCCAGGGAGTCGTAGTTCAGGAGGCCCTCGAGCCGGCCGTCCTGGAAGATAAACACGATCGCTCCGAACGAGGCGGTAAGCGACATAAGGTTCATGAGCATTGCCTTCAACGGCAGTGTCACCGATCCGAAGACGAGGAAGAGCACCACGAAAGTCGCGACCCCGATGATCCCGAGGGTCAGTGGCAGTTTGCTCTTGATGCTCTCCTTCGTGTCGAACAGGTCGGCCGCGTTGCCTCCCACCAGGACATCGGCGTCTCCCGGCGGCGGAACGGCGCGTAGGTCTGCGACCTGTCGCTGCCCTTCAGCGTCATCGATCTGGAAGTCGCTGATAAGCGAGAATCGTACGAAGTTCTCGCTGACGAAGAGCGCAAACCCGGCTGCGAGTTGCGGGTCGGCATCCAGCGATTGCTGCGCAAACAACCCCTGGTATTCCGCCAGTGATAGGCCCGGTGCGAGCCCGAAGACGCTGTCAACACGGGCAATGCCGGGTAACGCGAGGAGCATCTCGTTGTAGTTGAAGAGCGCTTCGATAGACTCCGGCGCCCCGGGTTCTTCCCGGCTTTCGACAACGGCGAAGTGCGGCGTCGTCTCGTGCGGCTGGAACTCCGAGTCCAGGACCTCGCTCACCGCTCGCGCTTCTTCGCCGGCGGGCAGTGCCCGGGCGTCCTGCTTCGATGGATTGAAGCGAAGGAAGGGTACGCCGAGCAACAGCAGGAAGGCGATGACTGTGACGGCGATGAGCACTGGCCGTCGCATCACGCCGAAGGCGATCGCATGCCAGAAGCCACTCTCCGGCTGGGCTTCCGCCTCGTCTCCGCCCCCAAACCACGGTATGCGGAGTCGTTCGATGTTGCCGCCGAGCACCCCGAGCAGCGCGGGCAGGACGGTGATGGCGATCAGGACGGCCAGGATGGCTACCGCAATCCCGCCGATCGCCATCGAACGCAGAAAGACCTGGGGGAAGACAAACAGCCCGATCAGGCTTGTCGCCAGCGTCACCCCGGAGAACGCTACCGCCCGCCCAGTCGTATTGACGGCACGGACGATCGCCTCCTCCACGCCCCACTCCGGTACCTCCTCGCGATATCTGTTGAGGATGAACAGTGAGTAATCGATCGCGAGGCCCAGGCCGAGGACCGTGACCACATTCAGGGCGAACAGGCTGATCGACGTGGTCGAGGCGATGATGCGAAGCAGCGACAGCGCAAGAACGATTCCAAGGGCACCAAGGATCAGTGGCACCGCCGCCGCGATGAGGCTACGGAAGATCAACACGAGGAGGAGTGCGGTCAGCGGGAAGGCGAGCAGTTCCGCTCGCCGCAAATCCTTCTCGATCGTCGTGTTGAAGGCTTCGAAGACCGGTATCTCGCCACCGAACTCCGTGACCACCGGCCCTTCCGCGACAAGAACCTCCGTGAGTTCCTCGGTGGCATCGATCTTCTCGCCCTCCTCCCCGGCGAGCGTGAAGACGACGAAGGTGCGTCTGCCATCCTGTGAGACGAACTGGGAGGCACCCGTGTTGAAGGCGCCCAATGCCAGCACCACCGACTCGTGGGGAATGGCCCGTTCGGCCGCCGCAGCGACCGCAGCCGCATTGGCCGGGTCCGTGATCAGACCGTCTTCGGCGGTGTACAGCGCGACCAGGTCAGCACTGCCCACACCGAACTTCTCGATACTCAGTTGCCGCGCTTTGTACGACTCTGTGCCGGGGTCGTCGTAGCCGCCCGGCTTCAGCACATTGAAGACGCCGCCGCTGTACACCGCCCCGACGACGAACAGAATCACCCCGGCTATCAGCACCGGCCAGCGAAATCTGTACGAGAGCCTGGCAATCGTCGCGAACATCAGCAGGACAGGTCCCTGGTCATCGGAGTGGTGTTACACCCTGTTCACGGAGTTGTCCATACTTTGGGTACTTATCCGTCGAGCGGCCAGGGTTCCCTCACGCACGGCAAACGACGACTTTGCCCGAGGCCGTAGTATGAGCCCATACCACGAACCGGGGGTCCGCCGATGGTCCGCGCTATTCCCCTGTACACCCTCGAGGGTGTCACCGGCGCCGAGAAGTCCTACCACTACTTCAGTACCGGCGACGGTCTCGGTCTGAGCCTGCAGCGTTTCAATCGTGCGCCATCTGACGATATCGTCCTTATCGTCCACGGCCTCACAACCTCGACCGATATGTTTGTGATGCCGGAGCACTACAACCTCGTCCAGTACCTGCTCGATCACGGCTTCAGCGATGTCTTCACCGTCGACTACCGAATGTCGAACCGCTGGATCTACAACCTTGAACGGCATCGCTACACCATGGATGACATCGCGCTCTACGACTTCCCGGCGGCGTTGCAGAAGCTGCGCGAGGTTGCCGGCGACCGTCGTGTGCACGTCATCTGCCACTGCCTGGGCTCGGTTTCCTTCCTCATGAGCATGGCCGCCGGGCAGGTCGGTGGGATCAGCAGCGTGATCGCGAACAGCGCCGGACTCACGCCGAAGGTGCCGGCGTTCTCGCGGTTCAAGGGCACGCTCGGCCCCACGCTCTTCGAGCATGTCCTTGGTCTGCCCTACGTTAGCCCTGCCTGGTCCGAAGACCCCGGTTTCCACCGCGGCAAGCTCATTTCTAAGCTCGTATCCCTGTTCCATCGGGAGTGCGATGTGCCCGCCTGCCACATGCTCAGCCTGATGTGGGGCAGTGGCTGGCCCGCGCTCTACCTCCACGAGAATCTGGACGAGGTCACGCACCGCCGCGGCGGCGACCTCTACGGCCCGGTGAACGTGCACTATCACCGCCACGTCATGCGCATGCTCAAGGCTCGCAATCGCGCCGTGAAGTTTGACCGCGATGCACCGCAGCACGCGAGCCTCCCCAACGACTACGTCCGCGCCGCCCGCGACCTCACAACGCCCATCCTCTTCGTTTCCGGAGATACCAATCGAGTCTTCTCCGACTCGAACCGGCACTGCCACAACGTCCTGGAGCGTAGCTCGCCGGGCCTGCACAGCTATCACGAGTTCCCCGGCTACGGACACCAGGACGTCTTCATGGGCAAAGATGTCGCGAAAGATATCTTCCCGACCTTCGTGGACTGGATGAACGACCACCGCCATCCTGCACCCGTCTGACCAGTTCGCTGCCCGTCGTCTACTTCCGGTAGTGGACGTTGGGGTCGAGTATGTCTCGCCGCGCATCAGTCACGGTCTTACTGTGCATGTAGCGGAATCCGCCATGCCGGATGCAGAGGTCGTCGAAGTCCGACACCACCTCGTCCAGCACTTCCGGTGTCATTCGCTTCTGGTTGATGCCCATGTAGAACATCAGCTCGCAGAACCGCGTCCGGTCCGTGCCCTGGGAAAGGTACTCCGAGTTGATGCTCTTCACATAAACCGACACGAATGTGAAGCATCCCGTGCGTTCCCGGTAGTCGACCATAAGGGCGAAACTTTCGCGGAACAGCTCCTCGTACCGCTCCAACGGCGCCAGGACGATAAGCATCCTGGTCGGGTCACCGACCGTGGAGTCGAGGATCTTGTCGGTGAAGAACTCGATGTTCTTTATGGTCGCGTACTTCGGGCTGAAGATAACGCCAGCCGTACCGATGTACTTCACTGTGCGATCGAGTCCCGGGGGCAGCCGCCCCGCGAGGTAACCGATCCGGTGCAGGTAGCCGTAGGCCAGGCGGCCGCGGAGCGTGGCCAGCCGCGATGCGGGCGTGGCTTTGTAAGCCGAGAACTGACCGACCGTCAGGCGGCGCCGCGGCAGTTGGAAGTCGATCCAGACGCCGCGCTCGTAAAGCGCATCGCCGGGGTCGTTGATATAGCTGCTCGACACCGCGACGAAGTCGTCCACGTTGGTGCAACGCGTCTGTTCGTTTTCAAGAATGGTCCCGTACTTGTCGATCTCGATGAGCTTGAGTGTCAGCGTCGACATGATGCCGTGCTGCCCCGTACCCGCGAGAACCCGCCAGAAGTCTGCGGCGTTTTCCGTTCGGCTGCAGTTGAGGACGTCGCCGTCCCAATTCACGTATTCGAACGATTCGATATTGTCGATGAACAGCCCGAAGCGGTGGGACGCCGGGCTGATGCCACCAACCGAAGCGAACCCCCCAACTGTGATGTGGTTGTGGTCGCCGATAATTGGCAGCCCAAGACCCATCGTCGCAAGGTAGTCGTCCACCTCCGCCGAGATTGCCCCCGACTGCACCGTCGCCGTCATACGCTCACGGTCCACGGCGACAATACGGTTGAGCTTCTCGGTCACGACCACTGAGCCCCCTTCAGTGAGCACGAGATCGTTGCTGGAGTGTCCCTTGCTGCGGACAGCCAGCTTCTCTCCAAGCGTCTTCGCCTCCTGAACGATTTTGACGATGTCCCCGGTGGATTGCGGCAGGTAGACCTTCAGCGGGAACTTCGGCGCCATTGCCGGGTCCGCGATCCGGCTCCAGTCATAGCCGAGGCTATCGATGCTGTCATGGCTGAACGTTTCGTGGCTTGTGATCCGCATACGCCAGGAGCGGGCTGCCGGCGGGCCTCCCGGGTGCAACGACTTCTTTCGCAACCCGGGCAACATGGCGACGCCTGCCGCCAGCATGCCAAAGAGCGCAACGTGGGATTTCCGCACTATTCCATCCTTCCCGGCCCCAACGATTCGGAGGCTGCGCCGTCTCTGGCGCGTTCTTGAGATGTACCGGCTTCCGCCAGTGCCTTGAGCGACGTGTTCATTCGCCGGTACCCGCGGACGATACGCCGGTCCAGATCGAGGAAGTACATGAGGGGCGTCAGGAAGCCCGTGCAGACCTCGCCCTGCTCCAGCCGGACCCCACCGCCCTCGCGTTCATGAATGACGAACCGCCGCTGCACGTCGAAGACACCAGTGGGGCCGGATTTCGCAAGCCAACGCAGCTCTTTGTTCGGCACGACGCTTGTAATCACGGGTCGAAAGGGCACCGTGCCCCAGCGGTAGAGCTTCAACCAGACCTTCACCCGCGAACCCTCCCGCAACTCACCCTCGAATCTTGGGACGAACGGGTTCCATCCGGCGTACGCGTCCGTGTCGGTGAGGATCTCCCAGACGCGGCTCGCCGGAGCGTCGATATCTATCTCGTGCTGCAGGTGCCTGGACACAACGGAACCTCTCGATTCGACCATGGGTGACGGACGGTACGAAAGAATAGCACAGCCCTATTCGCCGCTCCGGACCGGTAGCTAGGATGAACGTTGCACGTTCGCGGCCTGGGCACGGAGCACGGTCTTCACCTGGAAGCTGGTCAGGCCCGGGTGCTTGCCTAGCAGCCTTGCTACCAACCCGGTGATGTAGGGCGCCGCATAGCTGTTCCCCGTCGCGATTGCTCTGCCGCCGCCGGGAGAGAGCACGGCGACATCGCTTCCTGGTGCCCCGAACTCCACCGGAGGGTGCGGGTTGTAGTAGTGGATGCCTGGCTCCGGTCGCCCGTGCGAGGCGACAGAAATCACTGCCGAGAGCAGCGATGGGAAGCTGACGATGGGCAAGTTGTTGGCCGCCGTCACCAGCACGATGCCCCGGAAATACGCCTCATCGGCAAGTTCGCGCAACTCCTCGGCGTGCTCGCGTTGCGTCGTCCCCAGGCT
Organism: Dehalococcoidia bacterium; assembly: GCA_020432105.1. Taxonomy (GTDB): domain Bacteria; phylum Chloroflexota; class Dehalococcoidia; order Tepidiformales; family Tepidiformaceae; genus JAGQGZ01. The sequence continues at coordinate 1,750 of JAGQGZ010000020.1, read as the reverse complement.
CAGGTTGCAGACGTGCATCTCGTTATCGATGGCCCACCGCAGGCCGGCGATGAAGGCATCGCCGGAGCCCCGCAGACGTGGCCCCAATACTCGCACGCTGTACAGGTCGCATCCCGGTGCTTGCGATCGGATGATCCCCGCACAGGCCGTTCCGTGCCCAAAGACGTCTTCGTGCGGCTCCCTGGAGATCGCCAGGTGCTCACCCTCGCGTGACACCGTTGCGAATCCTTGCACTCCACGTCCGATCCCAGGGTGGCGGCTGTCGATTCCGCTATCCAACACCGCTACTCGGACACCAGCACCGCTGCCACGGTCTCCGCCCCACGCCCAATCTGTCGTCAGGTCGTCCATCGCCGGGATCGTCGGCACCTGTAGCGACTCCTCCCGGCTGAATGCCTCGCCCCAGGCAGGTAGGGTGCTCAATCGCGCCCCTCCGAGGATCGGCCACGCCCGGCAATCACCCGTAACAACTCGGTCGCCAGCTGCAGGTCGGCATCGCTGTGCCCGGCGATCTCGAAAAGCAAGCTTGCTGCGGACTCCACCGGCGAAGTGGCAGTGCCCCCGGTATTCCCGGCGCCGGTGCTGAGACCCTCGACGAGGGCGTGCAACTCCTGCTGCGCACGCGACTGCACGATGGCCACCGCGGCCTGGTTCGCGAAGAGTGCGATTGTCGCCATATCCTCCTGGCCAAAGCCCGGCTGATTGCGCTTGTCCAGGAGTTCCAGCACGCCGACTACGGCATCCTCCACGTACAGCGGGACGCAAAGCACGCTTCGCGGCTGGCGGCCCAGTTGGTGGGCTATGGCTGCCGCGTGACGGGGGTCGTTGTCCGCATCACGGATCGCCACGGGCTGTCCCGTCGATGCGACCATGCCCGCGATACCCTGGCCGGGCTCCAGGCGAATCGCCCCCACCTCTTCGTCGGAGAGGCCGAGCGCCACTTCGAACGCGAGTTCGCCGGTCTCCTCGTCGACCAGGAAGAGTGACCCGGTCTCTGCATCGAGGACGCTCGCCGCCGTCTCCACGATCAGCCGCAGCAGCCGCCGATACGCTACCGGCGAGGTCAGCTTCGCTGCTGCCGCCGCCAACTCGAGCGACCCGGCGAAAGTATCTCCCCTGGCGCCGGGCTGGGTTCCGTCGGTCATTGCCGCTCCTCCACGTCGTGCCCGGAACTATAAGGCCGCATAGCCACGCGGTCCGCGGCGATACATTCCTCCAGTTTGCATCCCTTCCAATCCGTACGACCGGTTGCCGTGATGTTCGTCACTGAAAGGGACGCGCACCTGCTATGTCTATCTCCGGTGCCGGGGCGACGTTGATGTTCGTGCGGCTCGGTAGGCCCCATGGCGTTCAAGTCGGGATGAGCGTAGCGCAAAGCCATCGGACCGCGTCACCAGTTATCGGCGCCCGGCTGCAGGCGCTTCGAATGCGGAGAAACGCCAACCGCATCCGGACGCCAAACCTCGCGGTCGCATGAACGAACCCTGGCCCTAAACCGAGTAGGTCATAGCGTTAAACCGCCGAGACCGCATCGAGTATCACCGTCGAGCGGCACCCGTAAACAGATCCACCGATTGCTGCTAGAAAGTTTGTGAGACCCGCTGTCGTCATCGTCCACCAGCGGGCTATGGCGACCCCGATCGGATTCGAACCGACGATCTTCTCCTTGCAAAGGAGACGCCTTCCCGCTAGGCCACGGGCCCCTAGACCGGCCACATCGTGGTGCCGACGAGAGGACTCGAACCTCCAC
>JAGQGZ010000209.1 GCA_020432105.1 Dehalococcoidia bacterium | reverse complement strand
GAACGCACGCGTGACCGCGGAGTGCTACGAACCCAATACCGCCGCTCGCATTCTCGATGGCGATGGGCGAATCGTGCGGCTCGTGAACAACTACTCCCGGATGAGCTTCAACTTCGGGCCAACCCTGCTGAAGTGGCTGGAGGAGAGCGAACCCGCCGTTTACGCCGACATTCTTGATGCAGACGCTCGCAGCGCCGACCGCTTTGGCGGCCACGGCTCGGCGATGGCCCAGGCCTTCAACCATCAGATCCTGCCGCTCGCCAACGATCGCGATCGCCGGACCCAGATTCTCTGGGGCCTGCGTGATTTCGAGCACCGCTTCGCTCGGGCCGCCGAGGGGATGTGGCTGCCCGAAACGGCGGTGAACAACCCTACCCTGGAAGATCTTGCCGCTGCCGGCGTCGCCTTCACCATCCTTGCGCCCCATCAGGCTCGGAGGTCGCGGCGGATAGGGGAGACCGAGTGGGCTGATCACAACCTGCACCCGGTGGATACAACCCGTCCCTATCGCGTGAATCTCGCCAGCGGCCGCTCGATCGTTGTCTTCTTCTACGACGGTGCAACCTCGCGGGCCGTCGCTTTCGAGGGGATCCTGCAGCAGGGTGAGCAGTTTGCCGAACGCCTCGTCGGCGCCCTCGGTGAAGGTGAAGGCCCCCGCCTGGAGCACATCGCCACCGACGGCGAAACCTACGGCCACCATCACCGCCGCGGTGAAATGGCTCTTGCCTACGCCCTCGACCACGTCGAAAGCGAGAAGCTTGCGGAGTTGGTCAACTACGGGCTCTACCTCGAACGCTTTCCGGCCGACCACGAAGCCGAGATCGTCGAGAACACCTCATGGAGCTGTGTTCACGGGATCGAGCGCTGGCGCACCGACTGTGGCTGCAACAGCGGTCGACCCGGTTGGAACCAGGCCTGGCGTGCGCCCCTGCTGGCGGCCCTGGATTGGCTCCGCGATAGCGTGGAGCAGCCCTTCGAAGTCGCCGCTGCCGAGCTCTTCCGCGATCCCTGGGAGGCTCGCGACAGCTATATCGACGTCATCCTCGATCGCGAACCCGGCAACGTGTCGTCCTACTTACAGCGTTTTGGCTGCGAGTTCGGCGAAGGGTTCGATGTTGTGCGTGCCTTGAGCCTGATGGAGCTCCAGCGAAACGCCATGCTCATGTACACCAGCTGTGGCTGGTTCTTCGATGACATCTCTGGCATAGAGACGGTGCAGGTCATCCAGTACGCGGGGCGCGTCGTGCAACTCGCGCGCGATGTTCTTGGGCTCGACCTCGAAAGGGAATTCTCCTCCCGGTTGGCCGAGGCCAGGAGCAACGTCCCGGAACAGGGCGATGGCCGGCAGGTGTACGAACGCCACGTAAAGGGCTCGATGGTCGACCTCCGTGGTGTGGCAGCGCACTTCGCCATCAACTCACTCTTTGAACCCGAGGCCGTAAATGGGGCACGGCGCACCGTCTACCCGTTTCGCGAAGAGATCCTCGAACGGGAGCTCGTCGAATCCGGCACCATGAAAATGCTCCTCGGTCGTAGCCGGCTTGTCTCGGCCGTCACCACCGAAGAGGCTGACGTTACCTACGGCATCCTTCACTTTGGTGACCACAATGTGAGTGCTGGGGTGCGGAACTACCAGGGGGTCGAAGCCTACGCCGCAATGGCCCACGACCTTCGGGAGGCGTTCACCCGCGCCGACTACCCGCAGATCGTGCGCCTCCAGGAAAGGCACTTCGGCGAGCGAACGTACTCCCTGCGATCGCTCTTTCGGGATGAACAGCGCCACGTCCTTACCAAGGTCATTGCCAACACCATGCAGAGCATCGGCGAGTCCTACCGCGAGATCTATCTGCAAAACCAGCCCCTGATGCACTCGCTTGAGCAATTTGCCTTTCCCCTGCCTGCCGGTCTCCGGGTCGCTGCCGAAACGGTACTCCACAACGACGCGGTGACCGAACTGGAACAGCCGCTCCCGGACTTCGGGGAGGTCGAAAGACTTGTCAATGAAGCGTCACAGTGGGGGGTGCGACTGGATGCCTCGGAGCAGTTCCGGTTTGCCTACGAAGTCGCCCTCGAACGCATGGCCATCGCCCTCGAGAGAACTCCTGACGACCTCCAGCTGCTCGAGAGCCTTCGTCTCGCCTCCGAGATCTCCGGGCGGGCCGAGCACGAACTCGACCGCTGGCAGGTGCAGAAGGCCTACTATGCCGTTGCCCACTCGTCGGTCTATGCCCTGGCTGAGGCGCGGGCCAGTCGTGGCGACCGCGAAGCCGACGAGTGGCTGTTGCACTTCCGCGCCCTTGGTGACTGGTTGACCGTCGTGTTGCCTTCCAATGGCGAATGACCCGGTCACTGCCACTTATCGACTCCAGTTGCACGCCGGGTTTCAATTCGACGACGCGCGGCGGATAGTCCCCTATCTCCACGCACTCGGCATTTCGCACCTCTACCTGTCACCCATCGCCCGTGCCAGGCGCGGCAGCACCCATGGCTACGACGTTGTCGACCCCACTCGCATCAGCGAAGCTCTTGGCGGCCAACAGGGTTATGAAGCACTCGTTGCTTCCTGCAGGGCTCAGGGTATGGGTGTCGTCCTCGACATCGTCCCCAACCACATGGCTGCGCACGAAGAGAATCCCTGGTGGCGCGACGTGCTCCTGCGGGGAGAGGAATCCCAGTTCGCCGGGTACTTCGACATCCATTGGGACGAGGCCGATGGGCGCCTGTTCCTTCCTGTGCTGGGCAAGCCGCTCGAGGCCCTCGCCCCTGCCGAACTCTCTGTAGTCCAGGGGGATGCGGGCCTGGAGATCGCCTACTACGACCGGCGCTTCCCCTTGCGCCCGGACACGGAGCGGCTCCTCGATGGGAAATCCACCTTGTCGGACATTCAGGATGCTCTTGCCAGTCAGCATTACGTCCTCGGTTACTGGGGTGACGCTGCGGAACGGGTGAACTATCGGCGGTTCTTCGACATCAACGACCTCGTCGGTGTCCGCGTGGAGCGCCCGGAAGTGTTTACGGCGACCCATGCCCTGCTCGGGCAACTCGCCGATGCTGACCTCGTCGATGGTGTCCGCGTGGACCACGTCGATGGCCTCAGAGATCCCGCCTCCTACCTCCAGCAGCTGCGCGACCTCCTCGGCGACCGGCCCATCTGGGTGGAGAAGATCCTCGACCGGGATGAACTGCTTCCTGCGGCCTGGCCGGTAGAAGGGACCACGGGGTACGAGTTCCTTGGCGTCATCGACCGACTTCTGTTCGACACCGAGGGCCTCGCCGACCTCCACCGCTGGTACGCCGATGTCGCACCGGACGTCGAAGCGTTTCCCGACATCGTTTGGGCCTGCAAGGAAGAGGTGCTGAGCGAGCACTTTCGTACAGAATTCGACCACCTGGCGAGCGCAGCTGGCCGTCTTCTTGAGACGCCGGAGCCGCAGCGAATTCACGAGGCCCTGCGTGAACTCACCATTGCGTTGCCCCGCTATCGAACCTACGGCACCGCTGATGGGCTATCCGACGAGGATGGGGAGCTAATCGGTGCCGCCGCCTCCGAAGCCATGGCACGGGGTGCTCAGCCCGGCTCGGTCAGTGACGTGGCGGAGTTGCTCTGCACCCCGATGGCCGAACCCGCCAGGGCCGAGCTCCTCCTTCGCTGGCAGCAGTTGACCGGCCCGATCGCTGCCAAGGGGGTCGAAGATACGGCGATGTACCGGGACAACAGGTTGCTCTCCGTGAACGAAGTGGGACGGAGTCCCCGCGAGGATGCGCCAGGTCTCACCGTCGATGAATTTCACGCAATGA
>JAGQGZ010000208.1 GCA_020432105.1 Dehalococcoidia bacterium | reverse complement strand
AGTCACTGACGCGCGATGCGCGGGAGCACCTGGCCAGGGTCGCGCAGGCAGCCGGTTCTCATGGCGCGATCGATGCTTTCGTCGCGGAGTTGGAGGCAACGGATGCGGTTGCGCTCGAACTTGAGGAGCGTGCCCTGGAGAGCGAGTTAGACAGGCACCAGGCGGAGCATGAGGTGTCGCTGACAACGCTGGGAGGAGTTCAGGGAGAGCTGGCCGCCCTGGAGTCAGGCGGGGGAACATCGGCCCTGCTGGCCAGGCGGGAGAGATTACGGACCGAGGCAGCGGAGCTTGCGCGGGAATGGACCACGGCCCGGATCGCGCGACTCCTGATTGAGAAAGCGCGGGGACGCTACGAGCGCGAACGGCAACCCGCTGTGGTCCAGGCGGCGGAGAGATACTTCATCGAGATGACCCTTGGCCGCTACCGGCGAATTATTGCTCCGCTTGGCGAATCGTCACTCCACGTGGTGGAGGCGAACGGCCAGGAAAAAACCCCCGACCAGCTATCGCGGGGAACCCGGGAGCAGCTCTATCTGGCCCTACGGTTCGGGCTCATCGAGCAATTCCGGGAGCGTAGCGGGCCGCTCCCCATCGTCGTCGATGAGGTGCTGGTCAATTTCGACAGGGAGCGCGCGCTCGCGGCTGCTCGTGGCTTTGCGCGACTGGCCCAACGGCACCAGGTGATCGCCTTCACCTGCCACGAGTGGGTGGTGGACCTGTTCCGAGAGGCCGATGGAGCGACCCGGGTCTGGATGCTGGACGGCGCCGTTCAAGGGGGACCCAAGGGCAAAGAAACAGAGCCGGTTCCGGGCCGTTACCATGCTGGGCATGCCCTTCGCTGAAGTTAACGGCGCCCGGATCTACTACCACCGGGGTGGCGCCGGCGACGATGTTGTCTTCCTCCATGGAGCGGGAGGTAACCACCTGGTGTGGTGGCAACAGCTGGAACCCTTCGGAGCGCACTTTCGATGCACGACGTTCGACGCCCGCGGATGGGGCCGGTCGGACGGCATGATGAAGATCGGCCGGTTCGCCTTCGGCAGTGACCTCCTGGCGCTTCTCGACCACCTCGCCATTGAACGGGCGCACATCGTTGCCCACTCGATGGGGGGACGGGCGGTCGCAGGGCTTCTTCGGTTGGCCCCTCACCGCATCCTTTCGCTCACCTACTCCGGCACTAACGGAGGCGTCGCGAACGACCGGATTCGACAGATCCAGGACGAGTTGAAGGAACTGCGCGGCAATGGGGGGCTGCGGGAGCACGCGCTGTCCGACGAATTCGAAGCTCGCAGCCCGGACCTGGCGCAGCTCTACCGTGGAATCAATGCACTCAACCCGCCGCGTCCGCGAGGGCTCCTTGGGCGGCCCCCGGCGACGTACCGGGGAAGCATGCACGAATCAATCGTCGCGGCCGGAGTCCCGGTCCTCTTCGTTGTCGGTGAGCACGACATGATCACCTCGCCGGAGCTTATCGAGGAGGCTCACCGCCTCGTCCCCGGATCGACCTTCCAGGTGATTGCCGGCGCCGGCCATTCCTCCTACTTCGAGGCACCAGAGGAGTGGAACCGGATCGTTCTGGAACACCTCGGCGCCAGATGATTTGCTGCTTGCAGCGATGCGAGTTATTGTCCAGTCCTTATGACAGGGATCTGGGGAAGTGTCCGGTCGCTTGCCGAGCGGATACGTGGCGAGTTCGGTGGCGGCGTTGAGTGGGTGGAACCAGGCAACTGGATAACCCATGCGGTAATGGCCGGCCAGCTCGATTCCGTCTCGTTTGCGCGTCCGGCTGCTATGCCGAAGACGTACGAACTCGCTCCAGACAACGTCCTTATCGCGACGTCTGCACCGCGACCAGCGGCCACGATGGACGCCATGCCCGATGTGGCCCCCGCTGCCGCGTCCGAAGGGCCGGCGAAAGACGATCGCGTGGCACGGGCCGGCTAAGCGACGATTCGCTAAGATCTGGCTATGGCCATTTACGAGTACTTCTGCCCCACCTGCCGGACCACCTTCGAACGTCGGCGCCCAATGTCGGAAGCGGCTGTCGCGACGAAGTGCGAAGAGGGCCACCGGGCGGAACGGACAATCACAGCATTCGCGGCAGTACGCGGCGAAGCAGGGTTCGAGGACTTCGCGCCAATGGGTGGCGGCTGTGCCTGCGGGGGAGCCTGCGCCTGCGCCGGCTAAGAGGGCCCGGGTTCAGGCAGCGCTGAACGGACCTCGGCGGGCCCGGGTGTGCGCGTAAACCAGAGGTAGCCACCGGCGAGCACGGCAAGGCCCGCCCCTTCCGTGACCACCATGACGGCAATCATTACCACTGACTCCTGCCAGTAGCTTTCAGGGAACATCTGGATCAGGCGGTCGGTGGCCGGATTGAGTTGCCAAAAGTCGTTGGTGAAGACGATTTCGTGGAACCGGTCCCAGGCGGAATCGAATCCGACGATGGCGAGGATGCCGATTGCACCGGCTGCCAGGGCGCCCAGGGCGAGCCCATAGAGCGTATCCCGGGCGAGCCGGCGCAGGTCGCCTTCGCGAGCCCAGAGAAAGCGCCCGGCGACAGTAGCGAGGACGATGGCAAGGGCGACCTCGTTGAGGCGAAAGAGCACCTGCATTACCCGCTTCACATCGGCCATGTGCAGCACTTCCTGCTCGTTGTAGAGGGGGACGGCAACGCCGTCCTCGACGACGATGATGTTGAGATAGCGGGCGTCGTTCACGAAATAGTCGCGGATCTCGCCGGCTGAGCGGTCCAGTTCGGACAGCGAGAGGCCGGTTGAGGCGACTGCATCGTGTTCGCGAAATCCACGCTCGTAGAACCAGGCCTCGCCGGCGAAGAAGCGGATGTTCGCACTGATCAGGAAGACCGGCAGTGCGACGATGAAGAGCACAGAGGCGGCACGGGGGACGAGATTCATTACAGGTCGTGTCGGCAGAGGAGCAGACCTGTCCATGCTGCTCGCACCCGGACGCGGGGGTCAACGGCAGGCAGTGCGCCCCGGGCAAGGACACGGCAAGACATCCTCTACCTCCCGAACTGCCGGTCGAGAGCGGCGGAACTGAGGTAAACCAGGGTGGGCCTGCCATGGGGGCAGGTCCGGGGGGCGTCGGTGGCTTCAAGGTCGCGGACGAGGGCGCGCATTTCCTCCAGCGAGAGGGCCGTACCCGCTCGCACACTCGAGTGGCAGGCGATCGTAGCTGCGGCACGTTCGAATGGGTCCGTAACGCGACGTTCGTCGCCGAGTCTTGCAAGGAACGACCGGAGCTCGTCTGCGAGGTCGCGGCCGGCGATCCCCGGCGGTATCGCTCTGACAACGAAGCTCTGTTCGCCGAATGCCGCGATCTCGAAACCGAGTGACTCCAGGTGAGTGACCGAGCCGGCCATAGTCGCCGCCAGGGCCGGCTCGAGGTCGAGTAAGACCGGTTCGAGGAGCGGTTGACGCGGAGCCCCGTCAGTGGCCGCGCGGGCCTTGATGACCTGCTCGTAGCGGACTCGCTCGTGGGCGGCGTGCTGGTCGATCATGTACATCCCGCTCGGGCCTTCGGCGACGATGTAGGTCGCGCTCATCTGTCCGACCACGTGAAGCAGGGGCAGGGTCTCGCGATGAGAGCCGGCGGGGTCGACGCTTTCTCGTCCCGGTGAAAAGGTCGCCTGCAGTGGTTCGGGCGGGCGTAGAGCCGGTGGCGTGAGCCGGGCGCTTAACCGGGTCTCAGAAGAGGGCCCCCCACCCGGTCCGTCCGCCGGCGGGCGAGGAGACCAGGCGACAACCCGGGCCGAATCGAGGGAAGCGTGAACGGCGTGCCTGACGACCCTGGCGACCGCGCGCTCA
>JAGQGZ010000207.1 GCA_020432105.1 Dehalococcoidia bacterium | reverse complement strand
GAGACAGTGCCGCTCGAGGCGTGGCATGCGTTCGAGTCTATCGAGCAGAGTATCGACCTTACCGACACCCTCGGGGAACTGGACATGCCGGTGCTCATTCTCAAGGTCGCCCCGAGATCGCGAGCAGACTCCGTAGCGGCTCTGATCCCGAACAGCATCCTGCTCGAACGTCGTAGCGGCTACTACAGCCGTCGCCTGCGCGAGCAGTGGGACGAATACATCGGTTCGAAGTTCGCAGATACAGAAAGCAGCACGCCCGTTGCCACATCGCCGTCGCTCACCCAACGGGAATGGGAGGTGCTGGGGGGCCTCACGCGCGGATGCAGTAACGCTGAGCTTGCCGATGAGCTGAGCCTCAGCATCCGCACCGTCGAGCGCCACGTCCAGAACATCTACGCGAAGATTGGCGCCCACAACCGTACGCAGGCTGCCCTCTGGGCGCGGGAGCATGGAGCGACCTGATGGAAGCACCCGATACCCGCTACACGACGACGAAGGACGGCGTGCGCATCGCCTACGGGCTGTACCCGGGGCACGGGGCGCCTGTACTGGTGGCAGGGCCGCCGGGCGAGACGAACTTCGCGCGGTTGCACAGGAACCCGGCGATCGCGGCGATGGACGACGAAGAGCTGGCCGGGAGACGCGCCGTCCGCTTCGACTGGCGGGGCATGGGGCTCTCTGGGCCGCTGACTCCGCCTATTTCGGTGGCCCACCAGGCTATGGACCTGGAGGCCGTCTGTGAGGCCGTGGGAGAGCCGGTGGACCTCATCTCCTGGTGCAGGGCCTGCTTCCCGGCTGTGACGCTGGCTGTGGCCCGGCCAGAGCTATTCCGATTGCTGGTCCTCGCCGCGCCCGACTACGAGGGATCTGACAGCGCCAATGCCTCGCTCTATGCGATTCGAGCAGCTATGGACGACCTCGAGTGGCGTGAGTTGAAAGTGCGGAGAGACCAGGACCTCCCCGGCGTGTATGCCCACGCCGTCGCCAGGCACTGGCAGCGAGAGGTGCCCCGAGAGGTCTTCGATGCCCACCACGATGCCTCGATGGCCGGTTCCCTGGTGGAGCTTGCGCCGCGACTGACCGTCCCTACCGTTGTGCTTACAGGCGAGCGGGGCCGACGCCAGGCAGAGGCCGTGGCATCCGCTATACCGAGCGCGAGGCTCCATTTCGGCGAAGGCTCGGGTGTTAGTGCGCAAACTGGGCGCGCCCTCCGGGAGGCCCGCGAGCTGGTGAGCGGGCAGGCCGCGCCCTCCGCGAACGGCACGGTCCCGGATTCGATCACCGGTCGCGAACTGGAGGTGCTCGTGCGCCTCGCCACCGGTGCGTCGAATGCCGACATGGCCGTGGAGCTTCAACTCAGCGAGCGCACGGTGGAGCGTCACGTCTCCAACATCTACGCGAAGATTGGCGCCCACAACCGCGTGGAGGCGGCGAACTGGGCGCGGGAGCATGGGGTGGGGTGATGGCAGGGAACCGGAGCCCCAGCTCGTGCGTGAGTGGCTCTTGGAGCGGCGCCGGGCGCACTACATTGTCCGGCTGAGAAACCGGGCCCTGAGGGCTGAATTGCGGCGCGGCCATCCGGATGTTGGGCACGGGGGGAGAGGTCCCTCGACCCCGCTCCACCTACATAGTTCTACCCATTAACCAATCTTGAAAATTGCATGATTCTGCCGATGCGGTGGCGGTGCCGCCTTTGGCATATTCCTCCTGACCGCAGGTCGTGGAGGGATCCATGCAGACAACAGTTGCCACTCCTTCGGGATATGGCGATGGCTCTGTCGGGGCGTTGGTGCAGGCCATCGTCCTGGGGGGATTCCTTGCGGGTGCCGGACTCCTTGCCATCACGGCCGGGGGCGTTGCCGGGGAAGAGCGTCCTGAAAGCGCGGGCGCTGGCCATGCTCATGCCAACCCTCCTCCGGGATCGCAGCCGGTGGTGGTGGTGGATCCGGAACCCGCCCTGCTGGTCATCGTCCTCGTCGATTCGGACAAGGAGGCAGCGATCTATCGCAACTTCGTCGCTGCTATCAGGGAGCAGGCGCCCCGGCTGCCGGAGCGCTTTGCCGTCGAAGCGGTGGTGCTGCGGACGGCAGCGGAGGCGGCCGAGTTCGAACGCGCCAGCCTCGAAGCAGAACAAATCGGGTCGTACGAGGATCTGCCGGATACGTATGTCCTCGACCTTCGCGAGCAGTGAACCGATCGATAACACCACAGCCGTGCGGACCCCGGTGATTTCCGCCGCGTGCATTCCTTCGCCTTGCGCGCGTCCGTCCACCACCATGGCGAACGGCGCGGAGCAGGTGTGCCCTACGGGGCGTCGAAGTAGAGGTCGTAGGCGGCGAGCCTGGCCGGATCGGCCCGCAGCCAGTCGATGGCGGCATCGACCGGTATCTCGAAGTACACCCAGCCTTCGCGGGCGGAACCGGGGCTGAGGTCGTTGTAAACAAGGTCCTGGTGGTCACCGGTGGCAAAGAGGCGGTCGTACTCGATGCCGTCGGTCGTGCGAAGGGCCCAGTCGATGGTCCTGGTCTGGCGTTCGCCAATGTTCTCGATGCGCACACGTGCTCCCCAGAACCGGAAGCCATCGCGCGGCGCCTGGAAGACGTTCGGCGTCTCGGTTGCATCAGCGATCTCAAGAATCGTCACGCGCTGGCGAGAGCGCCCCTGGCCTTCCGGCGAGACCTCGCCGGAGACCCCTTCGCTGAGTGTGACACGGATGTCGGCGCCTGAGTCGGCCGTCTGGTCTTCGCTGTTACTGATCGCTGCGACGATCGCAATGACCAGCAGCACCGACACCAGGAAGCCTACTCCGATGACCACGAGGCAGCCGACCGAGCCCCACTTGAAAACCTCGAGGACGACGTTGCCGCGCGGGCGAGGCGGGGCCGGCGGAGCTGCCATCAGCGCGGCACGACGAACCTCGTACTCTTCGGGGGTGATGACCCCACGGTTGCGGAGGGCGTCGAGTTCCCGAAGGTCGCGTTCGAGGGAGGCCATGGGAGGGTAGGATACCCTATCTTCCTATTCGCAGGGAAGTGTCCACTCGACCTGTAGAAGCCCGGCTTTCACCCCCAGGGGAAGAGAGGCTTTGTGAACCTCGCCCCGAGCCATCCCAGGGCGATAGGTGTTTACGCGGATTCGAAAGCAGTGGCGGCGTGCCGTACCCTTTTCTCGTCCCGGCGCATACAAGGGTAAGGAGTGGTTTGGGGTGATTCGTCGCGCGCTCTTGCCCATGCTGTTTGCCCTGGCGGGTACGGCCCTGGCGACGCTTGGGTTTGTGCGCGGTTCGGCTGACTCGGCGGCGGCGCCGCTGCATGTCGCCGGTGCATCGATAGATCTCCTTGTGCCCGACGCCGAAGGAATGTCGCCGCTGCGCATCCAGATGCTGGTCGAGGTGCCTGCCGGAGAGCGCGAGGACGACGTGGTGGCCGGGGCGATCGAAGAGACGATTGCTTCCATCCCGGGAGCGATACCGGCCGGCCGGGCCGGCGGCGTGAGCGCCCAATTCAAGGCTGCCGGATGGGTCTGGGAACCGGGCCGGATGGTGTGGAGCTACAACGATTCGGGACGTCCCCAGGACCTGACAACCAACGAGGTCTACGAGGCACTGCTCGCCGCGACCAGGACCTGGAACGCCGCCGGCGCCGCATTCCAGTTCACCGGCGGGTACCCGACGATCGCAGTACCAAGCCTTTGCGGCGGGCTCTCAAATGCCGACCAGGCGAATACGTTGGGTTGGTGGCCGGCGATCGGTGCGAACGTCCTCGCCCGCACCTGCACAGTCCCCGCCAATGGGCCTATTGCCAGCGAATCGGACATCCAGTTCGATTCCTCGCGGAATTGGACGCTCGACCCCGAGGCTGTGGCCATCGACTTCCACAGCGTCTCGTTGCATGAACTCGGGCA
>JAGQGZ010000206.1 GCA_020432105.1 Dehalococcoidia bacterium | reverse complement strand
CTCGCGGCGCGCCCCCTTGGTCCCAAACCGGGATGGTTGTCGACCTAACCTCGTGGCAGGCCCAGCCCCCGTGTCGCGATGATGTTCCGCTGGATCTCGTTGGTCCCACTGTAGATGGTGGATGGGACAGCCTGAAGCATTGCTTCCGGCATTTCGCCGGCGAGCGGGGCGCCCGTCTGTTCCGGCATCAGCTGACCGTTCAGCCCGAGCATATTCACACCGAATCCGTAGATCCGCTGTCCCAACTCGGACTGGAAAATCTTCACGACCGAGGCCTCGTAGTTCGGCACCTGGCCCTTGGCCTGGATGTAGCCGATGCGATAGCCAAGGAAGCGGGCCACGTTATTCGACACAACGTGGTCGGCAAGCTTCAGCCGGTTCTTCTCGCGGAGATCGTCAGGCATCTCCTTGACGAGCGCCGTGAGCTTTTCAAGTGTGTGCTTCTGCCCTGCTGTGGTGCCGATCCCCGACCGCTCGAAGTCCAGCAGCGTCATCCCAACGTACCAACCGCGATTCTCTTCGCCGATCAGGTTCTTTGCCGGCACCCGCACGTCTTCGAAGAAGACCTCGTTGAAATGATGGCGGTTCGCCATGTTGATCAGCGGGCGAAGAGTGAGGCCGGGCGTGTTCTTGATGTCGTCGATGAGGAGGAAGCTGATCCCGCGGTGCTTGGGCGCCTCAGGGTCGGTGCGTACGAGCGTGAACATCTGGTTGGCGCGATGGCCGCCCGACGTCCAGATCTTTTGTCCATTGAGGACGTAGTCGTCGCCATCACGGACGGCACGGGTCTGGAGGCTTGCGAGGTCTGAACCCGACCCCGGTTCGCTATAGCCCTGGCACCAAATGTGCTCGCCACTGGTGATCTTCGGCAAGTAGTGCTTCTTCTGTTCTTCGGAACCGTGGATGATCAGCGTGGGGCCGATCATGCCAACCCCGAATCCCCGCGTCCCGGTATCCGGAGCGCCGTGGTATCCGAACTCCTCGTTGAACACCATCTGCTCATAGATCGACGCGCCGAGACCGCCGTACTCCTTTGGCCAGGCGGGAGCTATCCAGCCTCGTTCGGCGAGCTTGCTGTTGAACACCTTGGCCTCTTCAAACGCCTCGTCGCTTCGGTTGTTGAAGCCACCGGAGGTGTCCTCTTCCTTGATGTTCTCCTTGAGGAAGGCACGCACTTCCTTACGAAGTTCTTCTTCCTTCTTGCCGAATGCCAGTTCCATTCACAGTCCCCTTGGATCGAAATTGCTGAGTCGCCGAGGGCGATTCGGATGCAGTTAGGGGTAGCATACACCTACAAAGCGGCACACTCTTGGGTTACAGCCCGCGTGACGCCAGGTTGGGCAGCCTCTACTTGTTCAGCCAGCTCATCATGCCGCGCATTTCCGCGCCAACGAACTCGACCGGATGTTCGGTATCGCGGCGGCGCATGGCAAGGAAGTGCGGCCGGCCGGCCATGTTCTCCAGCACGAACTCCTTTGCAAACTCACCCGTCTGGATCTCGCGGAGGATCTTGCGCATTTCCGCCTTGGTCTCGTCGGTAACGATGCGGGGTCCGCGCGTGTAGTCGCCGTACTCCGCGGTATCTGACACCGAATAGCGCATCTTGGAGAGGCCGCCCTCATAGATGAGGTCAACGATGAGCTTGACCTCGTGCATCGTCTCGAAGAACGCCGACTCCGGCTGGTAGCCAGCTTCCACCAGCGTCTCGAAAGCGGCCTTGATGAGCGACGAGATGCCGCCACAGAGAATCACCTGCTCGCCGAACAGGTCGGTCTCGCACTCCTCCCGGAACGTCGTCTCGAGGATCCCGCCGCGCGAACCGCCGATACCCTTGCCATAGGCAAGTGCCACCTGCATGGCCGTTTCCGAATAGTCCTGGTGGACGGCGACGAGGCAGGGCACCCCGCCCCCCTCGGTGTAGACGCGCCGGACGAGGTGGCCGGGGCCCTTCGGCGCGATCATCGCTACATCGATGAACTCCGGAGGCTGGATCTGCTGAAAGTGGATGTTGAACCCATGAGCAAACATCAACATCTTGCCTTCGCTCAGCCCGGGTTCAATCGCCTTTTCGTAGACTGCTCGCTGGACCTGGTCGGGAACGGCAACCATGATCACGTCCGCTTCCTTCGAAGCCTGCTCCACCGAGGTCACCCGCAATCCCGCCGCTTCCGCCTCGGCCCATGACTTCGAGCCCGGGTAAAGGCCGACCATGACCTTGACTCCCGAGTCCTTCAGGTTGAGGGCATGGGCGTGGCCCTGCGATCCGTAGCCAATGACCGCGACGGTGCGGCCCTCAAGGAACTTCAGATCGGCGTCGCCGTCGTAGTACATGGTTGCCATGTGGTGATTCTCCTGTCCTGGTTGAAGCGCTCGGGCCCAGCGGTCCGAAGGCTAAATCGGCTGGATGACGCGGCGCATATGCCGGTCGTTGCTGTATTCCTCGAAGGGGTTGACGCCGATCTCCCGCAGCATCCAGTACCCCTCGATGACCGATACCTTGCCGTCCAGCACCCGCACAAAGTCCGCAGCGCGTGGGCGAGAGGCGTCGATGGCCATCTCGACTATCGCCGAATCTTTGCCGGCAGCTGAAGCAGTAATCCTCCATGAACCGAACGACGGTTGCGGTATCTGGGAGACGATGTCGAGGATCGCATCTGCACCGGCACCGATGCCGTAGACCGAGTCGATATAGGCAGACTTATCGTGGATGAGGGCCCGGGCACCGTCGTTGTCACCACCGAGGAGAGCAGCATAGAAATCATCGACGGCTTTTCGTGTGGCCGACTGGCTGCCGCCGTCCGCTCCGGTCGCAGCCTTGAGTGCGGCCGCGGGGCCTTTGTCCAGCACAACGTCCCGTTGCTGCGCATACAGTCTCCGGGACACGACCAGTCCCTGGTCATCGAACTCCATGATATCGACGACATTCTGTTCGAACTCGCGCCAGTCATAACCCTTGGCCGTGATTACAGCGCGGACCGCTACCACGTTGCCCTCCTCGATGACCTCGGGCTCGGTGTACGTGCAGTCGGCGTATCGCTCCAGGAAGTCACGGTACCACTCACGCACAGACACACTGTCACGCAGGTTTGGGCCGCGGAACGAGTAAAACTGCACATCCGAACGATGAGCGGCGAGAATTGCATCGAAGTCGTCGTGGTTGATGGCACGGATGAGTGCCAGGGCAGCGTCGGTATTGCTCATGCGGGCTACGTTCGTTCCGATTCGTTGGGATCGAGGCGGATTGTACCGCGCAGCACAAACATGGGCATAGCTCGCAGCGCACAATTCGGCACGGCTGTAGCCTGACCGGACAGTTTCGCCAGGAGTTTGCGATGACCCAGACCGCCGCCGCCAGGGACAACCTCACCCGCGACGAGGCCGTCGCCCGCGCCTCTCGCGTTTCGAATTGCACCTATACCCTTCGCCTCGAACTGGGAGAAAAGCAGGCGACCTATTCAGGTGACATCACCATCACCTTCGACGACTCAGGCACCGGAGACCTCCAACTCGACCACCGAGGCAAGGTCCTGCATTCGCTGGTGGTGAACGGGCACGAACTCCAGCCAACGTTCTCCGACTACCGCATCCGCATCCCGGGCGCCAACCTCCAGCCCTCCAACACCGTCCACATCCGCTACGAGAATGAGTTTGACCACGCCGGAGACGGCTTCCACCAGTTCATCGACCCGGCTGATGGGGAAGAGTATCTGTACTCCAACTTCGAGCCTTATGCCGCCCATCGCCTATTCCCATGCTTCGATCAGCCCGACCTCAAGGCTACCTACCAGTTCAGTGCCGTTGCCCCTGCGGATTACGTTGTGGTCGCAAACGGCGGACTGGTCTCCGTCGAACCGCAGAGCGATGGCCGGAGGCTCCATACATTCGCCAGCTGCGGGCCGTTCAGCACTTATCTCTTTGCCGTCATCGTGGGCCGCTATCATCGCGTAACCGAGCAGCATCGCGATGTAGAAATGGGCCTGCTTTGCCGCAAGTCGATGGTTGAACACCTCGATACGGACGAACTCTTCGAGGTCACCCGCCAGGGCCTCGATTTCTACAGTGAGTTCTTTGCCGTGCCGTATCCGTGGGGCAAGTACGACC
>JAGQGZ010000205.1 GCA_020432105.1 Dehalococcoidia bacterium | reverse complement strand
CTATTCGACCCCCGGCGTCGCCCTCATCTCGCCTCCGCCGCACCACGACATCTATTCAATCGAGGACCTCGCCCAGCTCATCCACGACCTCAAGAATGCGAATCCCCGCGCCCGGATCAGCGTCAAGCTGGTATCCGAAGTGGGTGTGGGCACCGTCGCCGCCGGGGTCTCCAAGGCGAAGTCCGACGTCGTCCTCATCAGTGGTCACGACGGCGGGACCGGCGCCAGTCCGCTCACCTCGCTGAAGCATGCAGGTGGGCCCTGGGAACTCGGCCTCGCAGAAACGCAGCAGACGCTGGTCGCCAACCAGCTTCGCGACCGGATCGTGGTGCAGACCGATGGGCAGATGAAAACCGGCCGCGACGTAGTGGTGGCAGCATTGCTGGGCGCCGAGGAATACGGCTTTGCGACTGCCCCCCTCGTCGTCATGGGTTGCATCATGATGCGTGTTTGCCACCTTGATACCTGTCCGGTTGGCATCGCCACCCAGAATCCTCATCTCCGCGAGAAGTTCACCGGCCAGGCTGACCATGTGGTGAACTTCTTCACCTTCGTGGCCCAGGAGATTCGCGAGTTGCTGGCAGAACTCGGTTATCAAAGCATCGAGGAGATCGTGGGACGCGTTGATCTGCTCGATACCAAACGGGCAGTCGACCACTGGAAAGCCCAGGGCCTCGACCTTTCAGCCATTCTCTACCGTCCCGAAGTGGACGCCTCGGTACCGATCCGAAAGGTACGGGACCAGGATCACGGTCTTGACCGGGCGCTCGACCAGGAACTCCTGAAGCTGTCCGCGGAAACGCTGGAACACGGGACCCCCGTGAAGCTCGAGCTACCTATTCGAAACATCAACCGCACGGTCGGCACCATCCTCGGCAGCGAGCTGACCCGCAAGTACGGCTTCGATGGCCTCCCGGACGATACGATCGACATTTCCTTCTCAGGCTCCGCCGGGCAGAGTTTCGGTGCATTCGTACCTCGTGGAATGACCCTTCGCCTGTCAGGTGACTCCAACGATTACGTCGGGAAAGGGCTGAGCGGCGGCAAGCTGATCGTCCGGCCGCCCGACGGCTCGACCTTCGTGCCGGAAGAACACAGCGTGATCGGCCCGGTCGCACTCTATGGCGCCACCGGTGGGGCCGCGTTCTTCCGTGGCGTCGCAGGCGAACGCTTCTGTGTCCGCAACAGCGGTGCCGTAACGGTTGTCGAGGGTATCGGCGACCACGGTTGCGAGTACATGACCGGCGGACGGGCAATCATCATCGGCAAGACCGGTCGGAACTTTGGTGCCGGCATGAGCGGGGGCATCGCCTACGTTTGGAATCCCGATGGTGGCTTTGCGGAGCGCTGCAACATGGAAATGATCGACCTCGAGGCGCTCGACGACTCCGAGGAGATGGATCTTGTCCGCGGGTTGCTGGAGCGCCACGTTGAGTACACCGGGAGCACCGTTGCAGCGGACCTCCTGGCACGCTGGCCGGAAGCAGCATGGGAGTTCACCAAGGTCATGCCCACCGATTACCGCCGGGTTCTTCTCGAACAGCAGCGGGTGGCCACTGCCGCCGCGGGAGGCGCTGGTGGCTAAGATCACCGGGTTCATGGAGTACGAGCGTGAGTTGCCCCGCCGGCGACCCGTGGCTGAGCGCGTCTATGACTGGCTCGAGGTGTACGAGGAATTCCCCGGGGAAGCGCTAAAGAAGCAGGCTGCCCGCTGCATGGACTGCGGGATCCCCTTCTGCCACCAGGGATGTCCCCTGGGCAACATCATTCCCGACTGGAACGACATGGTCTGGCGCGACCAGTGGCATCGGGCGATCGAGCGTATGCACGCGACCAATAACTTCCCGGAGTTCACGGGCCGCGTCTGCCCGGCCCCCTGCGAGGCTGCCTGTGTGCTGGGGATTAACGACGACCCCGTGACCATCAAGCAGATGGAAGTGAGCATCGCGGATAGAGCCTGGGACGAGGGCTGGGTGAAGCCCGAGCCGGCCGAGACGAAGACGGGAAAGCGTGTCGCGGTTATCGGATCCGGCCCTGCCGGCCTGGCCTGCTCGCAACAGCTGGCCCGCGCCGGCCATGACGTCGTGCTGTACGAACGGGAGGATCGCATCGGCGGCCTCCTTCGCTATGGCATCCCCGATTTCAAGTTGCGCAAGTTTCACATCGATCGCCGCATCGACCAGATGGAAGCCGAGGGCGTCCAGTTCAAACCCGGCGTCAACGTTGGTGTGGATGTCGATGTGCGGGAGTTGCGTACGCAGTTCGATGCGATCTGTCTCACCGGCGGCGCCACCCATGCCCGGGATCTCGATGTCTCCGGTCGCGAACTCGAGGGTGTATACCTCGCGATGGACTACCTGCCGTTGCAGAACAAGCGGGTGGCTGGCGACGAGATCCCGGACGAATCGTTCATCTCCGCCGAAGGCAAGCGCGTCATCATCCTGGGTGGCGGCGATACCGGCGCAGACTGCCTTGGGACGGCCCATCGCCAGGGGGCGGCCGAAGTCAAGCAATTCGAGCTGTTGTCCCGGCCCCCTGACACCCGTCCGGAGGAGAACCCCTGGCCGACGTGGCCCAACATCTACCGGGTGTCCTCCGCACACGAAGAGGGTGGCGTCCGCGATTACAGCATCCTGACGACGAAGCTCACCGGTGAGAATGGAAAGCTGAAGCAGCTCCACGGCGTCCGCGTTGAGTTCGAACCGAAGGACGGCCGCATGGCGATGCGCGAGGTACCGGGCAGTGAGTTCGTCGAGGAGGTTGACCTGCTCCTTCTTGCGATGGGCTTCCTCGGCCCCGAAAAGCCCGGAATGCTCGAGCAACTTGGCGTAAAGCTGACCGAACGGGGCAACGTCTGGGCCGACGAAAACAAGATGACGAGCGTCCCCGGTGTGTTCACTGCCGGGGACATGACTCGTGGCCAGTCATTGATTGTCTGGGCGATTGCCGAAGGCCGCGCGGCGGCCAGGGGCATCGACAAGCACCTGATGGGTGAGACGGTACTTCCCTAGCGTTCCCGGTCGACCAGCAGCCGCCCCATGCTGAGAAGGCCCGTTCGCGCGGCCTCGCCGGGCACTGCCTGGAGGAGCGATTCGGCCTCGGCCTGGAATGCGCGTGCCATTGATAAGGACCGGTCGCCTATGCCCGCGTCCGCCAGTGCCGCTGCCACTGCTACGACCTCGAGTTCCTCGGGCTGTTCGTTTGCGAAGGCCCTGAGGATTACGTCCCTCGTCCCTGGTTCGGCCAGGCCCAGCAGCAGCGGGAGGCTTTTCTTACGGCGGGCGATGTCGTTCGTGTTCGACTTGCCCGTCTCAGCACTGTCACCCCAGATGCCGAGGTAGTCATCCTGCGCCTGGAACGCCAGTCCGATCGAAACACCCCAGCGCTGGAATGCGTCCACGGTTGCTCTGTCTCGCCCGGCAGCGAGGGCGGCGATGGCTCCGCAGGCCCCCAGGAGTGCTCCAGTCTTGCCGGCCACCATCTCGAGATACTCATCGGCGGACACGTCCGTGCGTTGTTCGAATTCGAGGTCACTCCACTGACCCCGGATCATGCGTTCGACGGCACCGGTCAGCACCGTTGTGAATGCGCCTGTCAGCTCTTTGTCTGAGCTCACAGACAATGCTGTAAAGGCGCGCGCGAAGAGAAGATCACCAACGTTGATCGCCTGTGCCGTGCCAAGCCGGGCCCAGAGCGTCGGCCGGCCATGACGCGTCGCATCCTCGTCCTGGATCTCATCGTGGACGAGAGAAAAGTTGTGTATCAGCTCGATCGCAACTGCTCCGGGAAGCACGCGTTCGAGTGGCGCCCCGAGCAGTGTCCCAATATGGCAGGTTGCGAGCGGCCGCAACCGTTTGCCGCCCGCCTCCGACGGATGCCCGTTCTCATCTTCCCACCCCATTACATAACGCGCAGAGGCTGAGAGCGGGGAGTGGTCCTCGGGCAGTGCAGCCTTGAGCGCCAACTCGAGAGGTTCCCGGTGGGCCTGGAAGACGTCGGCGGTCATCGGACGGTTACTGGCCGCCGGCGATCGGGAGAGACTCACTCGCGACCTTGCCGGGGTCCGCGAAAGCCAGTTTCGCGAGGGCAAGCTCGGCCAGCCCGGTGCCATCGAGTCCGTAGACGGCACGGAATGTGGTCTGCGGCCCGTGGTCAACAATTGCGTCCGGCATCGTCCGGAGGGCGAGGACCTTGTCGGCGAGGC
>JAGQGZ010000204.1 GCA_020432105.1 Dehalococcoidia bacterium | reverse complement strand
CAGCTGGACGAGCAGGGTACTGCGGCAATTGGGCGTTTTAGCGTGCGCTACAGCCCGGATCTAGGGCTGGAGATCCTGCGTGAGGAGGACATGTGAGCCCACGATTCAACCTGATAGCTGAGCCATGGATCCCGGTGCTCTGGCATGGGGAGTCCCAAACACGGGAGATATCCCTTCGTGAGGCCCTGGCACGAGCGCCCGACATCGTCGAAATCAGTGACCCTTCCCCGCTCGTGACCGCAGCGCTTTATCGATTGCTCCTCGCCATCTGCCACCGGGTCTGGGGGCCCGAAAGCGAAGAATCGTGGGGCGACCTCTGGGCAGCCGAAACATTCGACACGGACGACCTCGACCGCTATCTCGAAGAGTGGCGGAGCCGGTTCGACCTGTTTGACTCCGAGCGGCCGTTCTACCAGGCTCCGGGACTCCCGGAGTCGGTCGCAACGACCGTGGCCAAGCTTGGACACGAACTGGCATCCGGCAACAATCCCGCGTTGTTTGACCACTCGGTCGACGACGTGCCCGTGGCTCTCGATCCGGGCGGCACAGCCAGGCTCCTTGTCGCTTTGCAGGGCTTCGCCCTTGGCGGCTTGATTACGAGGCTCAAAGGTGATCCGCCGAGCGCCGAAGCCTCTCACCTCATCAAGGCCGCCATCCAGGTCGTCACCGGCAACAACCTCTTCGAGACGCTGGTGCTAAACATGCTCCCGGTAGACGAGGATACCGGCCCGCTCAACATGAACCCTGCGACGAACATCCCCGCGTGGGAGTCAGAACCCGCGAAGCCGGAAGCAAGGATGCCGGCAGGCCTTGTCGACTTGCTCACCTGGCAATCCCGGAGGGTTCTATTGTTCCCCGGTGCAGACGGACAGGTTGAGCGAGCAGCAATCATGGCGGGCTTCAGCATGCCGGCCGGCTGGAGTATCGAGGACATGGAGCCGATGGTGACCTTCGTCCTGCGTGAATCCCGGAACCAGTATCCGTGGGCGCCGGTCGGGTTCCGGCCCGAGCAGGCGTTGTGGCGCCAGTCTGCGACATTGCTCGAGCACGCAAAGGAGCGAGGAAGGCGGGCCCAGGCCCTCAGCTGGCTCAATACCCTGCGGAATGCAGGGTACCTCGATCGGGACGCGGTCGGTCTCTCGCTGTTCGGCCTCGCGAGCGACAGGGCCAAGATATTCCTGTGGCGCGAGGAGCGACTCCCGCTGCCCCTCGCCTACCTGGAGAATCCCGATCTCGTCGCCGAACTGGACAAGGCAGTAGGGGCAGCCCGCAGCACCGCCACTGCACTACGCCGGACCACATGGTCGATGGCCTCGGAAACGCTGGGCCCTGGCGGCACGGCAGACCGTGACCGGGCCAGCTCCCTGGCCGACTCCCTGGCGCCCGAACGGGCGTATTGGCCCCGCCTCGATGAGCCCTTCCGAAGGTACATGCTCGATCTCGCCCCGAGCTTTGCGTCGGACTCCGCAGGGACGGCCGGGCTGCAATGGCTCGAAGCAGTCCGGGGTGCTGCCACTTCGGCTTTCGAGGCTGCGGCGACAGCCATCGAGACGAGCAGCCGGGGCTATCGTGCGGCGGCACTGTACCGGCCACGGTTCCAAGGAGAGGTTCGCCGCGTACTCAACGAGTTCATGCCAACCCAGGAGGAGGTCACTGCATGACCACACCAACTATCGAATCCGGCGGGCCCGGGCTCGTCGGACACCTCGAGGCGCTCGCAAAGCGGGAGGACCGCGCTGCCCTGGCCGCGCTCCGGCGCGGTCTCGGCAAGCAGCCCGGCGAAGCGCCGGAGATGTTCCCGTACGTTGAACGGCACTTTGACGCTCGCGGCAGCCACGGGGCGCCCGACGAGGCCTACACCGTTGCCAGCATATTCGGCATCCATCCGGTGCACCACCGGCCAGCCGAACGTCGCGAACGGAACAACTTTGGGGCCAGCCTTCGGGCCATCCGCTGGAAGGATGGTGAGGAGAACCAGGGCGTGGAGAGACGTTTTGTGGCCTTGCTTGACGCCGGCCGCGAAGCGCTTCCCGTGCACCTCCGCCATCTCGTCACGCTGCTGCACTCGAGCAGCGAGCCGATGGCGATCGACTACTTGCAGCTGTTCTACGATCTGCGTCTTTGGGGCGAGCCTGACCGGCGAGTCCAGAAGCGCTGGGCCGCCGGCTTCTGGGGCTTCCGTCGCGACGACGAGACCGCCAGCAATAAAGTCACAACAACCGACCAGCGAAACGACGAATCCAGCGAGGACTGAAAGGAACAAACATGATCATCGAACTGCATATCATCCAGAACTTCGCGCCCTCCAACCTGAACCGCGACGACACGGGCAGTCCCAAGAGCTGCGAGTTCGGCGGGTATCGCCGCGCCCGGATCTCCAGCCAGGCTATCAAGCGCGCCGTTCGCAGAGAATTTGAAAGCGCGAACCTTATCGGTCCGGAGCAGCGGGCGGTGCGCACCAAGCGGCTCCTCACAGCCGTAGCCGAACGGCTGGTTGGAGGGGGGCGGGAGGCCGCGGCAGCCGAGGATGTGGTTACCGCAACGCTCAGTGCGCTGGGGATAACTGTGCTGCCGGTCCGCCAGGACGACGACGTTGACCTCACCGACAGCGAAGCCCGCCACGACTACTTCGACGACCAGAAAACGCAGTACTTGCTCTATCTCGGTCAACCAGAGATCACCACGATCGTTGAGTTCTGTGAGGAGCACTGGGACAACCTCTCGACCATCGCTGCTGCCGAAGCCCAGACCGGCCGGGATGCGAAAAAGAAGGCGCGCGAGGCAGCCGCCAAGGCCCTTGAGAAGAGTGTTGTTAACGAGCTGAAGCGGCGACTGGACGGGGGCAAGGCGTCGGACCTCGCGCTGTTTGGACGAATGTTGGCCGACCTCCCCGAGCGAAACATCGACGCAGCCTCCCAGGTCGCCCATGCAATATCCACCCATACCGTGTCGTCAGAATTCGACTACTACACGGCGGTCGACGACAGGAAGCCGGAAGACACTGCCGGCGCCGACATGATTGGCACCATCGAGTTCAACTCGGCCTGCTATTACCGCTACGCCAACATCGACCTGGACCAGCTCACCGCAAACCTCGGCAACGACCGCGAACTCGCCCTGGCCACGGTCCGGGCCTTCCTTGTCGCCAGCCGGGACGCGATCCCGACAGGCAAGCAGAACTCCTTTGCCGCGCGGAACGCACCGTCGTTCATCATGGCCGACGTTCGGCCCTCGGGCGCGTGGTCGCTTGCCAATGCCTTCGTCGATCCCATCGCCCCAACCCGCGATGCCGGCCTCATCGAGCGTTCGGTTGAGGCCCTCGACAGGCACTGGGGCGAGCTCGTTGACCTGTACGAGCCCCGGGGCGTCGTCACCGCTTTCGTGCGGGCTGGAGGGGGAACCCTTCCGCGTCTGGGTGAACCTCGGCAGACGTTCGGCGACCTCGTGGAGGCCACCGTCGCCGCCGCTAGAGAAGCCTAGCATGGCTACCCTCCTTCTCCGCCTCTGTGGCCCCATGCAGTCTTGGGGCGCGCGCAGCCGCTTCACCGAACGCGACACCGAACTCGAACCATCGAAGTCCGGTGTGGTCGGACTTCTCTGTGCCGCCCTGGGGCGACCACGGAGCGACGACGTGTCAGATCTGGCCCGTCTCAGATTGGGCGTCCGCGTGGACCATGAAGGAACAATGGCCCGTGATTACCACACTGCCGGCGGGGGACCGGGCGGGGGCGTGATGCGGGCCAGCGGCTCCGTCTCCAAGAACGCTGTCCTCTCGAACCGCTACTACCTCGCCAATGCCGACTTCCTGGTCGGTCTCGAAGGCACGCACAACCCGCTCCTCGACGAAATCGAAGACGCGCTCCGGCAGCCCGTGTGGCAGCTATCCCTCGGCCGTAAGGCTTTCGTGCCCTCCGTGCCCGTGTACCTGCCGGGAGGAGGCCTCCGCGACCTGCCCCTCCGCGAGGCCCTGGCGCTGGAGCCCTGGCCCCTCCCACCCAGAGCCTGGGCACTCCCCCGCGGACAGGCGTCGCCGAGGCTGCGACTCGTGATCGAGTCGTCGTTCGACGACCCGGACCACCAGGTGCGAATGGACCAGCCACTCGGGGCAGCATTCGAGCATCGCACGTTCGGTCCTCGCGCCATCGTCCAGGACTACTTCATCAAGGAGGCTCAGGGTGTATCTCAGCAGACTACGGCTTAGTTCTCGCGACCGGG
>JAGQGZ010000203.1 GCA_020432105.1 Dehalococcoidia bacterium | reverse complement strand
GTCCTCGCCCGTGCGGCTGCAGCCCGGGAGGAATAGCTCTCCGCCAGTCGCCTTCCGGTAGTCGCGCTCGCCTCACCCAATCGCATCCTGGACACGTGTGTATAGCCGCAACACTGCCAGCGTGAACACGAACAGGATCAGCATCCAACCGAGCCCCGTGAGCATCTCGCCGCTTGGGAGCGACGGAGCCTTTCCCGTCCGGTAGATCAGCACAAAGCCCACCACGAATACACCGAAGAAAACCTCGGGTATCCATGTCGCATCGATGGCCAGGTCGAGCACATAGGCGATCACGAAGGCAACGAGCAGTGCCGCGATGGCACTGCTCAGGATTCGTTCGTCCGCGAACCATCCCCGGACACTCGTGAAAATGCCGTTCACTGCCTTAGCGACCGTCGCCCGTCGCAGTGCCCACTCCATCATCCCCATCCCCGCCGCCTATCGCCGGGATGAAATGGATCTCGGTGTCGGCCTGCAACGGTTCCAGCAACCCCAGGTGTTCGGTCTCGCCGTCGATCGCCGCAACAATCTCCGGCCGAATCCTTCCCGAATCGTCCGTCAGTCGTTCCTTCATGCCCGGGTGCGCTGCTTCCAGGTTCTCCAGCAGTTCGCGGAGGTTCTTCCCCTCCACGCGTACCTGCGTCGCCCCGGCTGTTAATTCCCGCAGCAGCGAAGGGATGAAGACAACCGGCACCGATCAGCCACCAGTGCCGTTTGTCGCCGGCCGCTCCAACGCCTCGAGAATTCGTCCTGGCGACATCGGCAGGTGCGTCAGCCGTCGCCCGGTCGCGTTGGCAACCGCATTCGCGATCGCCGCCATCGGTGGCACGATGCAGACTTCACCCACGCCTCGGATGCCGAACGGGTGTGCCGGGTTCGGCTCCTCGATCAACACCGTCTCGATCATCGGCAGGTCGAGCGTCGTTGGCATCCGGTAGTCCAGGAAGCTCGCGTTCTCCATTCGCCCGTCTTCCGACCAGACGTACTCTTCGTTCAGCGCCCAACCCACACCCTGGGCAACAGCGCCCTGGATCTGGCCCTCAACATAGCTCGGGTGTGCCGCCGTTCCCACGTCTTGGAATGCCGTATACCGCAGGATCTCAACCTTCCCCGTTTCCGGGTCTACTTCCACATCCACGATGTGCCCCGCAAACGCCGGCCCCACCTGCCGCGGGTTCGAACTTGCCGACGCAGTGATCGACCCACCTGTCCGCACCTGTGCCGCCGCCACTTCTTGGAACGACAGCGACTTCCCCGCGCCGTTCTTGAACGTGCCCGCGTCGAACTCGATCTTCTCCGGCTCCGTCTCCAGGAGAATTGCTGCCCGCTTCACCATCTCGTCACGCACCTTCTCAGCGGCAGCCACCACAGCCAGCCCCGTCGAAAACGTCGTCCGGCTCCCGCCGGTCTGGCCCGTCCAGCCCACCGAAGCCGTGTCTCCTACTGAGGGCCGCACATCCTCGGCAGTAATACCCAGTACCTCCGCCGCCTGCATCGCCAGCGAAGCGCGCGTGCCGCCGATGTCCACCGAGCCCGTGACCAGCGTTACCCCACCGTCGGCTGTAACGCTCACAGTGGCCGACGACGAGTTCCCGGCATTGCCCCAGAACCCAACCGCGACTCCTCGCCCCCGGTTCGGCCCTTCGATTGGTGCATTGTAGTGGGGGTGCGATCGCATCGCCTTCTCCATCTCCTCGCACCCCGTTGGCAACAGGGGTACACCGGTTGGCAGGCGGTCGCCCGGGCGGATCACGTTCTTCAAGCGAAGCTCGATCGGGTCCATCCCCAGTTTCTCCGCCAGCTCACTCATTGCCGACTCAATCGCAAAGGCGGCCTGCGGCGATCCGGGCGCCCGGTAGGCTGCCACCTTCGGCTTGTTCACCACCACGTCGTAGCCGTCGACAAGGATGTTCTCGATCTTGTAGGGAGCGAATCCCGTCGAAGCACCAGCGCCCACCGGCGAACCGGGGAAGGCGCCCGCCTCGTACACCAGCTCCGACCATGCCGCCGTCAGCGTCCCATCCTTCTTCGCGCCAAGCTTTATCCGCGACCGCGTCGCCGAAGTCGGCCCCGTGGCAATGAACACCTCCGCCCGGTCCATCGTGATCTTCACGGGCTTCCCCGTCTCTCGCGAAAGTGCCGCCGCAACCGGGTCCAGGTAGGTATTCAGCTTCCCGCCGAAGCCGCCCCCAATCTCCATCGGGATCGCCTTCACCCTCGACTCCGGAATCCCCAGCACCGCGGCCGTCTGGGCTCGCATCCCAAATGCACCCTGCGAACTGCTCCACAACGTCACCTGGCCGTCGAAGTCCCACAACGCCGTTGCTGTGTGAGGCTCGATATAGCCCTGGTGAACGGTACTCGTCGTGTACTCGCGCTCCACGATCACATCGGCTTCAGCGAATCCCGCCTCAGGGTCACCCAGCTTGAACTGCAGGTGGCTCGCGATGTTGCTGCCCACGCCCGTGTCGGTGCCCCGCTCGAAGCGTTTCGCCACCGAGTGCGTCGTCATGTTCTCGTGCAGTCGTGGCGAATTCGCGTCCATCGCATCCGGCCCATTGAGGACCGGTGGCAATACCTCGTAGTCCACCTCGATGAGACCTAGCGCCTCTTCCGCTATCGCCGCCGAAGTTGCTGCCACCGCCGCTACGGCGTGCCCGCGGTACAGCACCTTCTCCGACGCCATGATGTTCTCGGCCAGCACCCTGAGGTTCCCCAGCGTCTCAACCAGGTCGATCTCCATATCCTCATGGATTGGGAAGTCGGCCGCCGTTACCACTGCCTCAACGCCGGGAAGAGCCAGGGCCTTCGAAGCGTCGATGCCCCGGATCCTCGCGTGAGCATGGGGGCTGCGAAGGACTTTGCCGGTGAGCAGGCCGGGCAGGTGGATATCCGCGCCGTACCTCGCCCGCCCCGTCACTTTGTCGAGACCGTCGTGGCGGATCGGACGTGTGCCGATCACCCGGTACTGCTGCTTGCGTGCTTCGGTCGAGGTCATGCAGGTGCTCTCCAGCGCTTGAACTTGTGCCCCATATGCTAGCGCCGAAGGGCAAGTGTTGCGCGAAGGGACCAGGGTCGAGCCTTGCTGTTGGTTATCGGGAGCCACCGGCACCGGGTGGTCCGTCAGCTTCCTCCACCCTTCCGCAGAAGTGCCCGGAAGGCCGCGGCGTGGACATGTGACCGTTCGGGCGGGTGGCCGTGCCCCAAACGTGGCGATTGGCCAGGATGCGAGCAACCCGTCGGTCAAACCTCCACGGTATTGGGTAGATTCAGTCTGGACAGGCTAGACTGAATCTATGACACCTCGGCGCTGGCAACTGCAGGAAGCCAAGAACAAGTTAAGCGAGGTGGTGCGCCGTGCCTGCGACGAAGGCCCCCAGGAAATCACCGTGCACGGCAAACCCGCTGTTGTCGTTGTCTCCGCGGCCGAGTGGGCGGAGGTGGGCAAGAAAAAGAAAACTGTCTACGAGTGGATGTACGAGTCCGACCTGCCGGTGCTCAACGAAGAGGAGCACGCCTACTTCACCGAACGGCCTGACTATCCGGACCGGCCCCCACCGGCGTTTGACGTGTGAAGTATCTACTCGACACCGTCACACTCTCGGATCCGTTCGCTCCCCGACCGAATGAGGGCGTGGCTGCATGGGTCGCATCCCAACCCGACGATCTCCTGTGCACGAGCGTCATCTGCCTCGGGGAAATCCGGCGGGGGCTGGCGGCACTCGGCCCGGGCAGCAAGCGCTCCCGGATCGAACGTTGGCTCGCCGACGCAACAGCGGGCCTGCTTGAAATGCCGATACTGCCGCTGACCATCGAGGTCGCCGAGCGATGGGGTTCAATGATCGGTTTGCTGGAACGGACCGGGAGGCGGCCCCAGCTGATCGACTCCCTGATCGCGGCCACCGCGCTTGTCCATGGCCTCACCGTTGTCACCCGGAACACGCGCGACTTCGAGAGTTGCGGAGTCGTTACCCTCAATCCCTGGACCTGAGAACACGAAAGCCCCGGCAAAGCCGGGGCCCTCGTGCAGTCCGCTCGGGCAATGCCTCAGGCGTTCGCGTACGCCACCGGCAAATGCTTGATCCCACCGATGAACGTCGACCGCAACCGTTCCGGCTCCCCATTGAGGTGAATATTCGGGAACCTGGCGAACAGCTCCTGCAGGAGCACCTTGATCTCGAGCCGCGCGAACCCGGCGCCCAGGCAGAAGTGCTCACCGATGCCAAATGCAAGGTGGTCATTCGGAGTCCGCTTGATGTCGAAGGACTCCG
>JAGQGZ010000202.1 GCA_020432105.1 Dehalococcoidia bacterium | reverse complement strand
CGGGTTGTGCCGGAACGCCAGGCGGGACGATCGCGGCGTGCATCTCGTCGTTGGCGGGGTTGTAGACCACTCCCAGTACCGTTTCGCCGCCGATGGCGAGGCCGATGGAGATGGCAAATTCCGGGATACCCTGGAGGTATTCCCTTGTGCCATCGATGGGGTCGACGATCCAGACGCGTTCGTGGCGCAAGCGGTCCGGGTCATCGATGTGCTCTTCGCTGAGCCAGCCGGCATCAGGAAAGGCGCTTGTGAGGTCGCTGTGGAGCATCTCCGCGGCACGGAGGTCCGCTTCCGAAACAAGCTCCCGGCCAGACTTTCGACCGAACCGCACGCCCTCATCACGCAGGCGTATCACCTCGGCGCCGGCGCGCCGCGCTGCCTCAACTGCAGTGCGTAATTCGGCGTCCAGGTTGGTCACGGGCGTCAGACGTTCTTAAAGGCGTCGAAGACCTCTTTGAATGCCACCATCTGACCGCCCCGGGTTGAACTGGGCACGCAGATCGGTGTTTTCATGCCTGCTGCGGACCAGGCTTCGAGTCCTTCCAAGATTTTCTTCCGGGGCCCGAAGAGGGTGACATCATTGAGCCAGCGGTCGGTCATCAACGTGGGAAGCCGGTCGCGATTGCCGGCAGCGAGGGCGTGCTCAACCGCATCCATCTCCTCAACATAACCGGCTTCGCGCCAGTAGTTGCGGTAGTTCGGCAACATCAGGTACGAGGTCAGCGTCCGCTTCATGACCGCTGCCGCTGCGTCCTCGTCTTCGTCGATGCAGGTGGGCAACATATCGCCGATAAAGAAGCTGTCGTCAGCAGTCTTTGCAGGGTCGAGTGCTGTGAGTGATTCGGGGAGGTGCGAGCGGGCGGCGTTGGCCCAGACGGCGCCGTCGCCGATTTCGCTCGCCAGGGCGGTCATCTTTTTCCGGAGCGCAGCAAGCACGATCGGGGGCAGCTCGCCGGTCTGCTTTGTGGTGGCTCGCATGTGTTCGACGTACTGGCGCGTGTCGCGAAGCGGCTTTCCGGTCGAGACACCAAGGCGCTCATTAGTGGGTCCGTGGCTGACACCGATGCCCAACCTGAACCTGCCGCCGCTGAGTTCGTGGATGTAGGCGGCCGACTGCGCCATGTCGAACGGGTGCCGAGGATAGATGTTGGCGATCGCTGTTCCAAACTCGATCGTCGAAGTGACATGGGCGATGGAGAGGCAGAGGCCGATGCCGTCGCCGAAGCTGGCGCAATAGATCCCGGAGAAGCCGCGCTGCTCGATCTCCCTGGCAAGGTCGACCACCTGCTGGCGGCGGCCGGGTGGGGCGGCAAGGGCGAGCGCTGGTAGCTTCATCGGTCAGGTCTCCGTGGTAGGGCTTTGACCTCAGCCTACGGGGACGGGACGAAGCGGTCATTCCCGGTGGCTTAGCCAGCCTCGCGGAAGCGGAGCATCCTTCCCGCGCCTGCA
Source organism: Dehalococcoidia bacterium (assembly GCA_020432105.1). Lineage (GTDB taxonomy): Bacteria > Chloroflexota > Dehalococcoidia > Tepidiformales > Tepidiformaceae > JAGQGZ01. The sequence goes on along the minus strand of JAGQGZ010000202.1, from coordinate 2,892 downwards.
CCGGTGTGTATTCCGGCGTCGAAGGCAACCCTGCCGGAAACGATGACCTTGCTGATGCCCGCAGGTTCCAGCTTCGGGTCATCGTAGGTGGCAAGATCCTCGACCGTGGCGGGGTCGAAGAGCACGAGACCGGCGATGTAGCCCTCCGCGATGAGTCCGCGGTTGGCGATGCCGAAGCGGTCGCAGGACATCTGCGTCATACGGTGTACGGCATCCTCCAGGGAAAGCACTCCCTGTTCTCGCACATAGCGGGCGAGGATGCGGGGGAAGGTGCCGAAAAGCCGTGGATGGGGCGAGCCGTTGAGGTTGGGTATGCCGTCCGAGCCGACCATCACCAGCGGGTGACGCAGGTTCGTGACGATGTCGTCTTCGGCAATCGTGAACTGGATGCAGATCGTCTCTTTGCCCCGTGGGCCCGTCGTTGCACCCCGGACGGCATCTTCAAGCGAAATCCCTTCCGCGGCGGCGATGTCCTTCAGCATCCGTCCTTCCCAGTCGCGGTGGTCGGGGCAGGCAGCGATGCGAATCGCCTCTGCAAGCTCAATCGAGATGTCGTCGAGGTTGAAGTACTGGAACATCGGGCCGCTGCCGGCGGTATACGGATAGATATCCAGGGTGACTGATTGGCCGTTGGCCACGGCACGGTCGACTCTGGCCAGCGATTCGCCGATACGGCCCCAGTTACGCCGCCCGGCAGACTTGTGGTGGGAGATGTGGACCGGGCAGCCGGAGTCTCTCCCGATGCCGAGTGTCTCCTCCACGGCATCGAGCAGGTGGTCACCTTCGTTTCTCATGTGTGTGGCGTAGATGCCTCCGAAGGGCGACGCTTCCTTCGCGAGCTCGGTGACTTCGGGAGTCTTGCTGTAGCGCCCGGGTTCGTAGATAAGGCCGGTGGAGAAACCGCAGGCCCCCTGTTCCATTGCCTCCCGGACCAATGACCGCATGTCGGTGAGTTCCGCATCGGTGGGTTCGCGTCGCTCGTTGCCCATGGCCAGGGCACGGACTGTGTTGTGCCCGACAAGCATGATGTTATTGATCGCGGGCTTGCGTAGTTCGCAGGCGGCGAAGTAGCCGTTGAGGTCGGTCCAGTCGGCCTGGCCCACGAGCGCGCCACCGGCAGGGGGGCCACCTCCTGGACGCGCCGGCGCAGAGCTGAACCCGCAATTGCCGCTTACGACGGTTGTTACACCCTGGGCGAGCTTGAATTCCATCCCTGGATAGCGAATGAAGGCGCCGTCGTCGTGAGAATGCGTATCAACAAAGCCAGGCGAGAGGACCAGGCCGGTAGCATCGACATCGATCTCACCGGCAGGTGCTTCTCCGACGTGGGAGATACGGTCGCCGGTGATTGCCACGTCGGCCGGGCGGCCCGGGTCACCTGACCCATCAATAATCGTGGCGTTTCGGAATGTCATGTCAGCCATGGTCAGGGGCTCCCGATCGAGTTGTGTGAGCGGGAGCGTACAGGAACCCCGAGAGACGGTCGCGTGGGGGACTGACGATCCGTACGGTAGGTGGTGAAGGAGTCGCCAGTGCCCAACCGACTTGCCGATGAAACGAGCCCCTATCTTCTCCAGCACGCTGAAAACCCGGTGGACTGGTATCCATGGGGCGAGGAGGCGTTCGCGAAGGCGCGGGCCGAGGATCGTCCGATCCTGCTTTCTGTCGGCTACAGCAGTTGCCACTGGTGCCACGTGATGGCCCACGAGTCTTTCGAGAACGAGACGATTGCGGGCCTGATGAACGAACACTTCGTGAACATCAAGGTGGACCGCGAAGAGCGCCCGGATATCGATAGCGTGTATATGGGCGCGGTCCAGGCGATGACAGGCCAGGGCGGCTGGCCGATGACGGTGTTCATGACTCCGGGCGGCGAGCCGTTCTATGCCGGGACCTACTTTCCGCCCGATGATGCCCACGGGCGTCCCGGGTTCCCTCGAGTGCTGGAAGCGCTGCACAACGCCTGGCTTCACGACCGCCCGAAGCTCCTGGAGACCACGCAGCAGGTTGTTGCTCATCTCGAGCACGCGGCTGCCATCTCCGCCGCCGAGGATGTCGTATTCGGCGAAGACCACATCGATGCGGCCATGGATCAACTGCGGACGACGTTCGATGCCGATTGGGGCGGATTTGGTGGTGCCCCGAAGTTCCCGGTCCCCGGCGTCCTCGAGTCCTTGCTGGCTCACCATGCCCGGGCCGGTGCCGACCCCGATGACCCCGACCTGGCGATGGTGCTCAAGACACTCCGGATGATGTGGTCCGGGGGCATCTACGATCACCTTGGTGGCGGGTTTAGCCGCTATAGCGTGGATGCCCGCTGGGTGGTGCCCCACTTCGAGAAGATGCTCTACGACAATGCCCAGCTGGCGGTCTGCTATGCCCAGGCCTACCAGCTCACGAAGGACGAGTTTTTCGCATCGGTGTTGCGCGAAACGCTGGACTACCTCGTTGCGGAGATGCTGGACGCGTCCGGCGGCTTCTACAGCGCCCAGGACGCCGACAGTGAGGGTATTGAAGGCAAGTTCTTTGTCTGGACGCCGGAGCAACTGCGCGAAGCGGCTGGCGACCTTGCGGACCTGGCGATCGGGGAATACGGCGTTACTCCGGAGGGCAACTTCTTCGACCCCCATCACCCGGATCTCACCGGGCGGAGTGTCCTCACCCGGCGCAGTGAGACGCCGGCAGGTTGCGACGAGTACGAAACGCTGCGCAGGCGGCTGAAGGCAGTGCGCGACGAACGAATCCGTCCGGGACTGGATGACAAGGTGCTCACATCGTGGAATGGGCTCGCGCTCCGGGCGTTCGCCTACGCGTACGAGGCACTGGGCGATCAACGCTACCAGGACGTAGCCCTCGCAAATGCCCGGTTCGTCAGAGAGGCACTGTGGGCCG
>JAGQGZ010000201.1 GCA_020432105.1 Dehalococcoidia bacterium | reverse complement strand
CACCAGCCGCCCGTAGCCCGTAACCAGCGGGCATGAGGTGTACCCGTCGTACTTCGCCCCCAGCTCCTGGCCGAGCAGCGAGGAAACCAGGTTCTTCACAAGGATCGGTGCCTGCTTCCGGATCGCCGCACCAGTCTTGCTCGTTGGCAGCCCGCTTGCGTCCCCCAGCGAGAAGACATTCGCATAGCGGACGTGCTGGAGCGTCTCCTTGTCCACGTCCACCCATCCGGCCGCGTTGGCCAGTGCGCTGTTCCGTACGAAGTCTGGTGCGCTCTGGCGCGGCGTCGCGTGCAGGAAGTCGTACTTGATCACCACTTCCTCATCGTTCTCCAGGTTCTTGAACACCGCCTCCTTCGCCTCGCCGCGCACCTCCACCAGTTCATGCTTGTAGCAGACCTCGATCCCCTTGCGCTCGGCGACCCCGCGCAACGTCTTCGCATACTTCTCTACCGAGAAGATCCCCGGCATACCCGTCGCGAAGATCACCTTCGTCGCGTCCCGCACGCCGTTCTTGCGGAACGCATCGTCCGCGAGATAGGCGATCTTCTGGGGTGCCCCCGCACACTTGATCGGTGTGCTCGGTTGCGTGAACAGCGCCGTTCCACCCTTGAAGTTCTTGATGAACTCCCAGGTCTTATCAACTGTGTCGTAGCTGTAGTTGCTCGCCACGCCGTCCTTACCCAGGGCTTCCGGAAGGCCTTTGATATCGCCCCAGTTGATCTGGATCCCCGGCGCCACCACCAGGTAGTCATATCCGATCCGTACGCCACCACCGGTAACGACCACGTTCTCGTCCGGCAACATCTCCGTCACCCGGTCCTGGATCCACGTAACCCCCTTGGGGATCACCGATGCCTGGTCCCTCTGCGACTTCTCCTTCGCAAAGACCCCGCCCCCAACCAGTGTCCAGAGCGGCTGGTAGTAGTGCTTCGTCGCATCATCGATGATCGCGACATCCAGCCCCTTCAGCTTCTTGCGAAGCCGTGCCGCCACACTAATCCCAGCGTTGCCGCCGCCAACGATCACAACCTTGTGCTGTTGTCCAACCGTCGCTTCAGAAGATCCCTGGTTCACCATCGTCCACTCCTTTTGCTCCACCCGGCTGAGCCGCCAGGCATCCGCCTATTCCTTAACCGAACCCATCGAGAGCGCCCAGTATGGACGGGCCGATGGCAAATCGCTATGTATTCAGGTGCTTGTCCCGGCATTCCGCCACTGGCCACCGGCTGGCGGTTCTCCTTCGTCGGCCCAACCCTGCTCAGGCACCCGCAGGCACCAGGATCACCGGCCGGTCCGCCGCCCTCACTATTCCATCAGCGACGCTTCCCAGCTCGATTCGCTCCGGCCCCGAACGCCCGTGTGTCGCGAGAAGGACGAGGCCGCAATCATGCTCCGCTGCGTAGTCCAGCACCGCATCCAGCACCGGTCCCTCCAGCACCGCCGTCGTCTCCGACGTTTGCGCTACCGAGCCCAGGTATTCCGTCCCCCGGTCGCGGAGAGCCGTCGTCAGCCGCTCCTGTGCGTCCTCGGCAATCGCCCATCCCGGGTTCGCGTTAACAACATGCACCAGGTGAAGCGGCGCACCGCCCGTCTTGGCCAGCTCTCGGGCGAACGAGAGCGCCGCCGCGCCTGCCGTCGACCCATCCAGGGGAACCAGCAGCCCCGTTCCGGCGGTCGAATCAGCGTGGGGCGGAACGACAAGGACTGGCTTCAGCTTCGCCCGCACCAGGCGATCCGTCACGCTCGTCGACGGTATTCCCTGGAATCCCGCCTCACCCGATGTGGCAATGGCGACGATCGCCGTGTCCTCAGCGGCAGCCGCATCACGGAGCTGCCCGCTCACGTCTCCCTGTCGAACCTCCCAGCGCACGTCCGGCACATCCGCACGCAGCTTTCGTGCGACTCCCTCCAGGTATCCTTCAAGCCATACCCGCCGGTGGCTCAACTCAGCCGTCAAGTCGATCTGCGCCGCCGCCCAGAGCTCTTCATCCGCCGGGTGCACGGCGACAAGGCAGATACCCGCCCCCAGTGCTTTCGCGACGTCACTGGCGGGTGCCAGCGCAAGCTCTGCATGCTCCGATCCATCGAGTGGAACCAGTACTTCCTTCACAGTGCCTCCTCTGGGCATTCAGAACCCATCATCCTTGACCATCACCGCCTTTACTAGGCCCGCACGGCCGGCCGCAAGGGACCGGCCGGGCCACACCTCTGGCAGCCAGACCCGAAACTCGCCCTCTGCTACGCTCCCGCCAGCAAATCCCCCTCCATCGGGAGTCCCAATGTTCATCACCCGCATGTACCGTGGCGACGACGGCATCTCGCACTTCGAAGACCTCGAGATCCCCGCTCGCAGCACCCGCGTCGGCACAATCTCAGAATGGCTCGACTCCGAAAGCATCCTCTTCCGCGAAGTCCAGCCCGGTCTCTTCCTCGACTGGCATCATGCGGATAGCCGCGTCCTCATCGTCATCCTGGCAGGCACCATCGAAGTCACGCTCGGTAGCGAATCCCGTCAGTTCGGGCCTGGGTCCATGGTCCTTGCCGAAGATGTCGACGGCCAGGGCCACCAGACCCGCGACCTCACTGGCCCTCGCCAGAGCATCATGATCCGTGTACCCGACTCGTTCGACGTCTCAGGCTGGAAGAAACTCTCGTAGTCCCTGGAGCCCCTGCCTCATCGGCCGCCGGTCACCCGTCCCCGTTGCCGGACGGCCCATCGCCACCATCCACCCGCTCCCATCAATCCGATCACTACGGCCAGGACCCCCAACCATGCCGGCCCTCCCGCGGGCTCCGACAGCCCGCCACCGGTGGCGGGTGGCAGCGGCGTAGCCGCAGGGATTGGTGTGCTGGGCACAGCACCATCCTCCGTTACTCGAACTGCCCCGGTCATCCCCTGGTCTACATGAGGAATGCAGTAGTAGTAGAAGCTCCCCGTCGTCCCAAATTGCATTTCGAAATTGGTCCCGCTCGGTAAGTCGAGGCCCATCATGCCGCTATTCCAGTAGCCCGCCCCACGATACGTCTCCCCCGGCACCGACCGGTTGTCGACGGCCGGGTTGCCGGCCCGCGGGATCCCCTCGGGAAACGGGCCGAACGTGACGGTGTGTCCCGTCACCGTTACCGATCGCCAGCGAACCGTATCTCCCAGCGCCACCTCAATGAACGGCGGGAAGAATGTTTGCACATCACCCTTGGGCGTCTCTCCGGCGATGTACACCGTGTGCCGGGTCGTCCCGTCGCCAAGCACTTCCCGTTCGATCGGGCGCGCTGCCCAGGCCTTGGCCTGCGCCTCCAGCAACGCCAGCTCGCGGTCGTAGTCCTCTAACCCTCGGCGGTCCAGCGACTCCTGGGTATCGGCCGTGCCTGGTTCCTCGACCACCGTCACCGACCCAACCATCCCTGGATGGATGATGCAGTACACATCGAAGGTCCCGGTCGCCGCGAATCTCACCGCATACGATTCCCCCGGCCCGAACAGCAGGTTCGAACTATGAAAGCCCGTACCGTCGTAGTCGCTTCCCGAGGCAGTCGCCGGCGGTGCCCCAACCTGTGGTACTCCGAATGTCACCGTGTGGGGCTCCCACCACGGGAAGTCCCACCGCACCGTCGTCCCCACCGCCACCGTGATCTGCTCCGGCAGGAATGCATTCACCGCGAATCCGGCCTGGCCGTCGCCCGCCCGCGCCACGAGGTGTTCGCCATCTGCCCTGGCTATCTCGGGTACCAGGCTACTGGCGCCCAGCACAAACATGCCCGCAAGGGCGGCCACAAGAGTGCCCGCGAGTCCTGCAACCTTCATTATCATGAATCTACGCACAGTCAGGGCTCCAGTCCCGGATGCCCCTTGCCTCCGCCTCCGTTCCTCGCCCTCTCCAGCCCTCCTCCGCGCTAGAATTGTCTCCCTATATCCCTGCTCGAGGGCACAAACTTGGAAGCTATCTACGACTCCCGCGGGCACGTCGTCGGCTGGCGGCGCCGCGCCACCATATTCGATCCGGCCGGGAATCCCCGCGCATTTATCAGCCAACGCGCGCTCTTCACCTACGACGGCAAGTTTCTCGGTCGCCTCGAAGATGGCTGGTACCGCGACCCGGAAGGCCATCCTGTCGCATTCGAAGCTCGTGCCTCAGGTGGTCCCATGCGACCCCTGCTTCAGCCGGGTGCCGTCGCGCCTCTCCCGGACCCCGACCCTGCACCCCTGCCCGTTGGTCCCCCTCCTCCGCCACCGCGGATCCGTTCATCAAAGTGGTCCCCGCTTGATTGGGACCGCTTTCTCCGCGGTGTCCCTGTCGCAAACCAGTAGCACTTTCCGGGCTCCGCTCAGCCGGTGGCCCCTATCCCCAGCAAGTCC
>JAGQGZ010000200.1 GCA_020432105.1 Dehalococcoidia bacterium | reverse complement strand
GGAAACGACCACGAGCCCCCATCACTCCAAACTGGAGGCATCAACGATCTCGACAAATCGCCAGCAGTTGCATCGTGGGGCGTGAGCCACGGCCCGAATACGCCGAGAATAAGAACAAGTCCGAGCGTTAGCACAGCAAGAATGGGCACGCCTCGCAGGCCACTACGGAGAACAGACAGTCGATATAATATCATTCACCCTCCAGAGACTCAACGTATGACATGAGATTTATGTTGTGCTGGCTCAGTACGAAATACGAGGATCGAGTACTCCATACAGCAGATCGACGAATAGATTGCTCAACACGAAAACAACTGCAATCAAGACCACGCCTGCCTGGACGACGGGAAAATCTCGTGCACTAACAGAGTCAATCATCAACCGGCCCATACCTGGCCAGGCAAATATGGTTTCAGTGACAATGGCTCCAGTTAACATCCCTACGAACTGAATGGACGCCATAGTCACGATAGGTATCGCAGCGTTGCGGAGGATGTGATGGGTCACCACCCGGATCGGTGCGAGCCCTTTGAGGCGCGCTAGCCTAACGTAGTCGCTACTAGCAACATCTAAGACGGCGGAGCGTGTCAAACGGATTAGCGCAGCAGTGGAGAAGTGGGCGAGCGTAATTGCGGGGAGTATCATGTGTTTGAGTCCCCCATAACCCGACGTTGGGAGCCATCCAAGTTCCACCCCGAACACGAGGATGAGCATGATCCCAAGCCAGAATGCCGGAACGGACTGACCGACCATCGCCGTGAATTTTCCAACACGGTCGGCCACCCCGGACTCCCGGAGGCCAGATAGCGTACCAATAGACAGCCCAAGAACAAGCGTGATAGACATACCCGCGAATGCCAGCCGTAGCGTCGCAGGCAGCCGTTCCAATACGAGTGGTAGAGCGGGCTCTTTGAAGCGCAACGAGTCACCAAACTCACCCCGCAGGATACCTTTCGTGAACAGGACATACTGCTCCATCCACGATTTGTCCAAGCCGTAATCACGACGAACGATCTCCAGTTCCGCCTGTGTAGCTTCAGGAGAAACGAGGAGGTTGATCGGGTCGCCGCTGAGGCGTGCAAGCACGAAGACGACGACCGTGACAATCCAGATTGTTACGACCGCCTGAGCCAGCCTCTCGACCACGTACCGTGGCATTAGGAGTGTACCTCCGAAGGGGTTGGATTCATGGTCCGCCCAGACACAAGATGGCAGGCAACGCGATGAGTGGAGCTAACCCATAGCATCGGAGGCTCTTCAGTGGAACAGCGGGCTATAGCGACGGGACACCGAGGGTGAAAGCGACAGCCGCTAGGCGGATTTAGTGCACTTGCGATTTCGCCTTCGATAGGCAGGTTCACCCTACGTCTAGTGGGATCCGGGATCGGAACTGCACTTAGCAGTGCTTTGGTGTAGGGGTGCAATGGTTCATCGGTGAGTGTCTCGCTTGTGCATTCCTCGACAAGTTTACCGAGGTACAGGACGCCGACCACATCGCTGACTCGTTGAACCACCGCGAGGTCATGGGCAATTAGCAGGTAAGTTAGATCAAACTGGCGACGCAGATCTCCCAATAGGTTTAGAACCTGGGCTCTGATAGATACGTCCAAGGCTGAAACCGGTTCGTCTAACACTAACAGTCTTGGCGTTGTGGAGATGGCCCTTGCGATCGCAATACGCTGATGCTGGCCGCCCGAAAACTCATGGGGGAAGCGTTGTGTAGATGCAGCGGGTAGTCCGACCAATTGGAACAGATCTGCTACGCGCATATTGCGCGTCTTTCGATCAAGGTGCTCGTGGAGCATGAGCAATTCCCCCACGATTTCCCCAACGCGCATACGAGGGTTCAACGAAGCCTTGGGGTTCTGGAAAACGGCCTGGACATTGGTTCTGTACTGTCTTCGATTGACCCGACTAAATGTGGCGGTGTCCCTACCTTCGAAGAGTATGTGCCCAGATGTTGCCTGCTCCAAGAGGAGAATGAGTTTCGCGATCGTAGACTTGCCCGACCCTGACTCGCCGACTAATCCGTAGGCTTCGCCCTTGCGAACCGTGAAGGACACTCCGTCGACGGCACGGACTGCCGGTGGCTCTTTCCAGAACCGGAGCCCGCGCTTGAGCGGAAAGAGCTTGACGAGGTCTCGGACCTCGATGATATCGCCTGTGGCATCGGCCTGGGACCTAGCCAACTCCAACGTATCACCCTGCACTACTGACTCCGCGGCGCGAAGTGGTCGACCAAAGCAAGCTCGGGTTCGTTCTTCAACGGATACCAACAGCGGTACGTCCGAGTCGGTGATACCTCAATGAGAGGCGGCGCTTCGGCGTGACAGCGAGACCTTGCCTTGAAGCATCGCGGTGCGAACCTGCAGGCTTCAGATACGCTGAGGGGGTCCGGCGGATCACCCTCGATTTGGTACAGTCTCCCTCGCCCGCTTCCAAGAGCGGGCACTGAAGCAATCAACCCGGCGGTGTATGGGTGCTGAGGATTCTCGAAGATCTCCTCGACCGAACCACTTTCCACGATCTGGCCAGCGTACATCACCGCCACCCTATCGCAGATCTCGGCAACCACTCCCAGGTCGTGTGTCACGTAAACGATGCCAATCCCACTCTCTCGTAGGCCTCTCAGAAGAGCCAAGAACTGTGACTGAGTGGTCACATCGAGGGCGGTCGTAGGCTCGTCCGCAAGTATCACCTTAGGATGACACGCAACTGCCATTGCAGTGACGACCCGCTGCCGCATCCCCCCGCTGAACTGGTGTGGGTACTCGTTCAACCGAGTCTCCGCCGACGGGATCTGGACTCTCTTTAGGGCATCAATGATTTGAAGCTGGAGCGACCTGCCGCGCTTCGATTCATGAGCTTGCGCGGCCTCGCCTACTTGAACGCCAATAGTGAGGACCGGATTCAAGGATGAGGACGGATCCTGCAGGATCATCGAGACCTCGCGTCCACGCACCGAACGCAGTTGGGATTCCTTCATCTGGAGGAGGTCGCGCCCCTCCAGCAATACCTGCCCCGACACGATTCGCCCGGCAGGCTTAGATACAAGGTTGACGATCGACAAACAAACGTTGCTCTTGCCTGACCCGGACTCTCCAACAAGCCCCATGATTTCACCGCGCTGCACTTCGAAGTCGACTCCATCGACCGCCTTGACGATTCCCGCACGAGTGAAGAAGTAAGTACGAAGATCACGGACGGCCAGGAGGGGCTCAGCCGAGTTAGTCATGAGTCCCTCCTGGTATCGCAACCAACCGATGCACCGATATGGTTCGCTGACTCGAGGCCTATCCCTCGAGTTCGATATACTCCATCCCGAGTTCGTAACCCGCTCGCATCCGCGGCGCCCATCCCCGAATACGCTTCCCATACCCTTGAACATAGTTCTGAGACACGAGCGGAACGTAGGCGATCTGGTCGTACAGCTTCTGCGATAGTTCACCCACGGCCTCTTCCAAAGCTTCTCCTGCGAGCGTGAATAGAGTCTTTGCCTCGATTGCAAGTTCCTCGCTGTAGTAGTACGTCTGGGATGCGCCTGGATCGACCACCCCTAAGAAGCTCTCTTGTGCGCGGCCCCCAAGCACCTGAACTGACAGTGCACCCGTCCCAGACCATGCATTGCCTCGCACGCTGTCGAAGAACGCGGCATATTCGACAGGCCGAGATTGAGTCTTGAAACCCACGGCATTGAGGTAAGTACTTACCGCGTCCGCGGTCTCGGTATTACCTGCCTGGGCGCCTGATGTGTAGCTGTAGATTGAGAATTCAAGATCTGCGTGGCCAGCTTGGTCGATTAGGGCTTTAGCCTTGGCAGGATCGTAAACTCGTGGCAGTAAATCGGGTACGCCTGGTAGGCCGGCGACAGCTGAAGGAACGGCCACGGGCACAGCATGTTCGAAGTATATCTTTTCGATGATTGTATCAATGTCGACTGCATGAGCGACTGCCTCTCGCATACGGGGATCAGACCAAGGACTCCCGGCAGCCGTCTCGGGAGTCCCCAAGTCGAGGAAGATTATCCCGTTGAGCGAAGTGCTCTCGATCTGGTTGAGTTTTAGGTTCGAATCGCCCTCAATAGCGGGAATTGCTGGTCCGGATGGCTTGAGCATGATGTCGGATTCCCCAGCCTGCAGGGACGCCAGACGGGTTGTAACTTCAGGAATCAGCCGAAGTTCGAGTTCCTTGAACCCTGGGACCTTCCGATAGTGGTTGGTGAACGCCTCAAGTGCTACGCGGTCGTCTACGCGTGCAGACACGAACTTGAACGGTCCAGCACCGATCGGATGATCACCGAACGACCCACCTGCAGCTTCCACGGCTGCTTTGGGAGTAATCTGCATATAGGCGAGCATCGGAATGAAG
>JAGQGZ010000001.1 GCA_020432105.1 Dehalococcoidia bacterium | reverse complement strand
AGGTCAGCGTGCTGGAAAACGCGATCGTCCGGCGTGCTATCACCGGGAAGGATCCCGAGCCGCTCGGCACCCGTCATCCCAGTGCGACACCCTTCCAGGCGTTTCCCACGGCCGACGGCTACATCGTCGTCGCGCTTGCCTTTGGCGGGGAGAACCAGTGGCAGCTTCTCTGCGGACTGCTGGGCAAGTCCGAACTGCTCGACGACGAGCGATTCAACACCGGTCCCCGCCGTACCGCCAACCACGCGGCCCTGGAACCGATGCTCAACGATGGTTTCAGCAAGCGAACGACAGCGGCGTGGATGGACGAACTCATGGCCGTCGGCATCCCCTGCGGCCCGCTCAACACCGTAGGCGAGGTGATGGCCGACCCCCAGGTTGCCCACCGGAAGATGATCGTCGAGGTGGAGCATTCCGAGGCCGGCAGGCTTCCCATCGCCAACACCCCGGTTCGCATGTCGCGAAGCGAGACGGGCATCTCCGGTCCGCCCCCGGATTTCGGAGTGGATGGCCCGGACGTCCTGCGAGAACTCCTTGGCCTGGATGACGAAGCTATCGATGGTCTCCGGGAGCGTGGCGTCCTGGTGACCGAGGGTGGCCCCGACATCGCTTCGCTGCTCTAAGGCGCAGGTTCGTAGAGCTTGTGTTCCCGGATGTACTGGTGCACGCGGGGCGGCACATCAACGGAAACCCCTTCACCGATGCGTTCACGAACAGCCGTGGAGGACACGTGCATCAGCTCTGACTCCAGGTTCAGCGGGACGATCCGGTCGCCGTAGTTCCGGGCATCGGCCGTAGATTCGACGTAGCGCTCAATCGCCGGGACGTCGAACTCCCCTCTTGTTGCGGCAATCACACGATGGTGCCGGAAGTAGGTGGCCAGCACTTCGTGCATCTCGCCATCGTAGTAGCGCCTGTCAAACAGCCGGACGAGCGTGTCATACCCGACGACGAAGTCAAAGTCCTGTCCCGGGAACATGTCGCGCAGGGCAGCTGCCTGCTCGGCGATTCGCGCGGCGTTGGAAACCAGCACACCGGTCGCCGGTAGCTCGAGGCCCAGGAGCATCCCCACCCTGTGACCGTGACTGGCACCGAAGAGTCCCTTGTCGACGTTTCGCGTGGTGAGAAGCGCGGCGCTCGTCGCAATGCCCGGAACATCCTTCGCTCGCTCCAGCAGCTCGACATGGGCAAGGGTCGGCGGGTTAAAGGATGCCGGCAACACCGCGACGCGGCTCTTCAGGCGCGGACCGACATCGACGCGCTCAACGGTGGGGTCCTCACGGGTTTCCAGTCTCTCCAGGATCGGGTCGATCGGGACGGGCATATCCCATTATTGCCGCAGACTCAGGCAGAGCGCCGCTCATGGTAGGGCTGCGCAAGTGCCGACCAATCGACAAGGAACAGGTCCTCAGACTCCATCCACTCCCGCAAGATGCGCCGGCATTCATTCACCGCCGGGGTGAGGTCGTGGGTGACCAGGCGCCATCCCGGATCCGGCGTGCCGACCACTCGGACAACACGGCGGTGCGTTCCGTCATAGAAGATTCCACTCATCGTTACGCACCTCCTCTATACCAGGTTGTCCAACCATCATCGGCTATACATCGATAGACGGTATCCCTGCTCTGTAAGGGGTTTCACGCAAGGTTCACCGAAACGCCACCACCGAAAGTGCTGCGGAGCGTTCGACGCTGCAGCCGCGGCCCCGGAAACTGCAACTATGACGATGCCCTCGCCCCGCCCCGCATCCAATCGCATCCCGGTGGATCGCCTCCGCCGAACGGCCATCCCCGCCGGGCTTGCCGGGCGGGCACTCCTGCGCTGGCTCCGGACCCAGCTGCCGTCGTCCAGGTCGAAGGAGGAGCGACAGCGCCAGGCATCGCTCAAGACCGGCGAAGACGTCGCCCGCACGATGGGGGAGATGAAGGGCGCCGCGATGAAGCTTGGCCAGGTGATGTCGCTGATGACCGGCGTCGTCCCGGAAGAGCTGTCCGACAGGTTGAGCTCACTCCATTCACAGGCGCCGCCAATGGCGTTCGGACTGGTGGAACAGGTCTTCCAGGAGGATTTTGGACGATCGCCGGGAGAGATCTTCAGGCACTTTGAGACCAGGCCATTTGCGGCGGCATCCATCGGCCAGGTCCATCGCGCCGAAACGCGGGATGGCAGGCAGGTGGCAGTGAAGGTGCAATACCCGGGCGTGGCCGCCGCCATCGATGCTGATCTTGCGAACGTGGGACTCGTGGTTGGCCTGGGGAACCTGTTCGCCCGTGGCCTCGACGGCGCAGCCATCGCCAGCGAACTGCGGGAAGGTATCTCGGCCGAGCTCGACTACACCCGCGAAGCCCAAAACCAGGAACGCTTCGGCAGGCTGTACGAAGACCACCCATTCATCGTTGTCCCGGCCGTTGTTCGGGAGCTCTCCACCGCCCGCATCCTCACCCAGGACTATGTCGAAGGGCTGCCCTTGCGAGCCGCAAAGGAATGGGACGCCGGCAACCGAAACCACGTGGCGGAGGTCATCTTCCGTTTCGCGTTCGGTTCGATCTACCGCCACGGCCTCTTCAACGGCGACCCCCACCCAGGCAACTACGTGCTCATGCCCGGCGGAAAGGTCGCGTTTGTCGACTATGGATGCGTCGCCGAATTCGACCGCGAGACGGTGGAAGGCTTCGCATCAATCATCCGGGCATTGATGGAAGGAAAACTGGACGAATGGCGGGCGGCCTGCGAGAACGTGGGCATCCTCCATCGCGGAGCGCCATTCTCCACCGCCGAGCTCTATGAGCACATGCACTGGTTCTGGGCACCCATACTCGAAGACACCGTGCACTTCACCCGTGATCTTGCGGCGGAGATGGTCCGACGCAACAGCCAGACCACAGGACCCGGCGGCGAGATCAATCGCTACTGCAACATTCCTCCCGGGATGGTGTTCCTCACCCGGATCAACTTTGGTCTTGCCGGCGTACTCGCGGGCCTGGACACCGAGGGGCCCTGGCGAGGCATCATCCGTGAGTATGTGTATGGAGACCCACCGGCGACGGCGATCGGCCGTATGGCAGCAGGGGCGATGCCCGGGCGCCACGTGTAAACGGTGAGACGCCGTATTCCGGCCTCGACCGGCCTCGCCCTGGGAGTGGCCGGCACTGCGTTCGCCGCCATTTTCTTCCGCCTCGCCGACGATGCCCCTGCCCTGACCATCGCCGGCTACAGGCTCGCCATTTCAGCAGCCGTCATGAGCGCCGCCGGGGTGACTCTTGTGGCAACGGGCCGTGACCGCCTGCCGGCCCGTGCCGACTTCCCCCTCCTCGCGGCCAGCGGCATCTTCCTCGCCGCCCACTTCTGGACCTGGTTCGCATCGCTCGAAAGAACGTCCGTCGGAAGCAGCGTCGTCATTGTCGGGATGCAGCCGCTGTTGTCTGCACTCTTTGCCTGGGCCCTGCTTCGCGAACGGCCAAATCGTGCCGAGTGGTGGGGAATCGCCCTCGCCGGCGTCGGACTCGCCATCATCGGTGGCCGGGATTTTATCGAGGATCCCGGCCAGCTCCAGGGCGACGCACTCGCACTGGCCGCGGGTGTTTTCGGGGCGCTCTACCGCACCATCGGCCGTACGGTCCGGGCCGACATCAGCACGACGTCTTACTCGGCCACCGTGTACACCATCGCGGCACTCGGGATCTGGGCCTCCATCCTGGTCGTGCAACCCCGGACCGCCGGTTTCGACGGTGAAACGTGGACATTCATCGTGCTGCTCGCCTTTGTGCCCCAGGTTGTCGGACATACGGCATTCAACTGGGCCCTGGCCCACTATCGGGTGGTGACGGTTGGCATCGCCGGCCTCGGCGAGCCCGTCCTCGCGACCCTGCTCGCGATCCCCATCCTCGGCGAAAACCCCTCAGCGGGGGTGATTGTCGGTGGACCGCTGATTCTTGCCGGTGTCCTCATTGGAGTCCGCGGCGCGGGCATCGACCGGGCGCGGTCGCGCAGGTCTACCGCCGCGACCGGGCGGCCAGGGCCAGCGCCGCCGGGCTGATGCTCGTCCGCACGGCCTCGCGGATCGCGGCCTCGTGATGCGTGTCGTGGCTTGCCCACTCGGCAAGGTAGCTTCGTAGCTGCATCGAAACGGGGGCCGACCACGCGTCTCGCGCCGGAAGCACCACCTCGATAGAGAGCAGCTCCGGACTTAACGACCTCAGTCGCTCCACGACCACCTCACGCGCATGTGGGGCCGCTGCCTGCACGCCGCCCGGGTCTGCCAGTGCGTCCAGCCGTCGCCGCTCTCGCAGCGCCAGGAACGGCGAAAGGTCCAGCCTCGGGCCCGCCAGTGCTTCCACCATTTCCACGGTTACCCGATCCACGGCCGCAACGTGCGCCAAATGCTCACGAACCGACCAGGTATCGCCCTCTGCACGCTGGTCAAAGTGCCCGTCCTCGAGCACTGCGACGAGTGACCACAACTGGAACCTGGCGGTAGCAGCGCGGCCGAGCAGCACCTCGATCTCCGGGTTCAGCATCCTTACGCCTGCTTCAGGCTCTCGATCCGCTCACGGAGGCCCGACGCACGCTGCCTCGCTTCGTCGCGGTTGTGCTCAACACCCTCGACCACTTTCGCCGGTGCCTTGTCCCGGAACTGCGCATTGCCAAGCTGAGCTTCGAGGCGGCCAATGTACACCTCAGCCTCGTCGAGTTCCTTCTGAAGCCTTGCGATCTCAGCATCCGAATCGACCTGCGGAAGCGTAACCGCTACCTCCGTGTCTCCCACCCGGCCGAAGGCGTATTCCGCTTCGGGCATGGTGGCATCGGCCGCAGTCACCGTCAGCGTCACCCGTGAGGTGAACTCCGTTGCCCCGGCCGTCGCTCGCAACGCGTCCGCCATCGCCCCGGCACGCAGGATCACTTCCGGCCGGGCGCCAGCCTCAAGGCGGTTTTCCGTGCGAAGGTTGCGGATCGTTCGGTTCACTTCGATGACGTGTGCCATCGCCGCTTCCGATGCAGCGTCCTTCCAGTTGCCGCCGCTCCGGGGGTACCAGGCCACGATGAGCTGGTCGGGCATATCGCTGCCGAGGTGGCCCCGGAGGTTTTGCCAGAGCTCCTCGGTCACAAACGGCATGATCGGGTGCAGCAACCGAAGGCCGTAGTCGAGGACATAGGCCAGGACCGCTTTCGGTGAGTCGTCTCCGGCAGTCAGTCGAACCTTCGCAAATTCGATATACCAGTCGCAGAATTCATTCCAGAGAAAGTCCTCGATGTAACGGCCGGCCTCCCCCACCTGGAACGATGTGAGGAGTGAATCTACATCTTGCGCAAGCTGTTCCAGCCGCGAGAGGATCCAGCGGTCCTCAAGCGCCATCGACTCGCGATCGAGCGGGTGAGGCGCCTTAACCGGCAAACCGTCGAGCTTCTGGAGCACGAAGCGAGCGCTGTTCCAGAGCTTGTTGGCGAAATTGCGCGCCGATGTCAGGCGATCATCGCTGTAGCGCTGGTCGGCACCGAGGGTGGCGCCCGTCAACAGGCCGAAGCGGAACGCATCGGCACCGTACTGTCCGGCTGACAGCAGCGGATCGACGACGTTCCCCCGCGACTTCGTCATCTTCTCGCCGTTGCTGTCGCGGATGAGGCCGTGGAAGAGGACATTGCGGAAGGGAACCGACTCTTCGAAACCGCGATCCTGCATGTTGTACAGCCCGAGCATGATCATCCGGGCGCACCAGAAGAACATGATGTCGTAGCCCATCTGGATGTCATTGGTCGGGTAGTACGTCCGCAGATCTTCGGCATCTTCGTCCGGCCAACCAAGGTCCGCGTGGGGGGCGAGACCACTGGAGAACCAGGTGTCGAGCACGTCTTCGTCCTGCCTCAGCTCCGAGGAGCCGCACTTCGGACAGGCCGCCGGGTCTTCGATCGCCGCGATGATCTCGCCACAATCGCAGTACCACACGGGGATCTGGTGACCCCACCAGAGCTGGCGGCTGACACACCAGTCACGGATGTTATCCATCCAGTTCAGGTACACCTTCTCGAATCGCTGCGGGACGATGCGGATGTGCCCCTGGCGGACAGCTTCGGCGGCGGCACTCGAAAGTGACCGGCCGGGCAGGTACTCCTTGTGGACATCCACCCACCACTGCTCGCTCGGGATCGGCTGAACGTGCGTCTTGCAGCGGCTGCATTTGCCGACTGAGTGCGTGTAGTCCTCGACCCTGTCGAGGAAGCCCCCTTCGTCGAGGTCACGTAGCACTGCGGCCCTGCCGGCCTCCACGCTCAGTCCTTCGTAGGGCCCGGCCTCCTCATTGAGCACCGCATTGCGATCGAGCACGACGATCGCCGGCAGGTCGTGGCGCTGACCGATCTCCCAGTCGTTCGGGTCATGCCCCGGGGTCACCTTCACCGCGCCGGTACCGAACTCCATCGACACAGAATCGTCGGGCACGACCGGGATCTCCCGGCCCACGAGCGGCAACCCGAGCATCCGGCCGATCTTGCTCTCATAGCGCTCGTCCCTGGGGTTCACCGCCACCGCCGTATCGCCGAGCATCGTCTCCGGCCGCGTCGTTGCGACAATCACGTGGTCGGGGAGCGGCATCCCACCCTCGCCCATCATTGGGTACCGGAGGTAGTAGAGCTTTGCCTGCTCCTCCTCGTAGTCGACCTCGAGATCGCTCAACGCAGTCTCGCAGCGCGGACACCAGTTAATCATTCGCAGGCCGCGATAAATGAGCCCGTCGCGATAGAGATTCACGAACGTCGTCCGTACGGCCTTCACGATCGCCGGGTCGAGCGTGAAAACATCGCGTTCCCAGTCGGCGCTTGCTCCGAGCCTGGCATGCTGCTCGGCAATCCGGGAGCGATACTTGCGAACCCACATCCAGGTTCGTTCGACAAAGGCCTCGCGGCCGATGTCATGGCGCGAGAGCCCCTCCCGGGCAAGTTCCCGTTCGATGACGTTCTGGGTGGCGATACCGGCATGGTCTTCGCCGGGGACCCACAGCACACGATCTCCACGCATCCGGTGCCAGCGCACAAGCGTGTCCGTCAGGGCATCTTCGAGACCATGACCAAGGTGGAGTTCACCCGTCACGTTTGGCGGCGGCATGATGATGCAGTAGGGGTTACCGGCGCCACGGGGCTGGAAATAACCGGCCTCGCGCCACATCTCATAGATGCGGCCTTCTACTTCCTTCGGCTCGTAAGCAGGGGGTAGCTGCGTGCGAGACGATGGCGCGGTCATATGGTGGGTCCTGTCAGGTGAAGTGGCCGGTCCGGCGGATCGGCTGTCACCCAATTCTAACAGGCCACTCTTAGCAGACCTGAGTCCTCACACTGCCGTTGCAAGCGCCTCGCGATATCGCGTGGCAAGCAGTAGCGGCGCAGGCCGTCCAAGTTCAAGTTCCAGGACTACCGGGCCTTCAACCGGGACCGTACTCACGGCCGCCTCGATCCGGTCCTGCGCCTCCAACACCCCGGTGGGCCGATCGAACCGGAGCCTGCGACGCATTACCAGGTCGTCGGCAACCATGCGCAGCGTGACCTCGCGACAGGCCTGTCCCAGGCTGTCCTGGAGCCGGGCAAGCCGGGCAATGAGGCCCCGCAACCGGCGCTGATCATCATCAGGCTCGCCGCGAAGTGTGACCCGCCCGGTCAACGGCTGCATCGCCTGCGGCGGTGGTTCATCTTCGCCTGCGGGACGTGTGTCGATCGCCACGCCCCGGCGAACCAGGGTTGCGGCATCCTCGGCCTGTGACCGGGAAGAACCAACACCCGCCCGAACCTCGAGACCAGTCCATTGCCGGGCGAGTGACGCCAACCGCTCACCCATCCGTACTTCGTCGTTGACGGTCGTAACATCGATCATGATCCGAGTCTGCGACGTTATCGCGACAGAAAGTGTCGCGTATTTCGCGATGATACTTGCAATGCGCTCCAATTCATCCACACACGCGCCAGGATTCTCCGGCAGGAACATGGCCGAGGCACAGCGGCCGCGCGCGGCAACCGCGGGCATCCCCGGGATCACTCCGCGCGTGATAGCGGCAGGCGATGCGGCGGTCACCGGTGCATCCGCACCGGGGCCTGCCAGGAGGACTATCGGTCGCTCCGAAAGGTGGGGATGCGCTCTCCGCACAAGTGCGATTGGGAGCGTGGGGAAGTCGAGACAGAGCAGGCGCATGGCCGTACCTCCGTGGTATGCAGTCCGATCACGCTAGAACATGTGTTCTGTTTTGACAAGCTCCGGAAGTCGCTACCCTTCGCGGATGACCTTCATTCATGTGCTTGGCGATGGTCCTGCCGGCGCCGCCCTTCTTGGTGGCAAGGGCAACGCTCTCGATGCGCTGGTCCGGGCCGGGAAGCAGGTACCATCCGGTTTCGTGCTGACGACCATGGCGACGGCTGCGCTGACCGAAGGGAAACCCTGGCCTCCCGAAATCGCATCAGCTTTCGCCTCCGCATGCGACGGCCTCATCGGAGATGGCAGCACCGTTGCCGTACGCTCCTCGGCCACGGGCGAAGATGCCAGCGATGCTTCGTTCGCCGGTCAGCACCAAACCGTCCTGAACGTACCCACCCTCGAAGCTGCCCGCGAAGCCGTAGCGACCTGCCTCGCATCGCTCCATGCCGAGTCCGCAACCGCCTATCGGTACCTGGCCACAGCCGACGACCAGGCGGCTATGGCCGTGGTGGTGCAGCGCATGGTCGATGCGGTTGCTGCCGGAGTGGCCTTCACCGACGACCCCACCGGTCGCCATCCCGGCCACATCGTGGTCGAAGCGGTAGCGGGACCGGGCGAGTTGCTGGTGAGCGGACTGGCCCAGGCCGAAAACATCGTGCTCACGCGCGAGGGGCACCTCGTCGAACGCGAGTCGCCGGGTGAGCCGGTGCTCACGGACAGGCAGGCTATAGAGGTTGCGGCTGCGGCACGTGCCTGTGCCGAACTCTTCGGCAGCGAGCAGGACATCGAGTACGCATTCGACCGCGACGGTGTGCTCTGGCTACTCCAATCGCGCCCGATCACCACCACCGCCCCAGCGGCTGATTCTGCCGCCACCGGCTGGGCCAGCGAGTTCGACACGCCGACCGGACCCGACGAGTTGTGGACGAGTGCGAATATCCAGGAGGTGCTCCCTGGACTCCTCACGCCGCTCTCCATGTCTACCGGAACGCGGAGCAGCCAGGCGGCCTTCGTCCGGGGCTATCAGCGGCTCGGACTCATCGCCAGGGACGAGTCACCGCCGTGGATTGCCTTCTTCTACAACCGTGCCTTCCTCAACGTTGGAACAACGAGGATGCTGGGTGCGCGGGCTCTCGGCGCCAGCGGTGATGGTGTGGAGATCCAGTTCCTCGGTGGCGAGGCGACGGCGGATCTCCCTTCCGAGCCGCTGCGGAAACGGGCACGCTTCATGGCCGGTAGCCTGGTACCTCTCGGCCGGCTCCTTTTCGGCGCCCGGACACGCACCGAGCGATTTGAGCGAGAAGTGCGCCAGGCAGAGCGAAAACGACTCACCCTTGCGACGGGGGACTGCTCCGATGCCGCGTTGCGGTCACTTCTGCTCTCGGGCGAGGAAATCAGCGGCCGCGCCTTTGCCCATCACCTCCACATCAGCGGCCTTGCCTCAGCGGCCTACACGAACCTCGAACGCCTGCTCCGGACCCGTCTCGGGGATGAGCGATCGGAATCGGCAATCCCCACGCTCCTCACCGGTCTCAAGAATGTCGAAAGCGCACGTATCGGCATCGACATTTGGAATCTCTCGCGGGTGGCTCTCAATACAGGGATCGGCCCGGCTCTCCGCGATGATTCAGTCGACCCCCGGTCAGAGGCGCTGCCACCCGAATGGCGGGCCGCGTACCGCTCCTTTCTTCGGGCACACGGGCACCGTGGCATGCGCGAAATGGAGGCCTCCACGCGGACCTGGCGAAGCGACCCTTCGCCGGTGATTGCCGCGGTGCGCGGATACCTCGACCTCCCCGTGGAACAGTCGCCTCTGGCCACCCTTGAACGCCAGGAGACTGCTCGCCTCGCCCTCACTGAGGACCTTCGCCGCGATATCGGATGGCTCGTGCGGCCGCTCTACAATCGTTTCCTGCGCGATGCCCAGGACTTCGTAGCACTGCGCGAACGGACCAAGTCCATCATCGTCCGGTCCGCCCGCATGTCCGACCCGCTGATCGAGGAATGCGCCCGCCGGTGTGTCGAGCGTGGAATTATCTCCGATGTCGAGGACGTCTTCTTCCTTAGCTACGAGGAATTGCTCGACATCCTCGCGGGAACCGATGTGGCAAACAGCCATCAGACCACGGTCGCACGCCGGCGCAAGGAGATGGAACGTAATCGCTATATCGACCTGCCGGAACGGTTCCGGGGCCATCCCACGCCGCTACCTCCTGCCTCGTCCTCGGACGGTACCGTCCTCACAGGGATGGCGGTGAGTGCGAGGTCGGTCACGGCCCGAGCCCGCGTCATCCGCGACCCGGCGATCGACGATGGTATCCAGCCGGGCGAAATCCTTGTGGCGCCGGTTACGGACGCCGGCTGGACACCCCTATTCGGCCTCGCCGTGGGCCTCGTTGTGGACATCGGCAGCGCACTCAGCCACGGAAGCACCATCGCCCGCGAGTACGGCCTCCCCGCAGTCGTCAACGTCCACCACGGCACCCGAACCATTCGAACCGGCGACCTCGTCCATATCGACGGCGCCGCAGGGACGGTAACAATCATGGAGCGAAGAGCGCCACCAAACTGAGAAGCATGTGAGACGTCAGATGTTGGTCTCAGCGGGCCGGCCTAGCTCGAAGCGATCAACTCAACCTCGAAGATGAGCGGCTGGTTGGGGCCGATTCCCGCGCGGGGGTTTCCCGCTGCGCCGTACGCGAGCTCGCCCGGGATATAAAGAACCCGGTGACCACCGGTGTTCATCGTCGCAATTCCCTCGGCGAACCCGGGTATCACGCCACCAAGCTGAAACTCGGCCGGTGTTCCACGGTCGTACGAGCTATCGAACTGGGTGCCATCCGGGAGCAACCCGCGATAGTGCACCGTCACTGACGTCGTCGTCGTGTGCGTCGGTGTCGGCCCCGTCCCGGCCTGGAGGTCGATATATTGCAGACCTGAGGCCGTGGTTACCGCATCGTCGGGAGGCGTAAGCGGGAAGCCCAGGCCTGCATCCGCGCCGTCACCGGTTGGCTCGGTCGAATCGGGATCATCGTCGTCACCGCAGGCGGTCGCCAGCATCGCAACGGCAACAAGGGAAACAAGAGCAAGGCTCAGGAATCGCATCGAGCAACCGTAGCGAATCGGCACCCTATGTCGAAGCGCAGGTTAGAGCCTGCTAATCCGCCGGGCAGCCTCGGCCAGCGTCTCATCGCTCTTGGAGAACGTTAGGCGGACCAGGTGGCTCCCCGCCCGGTCATCGTGGTAGAAGCTTGAACCCGGTACGGGCGCCACCCCAATCTGTTCGATCATGTGCCGCGCAAAGTCGCGGTCGCTTCCATCAAACCCGAGGTCCGAGAAGTCGGCCATGATGTAGTACGCCCCCTCTGGCCGATGAGCCTTGAAACCAGCCTCCAGGAGCGCAGTAAGCAGAAAGTCGCACTTCCGTTCGTACAGGGCACGGAGCTCCGGGTAGTAGCTTTCGCCCTGCTCGATGGCCACGGCACCCGCCTCTTGCAGGGGTGCGGGCGCCCCCACGGTCAGGAAGTCATGCACCTTTCGCAGGCTCTCGCTGAGGACCGGCGCCGCCGTCAAATACCCCAGCCTCCAGCCGGTGACGCTAAACGTCTTGGACAGGCCGCTGATCGTGACTGTGCGGTCGTACATGCCCGGGAGCGTCGCCATGGGAACATGGCCCCTGTCCACATAGAGGATGTGTTCGTAGATCTCGTCGGTGATGCAGAGGACATCGAACTCCTGACACAGATCAGCGATAACCTGCAGTTCTTCCCGGTCGAATACCCGGCCGCAGGGGTTATTCGGTGTGTTGACGATGATCGCCTTCGTCTTCGATGAGAAAGCCGCCCGAAGTTGGTCGGCGCTGAACCGGAAATCAGGGGCCTGGAGTGTCACGAAGACGAGCTGTGCGCCACTCATCGCCGCGTCCGGCACGTAGTTCTCGTAGAAC
This sequence comes from Dehalococcoidia bacterium, assembly GCA_020432105.1. GTDB lineage: Bacteria > Chloroflexota > Dehalococcoidia > Tepidiformales > Tepidiformaceae > JAGQGZ01. The sequence goes on along the minus strand of JAGQGZ010000001.1, from coordinate 43,047 downwards.
GGTTCGAAGACGATGACTTCGTCGCCCGGCTCTACGAAGGCAAGCATCGTGGCCATCATCGCCTCGGTCGCTCCACAGGTGACGGTCACCTCGCGGTCGGGGTCCATGAGCAGGCCGTACTGCCGCTCCATCTTGTCGGCAATGGCCTGGCGCAGTCGCAGCGAGCCCCAGGTGATCGCGTACTGGTTCACATCGCCATTGATCGCGTCGACCGCCGCCTGCTTCACAAAGTCCGGTGCCGGGAAGTCCGGGAAGCCCTGGGCAAGATTCATGGCGCCATGCATCGCAGCCAGCCGCGTCATCTCGCGGATAACGCTTTCCGTGAAGAACCGCGTGCGGGAAGCACTGAAATCGGTCATGCAAGGAGTCTACGCAGGTCGCCAGCTTCGCTTAAGCGGGAGGGGCGCCAAACGCCGAACGGTCGGGGCGACGCACGAAGAGGATGAGGACAGCCGACACCAGGCACGAGATTCCAACGGTGATAAAGGCGCCGTTGTAGTTGCCCACCGCGTCGTAGTAGAAGTTCGCGACGAGCGGCCCGAGAGCGCCGAGGGCAATCGAAAAGGGCAACCCTGCGCTCCGCACCGCACCGATGTAACGGCGACCGAAATAGCTGGCCCACGTCGTCTCCTGCAGCGGGATCAGGCCACCCCAGCCGGAACCGAGGAGGACGAACGAGATGGGCACCAGCCACTCGATCCCGGCGCTCACCGAATAGACGATCAGCATCAGCGCCCCGCCCGTCGCTGTGGCGCTGAAGGAGACAAGCCGCTTCGGTTCGGCGCGATCCATGAAGATGCCCCAGATTGGCTTGGAGACGAGGGCGGGGATCGAGGTGACCGTGATCATCAGCGAGGCCCGTTGGGAGCTGTAGCCGGCGTCTTCCATGAAGGGAATGGTGTTGATCAGCATCACCGTGATCGACACCGTGAACATCCCGAAAGCCAGCACCAGCAGGTAGAACTGGGGCATCCGCAGCGCCTGGCGCCGGGTGATCGAGTGCGCAAAATCCGCCTGCGCCAGCTTTCCCCCGCCAGCCGCGATCTGGCTCGCGGTGAGCCCGTCCGGATTGAGTCCGTAGTCTTCCGGGGCGCGGCGCATGAGGGCGGCGATCGGGAAGAGCAGCACCATGGCACCGATTGAGGCGAAACGCCAGCCTGCCCGCCATCCCCACTCCTCGACCACACCGGTCATCAGGAAGGGGAGCACGACACCGGCGGAAGACACGCCCATGGAGGCCGTACCGATCATCCGGCCCCGCTTCTCGACGAACCACTTCGACAGCGTGATATTGACCACGAGGTTGCCGACCATCGCCGAGCCCACCGTGAGGGCGATGCCATTGAGCAACCACCACTGCCACAGGTCCTGCACGTAGCTCATCGCGAAGAGCGAAGCACCAAGAATGACGGTCCCGATGGTCATCAGCCGCCGCCCACCGGCGCGGTCTACGTACCCGCCGATGAAGAGGCCGATGACCGCCATCGCCACCTGGCCAATGGTGCGGGCAATAACGAACTCGGGGCGGGTCCAGCCGAGGTCGGCGGTCATTGGCGTCAGGAACACGCCGATGATGTAGTTCTGAGCACCGACTGAGACGAACTGGGCGATGAACGCGGCGCCTACGAGGTAGTAGCCGAAGTAAAACCGTGGAGCCTCTACCTCATCGGCGGTCCCGACCGGGCTACCAGGCACCTCAGTTACCATGTGCACCGGAATCTACACGCATAGACCCGTCAATGGCGACTGCCTGGCTAACTATTCGATGGCGCCGGCTGCGACCAGTTCCACGATCTCGTCCTCCGAGAATCCGAGCATGCCGGAAAGCACCTCCTGGCTATGCTCACCAAGCGTCGGCGTCGATGCCAGCGGCACCTGTGGAGTGCGCGAGAGTCTCATCCGCGACGTCTCCACCGTCACTTCCCCGAGCTCGGCATTGCTGACTTTCCCAAAGTGGCCGCGGTGCATCAACTGGGGGTCCGTCGCCAGGTCCGAAGCTCCAGAAACACGGTGGGCGGGGACGCCAGCCGCGATGAGCAGTGACTCCGCTTCATCCCGGGTCCGCGTGGCCGTCCACTCCCCGAGCAGGGCATCGAGGGTGTCGCGATTGGCCAACCGCCCGTCGTGAGTGGCAAAGCGAGGATCGGTCGCCCAGGCCGCGTTACCGGTGGCCGTTGCCAGCGCCGCGAACTGGTCTTCAGTTTCGCAGACGATGGCCACCCAATCGTCCTCGCCGCGGCAGGGATACACGCCGTGGGGGGCGAATTCCTGCGAGGTGTTGCCGGCCCGGCTGTCCACCACACCGTTCACCGTGTAGTCGAGAAGCGCGGGCCCGAGGAACTGCTGGGAGGCCTCGGCCTGTGAGAGATCGATGTACTGGCCTTTCCCGGTTCGCCGCCGGTATTCCAGGGCGGCAAGAAGTGCGACAACCGTGAACTTCGGTGCGATGTAGTCGGTGTAGGCGCCAAACGGACCGGCCGGCGCCCGATCGGGCCAGCCCGCCAGCTCTCCAAAACCGGCAAGTTGCGCCCCCATCGTCCCAAAACCTGCCAGCTGGGCTTCAGGGCCGTAATGCCCGTTCAGGCAGCTGCTTAGCATGATGACCCCGGGGTTCAGCTTCTTGCAGGCTTCGTAGTCCATCCCCATCGAAGCCATCCCTTTCGGCGAGAAGCTCTCGGTGATGACGTCGGCCCAGCGCACAAGGCGGTCGAGGACCGGCCGGGCTGCCGGGTTCGTGACGTTGAGCGCGAGGTTCAGCTTGCCGTAGTTCAGGTTGGCGTAGAGCCCCGACCGTTCGGGACCGGACTGCCCGTCCTTGAATGGCTGTAGGGTCCGTGCCGTATCGATCCGGGAGGCACTTTCGACCCGGACGAGCGTCGCCCCGTACTGCGAGAGATACTGCGTTGCGGCCGGACCGGCCATGACCCACATGAAATCGAGGACGTGGATGCCCTTGAGCGGTGCTTCCGTCATCTAGATCACCCCTTCCGCGAACAGACCCTGTCGCATCGTCTCGTCCAAACCCAGCGCCCCGTAGACCTCGTCGTTGTGTTCGCCGATATGCGGTGGTGGCAGGCGAAAGCTGATAGGCGACTCGCTGAACTTCGCGAATGGGCCGGCGTACTTCACCGTCCGTTCCGGGCCATGGTGGGTCACGTCTTGCCAGAACTCCCGCGCCTCCAACTGGGGGGAGTGCACCACCTCCTCGGTCGTGGCCACAGGCACGATGAGTAGCTGTTTTTGCAGCGACAGCTGAAAGAGCTCCTGTTTCGTGTGCGCCTTGCACCATGCCCCAATGGCATCGACGCAGCGCAGCAATTCCGGGATCGGTTCCTGCCCGGAGAGCAGGAGGTCGACGTAGTTCAGCCAGTTTTTCGACCGTGTCGCCTCGTCGACGAATCCTTCCTCGAACATCTGGTCCATCAGTCGCTGGGTGAACGGGCCAAGCGCAGTGCCGAAGAGGAAGGTCACCGACACGTAGCCATCCGCCGCCTCGTGGACAAACCGCAGGAGAATGGGGCCCAGCTTCACTCCGCCGGATGTTCGGCTCAGGGGAATGTCACCCCACGCAGGCGAAAGCACGAATGACTGCGTGGCCATCATCGACGAGGCCTGGGCCGAGGCATCGACATGCTGGCCCTCCCCGTCCTGCAACCGCGCGAAGTGGGCGATCAGTGCCCCCGCCGCCGCGTCGCCCGAAGCATGGAAGAAGGACTGGGGCACGGCCAGCCGGACAGGCGGCCGGTCGTCGTCGCCGGTCAGCATCAGCGCCACCGAGGATGCCAGGGCGGTGAGGTCGCTGGCGGGCCAGTTCGCCTTCGGCCCCGTCTGCCCGAACGGTGAGACCGAAGCCACGATCAGTTGCGGATTCACGTCGCGCAGGGCCTGGTAGCCAATGCCAAGGGAGTCCAGGTAGCCCGGGTCGAAGGATTCGAAGAGGAAGTCCGCTTCAGCCGCCAGTCGCTTCAAGAGGTCGACACCCTCGGCAGTCTCAAGGTTGAGTGTGATCGAGCGCTTGTTCCGGTTCAGGGCCCAGAAGAAGAGACTACCCTCCAGGTCCGGCACCTGGCCGGCATAGGGGCCGTACCGCCGCGACGAAGACCCACCGGGGGGCTCAACCAGCACAACATCGGCACCGAGATCGCCGAGAATCTGGCCCGCCAGCTGGCCCCGTTCGTTCGAGAGATCAAGCACTTTGTACGGACTGAGCACCCTGCCACCTCCGCGATGGGCGGAGAGAGTAGCAGACCTTGACCCCGCTCCGTCAATCCCCGGTCAGTCGCCCGGCAGCGGCCTGAATCCGCCAATTCGTCACCGGTCAGCCCCCGGCCATTCGCCCGCGGAACACCCACTGCCGTCGAATCTGCCTGTATGGGCCGGTATCCAGCACGGGCATTCAGCGGTGGCCTGTTCCTCGCGGGACTGGTGCTTATCGCTATCGCAACCATCCCGGCGCCGCAGCACGCCCATGCGGCTACAGCTGACGTCAGCATCGAAGCGGGCGGCTTCTCGCCATCGAGCCTCAGTGTTGGAACGGGCACGACGGTCACCTGGACCAACAACAGTCCGACACCTCAGACCGTTAGCTCGACCCTCCCGGGCAGCGACCCTGACTTCTTCAACAGCGCCTGGATCTATGCAGGCCAGAGCTGGTCCCACACCTTCGCCAATGCCGGCACCTTCGCCTACAAGTCACTCACCACCAACCTCACCGGGAGTGTCACGGTTGGCGGCGGTGGCTCATCGCCCACCTCAACTCCAACCAGCACGCCACCACAGGGTGGTGGTGGGGGCGGCGGCGCCGGGAGCGTGAGCATCACCAGCGGGGGATTCGTCCCGCAGACGGTGAGTATTTCCGCCGGCCAGACCGTGACCTGGACCAACAACAGCTCGACACCGCAAACGGTTAGCTCGACGTTGCCAGGCACCGATCCCAATTTCTTCAACAGTGCCTGGATCTACGCAGGGCAGAGCTGGTCCCACACCTTCGCCAGTGGCGGTTCGTTCGCCTACCGGTCGCTCACTTCCGGCCTCACCGGAACGGTGAGCGTCGGCGGTGGCGGCTCGCAACCGACGAGCACGCCAACATCGCCTCCGGCGGCCACCGCCACGCCAACCGCAACAAAGACGCCAACGGTACCGGCGGGAGCCACTGGCACGGCCACCCCGGCTCCGACGCATACGTCTACGGCCTCTCCAAGCACAACGAAGACGCCGACGGCGAAGCCTGGGGCCACAAACACGCCGACGCCCAAACCGGGAACCGGCGGTGGCGGCAGCAGCACCCCCTTCGGTCCCATCGCCGCGGGGTGGAACCTCACAACCTACGGCGGCGCCTCCAACGGTACGTCGGCGGCCCTTGCCCAGCTCGGCAACCAGTGGACGGCCGTGTATCACTGGGACGGCACGCAGTGGGAACGCTATTTCAGGCCCGGCACCGTCCCCGGATACGTCAATAATCTCGAGATGATCGCCAGCGGTACACCGATCTGGATCCTCGCAACAGCCAACATCCCGTAGACCGCCGCGTGCTCGCCCGGGCGGCACACCTGGCCTAGCATTGGCTCCCCACACCGGGAGTCTCAAACGGCAGGTACCTGGCATGCCCACCGCTCCGATCAACGGCACCGAAATCTACTACGAGCTACATGGATCCGGATTTCCGCTCGTGTTCGTCCACGGTGGATTCGGTGGCCTGGGGACTGGACAGGGTGGCAGTATCCCAGCCTGGGTCGACCAGTTCTCCCGGCATTTCCAGGTAGTCCTCTACGACCGTCGCTCCTCCGGCCGTTCAGGCTTCCCGGAGAGCGATCACACCATGCCCCAGTTCGCCGCCGATGTTCGGGAACTGCTTCGGCACCTTGGCCATAGCCGTGCGCATGTCTGGGGGACTTCAGCCGGCGGCCCAATCACGGTCCAATTCGGCCTCGACTATCCGGAAGTCGCGTCCTCGCTTGTGATTGCCGAGTCCGCGCCCTGGCTTTCCCGTGATTCGGAGGTGCTGGCGAAGCTGAAGGAACGCATCCGCATCCTCAAGAACGACGGGCCCGAAGCGGCCTATGAAGCCCGGCGGGAGCATGGCACCGTCGGCCTCAATCTCTTTGCGGCCACACGGCCGGCAGAATCGCCAGGGGAAGAGGCCGCGCGTAAGCAGAGAGCGGACGCCATCCGTGCCCAGCTGGCGACCGTGCCCCGCGATGAACGGATCGCCAAGTACGCCTCCGAGCTCCGGACGTACGAGGCCTACGCCGACTTCGACGCCACAGGCCGCTTCGGTGAACTCCAGATGCCCGTGCTTATCCCCTACGGTACCGGGGACACGGTGTTTCCCGTTGCCGGCTGGAAACAACTCGCGGAAGGCCGGCCGAACGTCACCTACTTGCCCGTGGAAGGCGCCGAACATGGACAGGCCACCACGCCCGAGACGGTCGAGGCAATCCTCAAGTTCCTCGTGGCGAACACGCCGGGAGCCTAGCCTCCGTAGTCCCAGCCGAGTTCCTGCAATGTCCAGGCAGGGGCGTCGCTGTTGACGGCACCACCCACGACCTCCCCGACGTACTGGATATGGTCACCAATCTCGTGGGTCTGTGTGACGCGACACTCAAACCAGGCAACCGCTTCCTCAAGCACGGGGACTTTCGTCTGCGGCGCTTCAATGAATGCATGCTCGCCCAGCTTGTTACCAACCACCTCGGCGGGCTTCGTGTAGAAGCTGACCACATGCTCGGAATCGGCGGGGAGGTAGCTAATGCTAAACGCCCCGCCGGCGTCGATGAGCTTCCGCGTGTGGGCATCCCGCTCGATGAGGATTGCGTACAGCCGTGGCTCGAACGACACCTGCGTACCCCAGTTCGCGGTCATCAGGTTCATCTCGTCGCCATCGCGTGAGCCTACGAGAAAGATGCCGTAGGGCTGTTTCAGCAGGGCTTCGGATTCAGGGCTTCCGTCGGACATGGCCGCCTCCCAATAGTAAGTGGAGGCAGGCTAGCAGATCGGCCACGCGGAATCCGGCGACGTACATCCCGCCGAATCACCGTTTCGCCCGCCCCGGCCCCATGGCTACACTCGCCCGATGCCCGACCTCCTCACCGGTGGCTCCAGCGGTGCCGGTCAATCCACGATCTCACCAGGCCTCATTCGCCTTCGAATCCACGCTTAGCCGCCGATCGTTGGTGTGCTCCACTACAGGGCGGAGCGGAGGACTGGACATCGACGGCAACATCTTCCACATCTCGCCCGACAAGATTGAAACGCACTTGACGCCGCAGGGAGAAGCGGAAGCGTTCGCTACCGCCGGGCACGGAACCTGGTTTCCCAGTAGGGCTAGCGCAAGCCTCGCTCTGCTCGTGCCCTCTGCATCGTAATCCCGATCTCCGCCGGAGAATCGCTGACGTAGGCGCCGGCATCGCGGAGCGCGGCCTTCTTGTTCTCGGCCTTGCCGTCCTCGCCGCTGATGATCGCGCCGGCATGGCCCATGCGGCGGCCGGGAGGGGCCGTTGCGCCGGCGATGAATGCCACAACCGGCTTCTTCACGTGCTCCCTGATGTAGGCGGCGGCTTCCTGTTCGGCACTCCCCCCGATTTCGCCGACGAGGACGATAGCGTCGGTGTCTGGATCTTCATTGAGCAGGCGTACGGCTTCCACCTGCCGCGTACCGATAATCGGGTCGCCACCAACGCCGATACAGGTGCTCTGGCCGATGCCGAGACTCGTGAGCTGGGCCACGACTTCGTACACCAGGGTGCCGGAGCGGCTGACAACGCCAACCTTGCCCGGGAGGAACACGTCGCCGGGCATGATGCCGACGCGCGTCTTCGTGCTCGGGGTGATGACGCCCGGGCAGTTGGGCCCGATGAGGATCGATTTGCGCCCGGAGAGCGTTCGCTTCACCCGGACCATGTCCATCACGGGGATGCCTTCGGTGATGCAAACAACGAGGGGGATGTCCGCTGCGACAGCTTCGAGCATGGCATCGGCGGCAAACGGCGCGGGGACAAAGATGATCGAAACGTTCGCGCCGGTTTCGCGCACGGCCTGGTCCACGGTCGTGAAGATCGGCACGCCTTCCTGCTGCTCGCCGCCACGCCGGGGATGGATGGCCGCCACAACGTTCGTACCGTAGTCGATCGAACGCTTCATATGGTTCGTACCCTCGGTGCCGATTCCCTGCACCAGCAGGCGGGTGTTGGCATCAAGAAGAACGCTCATGTTCGAAGCTCCGGGTCAACTGGAATCACGGCCACGCCGCGGGTTCGGAGCATACACGGACGTCTGGATACGGTCTGGTGAACTACGTCTTCGGCAGGTCCGAAAGTTTGAGCGAAAGGACCTGGGAAACACCGTCGCGGGCCATCGACACACCGTAAATGGCGTCGGCCGCTTCCACCGTTCGCCGGTTGTGGGTCACGGTAATGAACTGCGTCTTCTCGGAAAGTGCACTCAGCGAATCGGCAAAGCGGCCGACGTTCGCCTCGTCGAGTGCTGCATCAACTTCATCGAGCACGCAGAACGGGGCAGGGTTAGCCGCGAGAAGGGCGAAGAGCAGCGCCACCGCCGTCAGTGAGCGCTCGCCCCCTGAAAGCAAGCTCAGCGACTCGATCCGCTTCCCCGGCGGCTGGGCCGTGATTTCGATGCCCGAATCGGTCGAGTCCTCCGGATCGGTCAACGCCAGCGATGCCTTGCCACCACCAAAGAACGACGTGAAGTACTTGCCGAACGCCTCGTTCACCGTCACAAACGCGGCATCGAAACGCGTCTTGATTTCACCCTGCAGGTCATGGATCACCGAGCGCAACTGGGCCTCCGCCTGGGTCAGGTCCTCTAACTGGCCCGTCAGGAACTCGTACCGCTCCTTGCTCTCTTCGTAGTCTCCGGGGGCTTCCTCATTGATCGGCCCAAGCCGCCGGATCTGACGCCTGACATCGTCTATCCGCACCCTGATCTCGTCCAGATCGACTTCGGTGGCGCCCGAGACTCGCGGTGCCGCGACCGGATCCTCGGTCTCCTCTGTGGCGGAGGGTTCTTCCCCGGTCTCAACCGGCTCTTCCGGGGGAGAAGCTTCATCGACCGGCACGATAGAGCCGTCCTCGTTCGGTCCCAGTCCCTCCCGGGCCATCTCCTCGCGTAGAACGTCGAGCCGTTCGCGAGCCCGGCCTACACCGGTTTCAGCATCCAGGCGGGCCCGTTCCGCATCCAGCAGGGCGGCATGTGCTGCACCCAGCTCGTCCTGTACCTGCCGCTCGTGGGTTTCGAAGCGGTGCAGCTCATCCAGGTCGGGCGCCACATCATCGGTGGCGTGTGCCTGCTCGACACGCAGCCCTTCCAGCTGGCTCTGCAAGCGGGCAATTCGTTCGCTCACGGCCGTCGCTTCGGCCTCGAAATTCTGGGCCTGCGCGGTCCGGGCGGTCATCTGGCTGGCAATGCGCTCTTTGGCCTTGTCGTGCTGTTCGCGCAGCATCTGCAGGGCTTTACGCTCGCCCTCCACAGACGCCAGCCGGCCGCTGGCTTCCGCCACCGCTCGTATCGCCGACTCCCGTTCCTCCGTAGTCCGCGTGACCTCTTCTTCTGCCCGCTGCATGTCGGCACGACGGTCAGTTCGCCGCGTCTCCAGCTCGGCCATGCCCGCGCGCGCGGTCTCGTACCGCTGCTGCAATTCAACCTGGTCGCGTTCGAGCCCCTCACGCCGCGATACAAGGCTGTCGAGGTCACGGCGAATCCGGTGCAGCTTCTGGCGCTCGCGCTCGAGATTCACGCGAGATGTATCACCCGTCTTGCGGAGGTCGTCGTAGCGGCTGTCTGCTTCACGCGCTGAGATCACAAGTTGCTCCAGCGAATCTCGCGCCGTTTCAAGTCGTTCCTGGCTGCGGTCGGTTCGCTCGCGTAGTTCGGCAATGCGTTCTGGAAGCTCCTCCAGCTCTCTCTGGCGAGAAAACACCGTCTCATCCGTTCCCGCCGACCCGCCGCTGACCACCCCGGTTGGCTCGATGAACGTACCGTCGAGCGTCACCACCGAACCGAGCGAGCGGCTGATCATGCGCATCCCGGCTTCCATGTCTTCCACAACGATGATCCGGCCAAGCAAGGTGTCGAGGAGATTGCGGAATTCGCCCTCGCAGCGAACCAGCTTGCTCGCTACTCCGACGACGCCACGCTCCTTCTGCAGGTTGAGCGGATAGACATGGCGGATCGAATCCAGCGGGATGAACTGGGCGCGCCCATGGCCACGCTGGCGCAGCAGGTTGATCGCCTTCAGTACCTGGGTCTCCTCCCGAACGATGACCGAGTGCAGGCGATTTTCAAGAGCCGCATTGATTGCCGTCTCGAGGCCTGAAGGGACGCGGATCTGGCGTGAGAGAAGCCCGACAACCCCTTCGATTTCAGGCGCCTCTCCCAGCGACCCGGGCTGCACCTCATCGAGCAGCGCCTGCCCCATGATCAGCGACTGGCGCGTGCCCACGGCGATGCCGTCGTGTTCGGCCTGGACTCTCCGCAGCGCATCCAGGCGCCCTTCCAGGCGGTCCAGCTCACGAAGCTCCTCGTTGCCCGCCGATTCGTAGCGACGCACTTCATCCTGTACTCGTTGCAATCGTTGCCGAGCCTGGTCGGCTTCACCACGGGCGGCAGCCAGCGTGGCCTCCGCGGTGACGAGCTCAGCCTTGATCTCCCGGTACTTGCGCCCGTAGCCAATCAGCTCCACCAGTGACTGCTTACGCCGGGCATCGAACTGCTCATGCTCCTGTTCGAGTTCAGCAATCCGGCGTCGCGCTGCTTCCATCTCGGCCTGGAACGAGCCCAGCCTGCGCTCATCGGCTTCCGCCCCTTCACGAAGCTCCTGGGCTCTTGCGCGGGCAATCCCGTAGGCGCGCTCGGCTTCGTCCAATCGCCTCCGCGTCAACACCGCGGCTTCCCTCGCCACCTCCTCCTGTTCACCCACTTCCATCCCCCGGCGCCCTTCGTCGACATCGGTGGTGTCGAGGCTCAGCCGCTCCGTCTCGAGCGCCTCCAACTCGATCCGCAATTCCTCACGGCGGCCCGAGAGCATGGCGTGCCGTTCACGGTCCAGGTCCAGGTTTTGTTCCAGCGACGAAAGACGCTGGGCGAACTCATTCGAACGCGTGTCGCGCCGCGAAATTGCTTCTCGTCGCCGCCGAATCTCGTCGCCCAGGGCCGTTATCTGTTCTCGCAGCTGGGTAACGCGCTGCTCGGCCTCCTGGTTCGCTTCCACACGCTGATCCAGTGCTGCCATTGCCCGCGTCAACGCGTTCTGGGCATCGGCCCATCGCTGGCCGTAGAAGAGCTTGAGCAACTCCGTAAGCTCAGCCGATAGCTTTGCGTGCTCCGCGGCGCGGCCAGCCTGCCGTTCGAGCTGCGCGAGGCGTGGTCGTAGCTCATTGAGAACGAGGTCCACGCGGGCGATGTTGTCCCGGGTCGCCTCGAGACGACGCAGCGCCTCCGTGATCCGCATGCGGAAGCGCTTCACGTCGGCAGCTTCATCGAGGAACACCCGCCGCTGTTCCGGCGACATCGAGAGCACCTCGTCGACGAGCCCCTGACCCATAATCGTGTAGCTGTTCTGTCCGACGTCCGCCTTCATCAGCAGGTCAGAGAGATCACGCAGCCGCACCCGTGACCCGTTCAGCAGGTATTCAGACTCACCGCTTCGATACACACGGCGTCCGATTTCGACCTCGGCGAAGTCGATCGGCAACCAGCGATCTTCGTTGTCCAGCGTGAGGATGGCTTCCGCCATGCCCACGGGCGACCGGGACGAGGTGCCGGCGAAGATCACATCTTCGGCTTTCTTCGCCCGGAGGTTGCGGAAACTCTGTTCGCCCAGCACCCAGCGAATCGCATCGGAGACGTTGCTCTTGCCTGAGCCGTTGGGACCGACGATCGCGGTGATTCCAGGGCCGAACTCGAACGTCGTCCGCTCCGGGAAACTCTTGAAGCCCTGGACGGCGAGCCGCTTCAAGTACACGCTTTGCCCCCGTCCCCGCCACGTTCTACCAGGGCCCGAATGGCGACCCGGGCGGCGCGTTCCTGCGCCTCCCGCTTCGCCGACCCCCGGCCAGCTCCCAGCAATTGGCCACGGATTCTCACCTCGACTGTGAACCGTGCGGCAGAATCGCCGGGATCATCGTCCACCGTCACATATTCGGGCTGTTCGTGCCACCGCGCCTGGACGAGGTGCTGCAGGTGAGACTTCGGATCGAGCGGAACGCCCGACGAAAGCACGTCAGCCAATTCCTCCTTCAACAGGCGCCGGGCGAGCGCCTGGGCCTGCCGCCACCCGTGTTCGACATAGACCGCGCCGACCAGTGCCTCGACCATGTCGGCGAGGTTCGAATCCCGGTCGCGGCCACCGGCAGCCTCTTCGCCCTTCCCGAGAATCAGGTGGAGGCCGAGTTCGAACCTGCGGGCGACTTCGGCCAGCGAACTACCCCGCACAATGCTCGCCCGCATGCGCGTCAGGTCACCTTCTCCCGCGTCTGGCAGCGCCAGGAAGAGCTCGTTGGCGACCACCATGCCCAGGATCGCGTCGCCGAGGAACTCCAGCCGGTCATTCGACCGCGCCGTCGAGTCGGATTCGTTGACGTATGAGGCATGGGTGAGCGTTTCGACGAGGAGTTCGCCAGATAGCGGCTTGATCTGAAGCCGCTCAAAGAGAAGGGCCGGGGCGGGCAAAGAAGCCAGCTCTACCACATCTCCTTCGCGTGTCCCGGGGTTGCCCCCAAAGAATTGCTAAGGTTGGTGGATCATATGGATGCGTTTTTGCGCCTGTCAAGATTGGGATATCATCCGGGCCGTGGCCACTAGCCAACAACTAACCGCCGACCTCTGCAGCGTGTGCGGCGAAGGCTTCCAGCCACACACGCTCGCGCTCTGCTCTCAATGCGGCAAGGCCTACCACCTGAACCAGCGGCAGGACCTCGAAGGCAAGGACTGTGGCGACGTCTGGATCAGCGACGAACACATGGCTCTCGAGTTCGCCTGCAACAGCTGTCTCCTGGCAGAAGACGGTGCTCTGGATGACGTCCTCGATCTCGGAGAAGCCGCCAACCTGGCGCAGGTTTCAGAAGCGGAACTCGTGAAAGCGGTCGAGGCGGGAGCGATCAAACACCGGAGGACGACCGGTGGCGTCCTGCTCTTCCGGCGTGCCGATGTCATCGCTTTCCTGGCAGGCGCCCGATGAGCGCGACCAGCAAACGACGCCGTCGCAAGAGCAATCCGGTTCCCACCACCGCCGCGCCGGAAACGGCGGTCCGGCAACTGCCCGAGTGGCGCTGGCGCACCTTCCCCGTCTTCTTCGCGCTCGCTGCAGGCATGTTCCTCGGCCTGCAGCTGGGCGTCGTCGTCAGTGCCGCCAGCTCAACGGTCAGCATCGTTGTCTTTATTGCGGTCGCCGTCGTCCTCGGCCTCGCCCTTTCGCGCCTCACCACCCGTTGGCTTATCGAACGCCGATGGATCAAGCCCCGCCCAAAACGCAAATAGCCTGCTGATCCCTCGCCGGGAGACTGTAACGCTACTTAGTGTCCGGTTGACACCATCTCAATGATTTGGCACAGTAGGAAAAGCACTTAGTGTCGTAGTGACACTAAGTAGGGAGCGTGCACGATGGCAACCACGACAATCCTTCCGGACGTAGTCGACAAGAACGACCTCCTGGAGCTCTATACGGACCCGGACACCTGCCCGACCGATGCACTCATCCCCCGTCCTCTCGCAGAAGAGCCCGCCTTCGTGGCGTGGCAACAGGACATCCCCCGCGAATACCTTGCCATGGAACCGGAAGAGCTCGATCAGCGCATCCGAACCGCCCGCGCAACGCTGGGCGACCAACTGGTAATCCTTGGCCATCACTACCAGCGCGATGAAGTCATCCAGTACGCGGACTTTACCGGCGACAGCTTCAAGCTCGCCCAGCTGGCAGCCGCCCAGGACCGGGCGCGGTACATCCTCTTCTGTGGCGTCCACTTCATGGCCGAGTCCGCCGACATCCTCACCCCGGAGAGCGTGACGGTGATGCTGCCGAACATGGCGGCCGGCTGCTCCATGGCCGATATGGCCGACCCTGACGACGTCTACGCAGCCTGGGACGAAATCCACGAAGCCCTCGGCGATGACGCCAGCGTGGTCCCGATCACCTACATGAACAGCGCCGCAAGCCTCAAGGCCTTCGTCGGCGAACACGACGGTATCGTCTGCACCTCAAGCAATGCCCCCAAGACTTTCGACTATGCCTTCGACCGGGGCGAGAAGATTCTCTTCTTCCCCGACCAGCACCTCGGCCGCAACACCGCTTACAGCATGGGCATCCCCCTTGAGGAGATGGTCCTCTGGAACTTCCGGGTGCCCGGTGGTGGCGTTGACCCGGAGGCCTTGAAGCGCGCCCGAGTCATCCTCTGGCAGGGCCATTGCAGCACCCATCAGCGCTTCAGCGTCGAGCAGATCGAGAAGGCCCGTGAGGAACACCCGGGGCTCAAGGTCATCGTCCACCCTGAGTGCCGCTGGGAAGTTGTCCAGGCCGCCGACGACAACGGCTCGACGGAGAAAATCATCCGCACCGTAACGGAAGCCGAGCCAGGAACTGCCTGGGGCGTCGGGACCGAGATCAACCTCGTCAAGCGTCTTGCCGAGGCCAACCCCGACAAGACGGTCTTCTGCCTCGACCCGGTCGTTTGCCCCTGCAGCACGATGTACAGGATCCACCCGGCTTACCTGGCCTGGTGCCTTGAAGGCCTCGTGCAGGGCCACGTGACTAATGAGATTCGGGTCGACGCCAAAACGCGTGAGTGGTCGCTCGTCGCACTGGAGCGGATGCTGGCACTGCCCTAGTTCTGGGCGCCAAAGCCGCCGAACTTCCGGCGGCGGTACTGCTCCACCTGGATTCGAAGCCGCGCGAGCAGGTCGTCCAGCAGTTCCGCGAGGGCGGCCAGCCGCTCCCCCGCCGGCTCAATCTCCAGGATCCGCTGCTTCACTTCCTCATCGGTCTGCACCCACCGCATAACAAAGTCAACGAGACGATGGCCCCCGGGCGGGAGTTCGGGAGTGCGTGCCCATTGCTCTGTCAGCGAGAAGGCAAGGCGAAAGTAGTTGGGAAACATCGTCCGCACGGTTTCGGCGGCACGAAGCTCGACGCTGCTCATCGCTCCCTCGTCTTCCAGGATCTCGACTTCACCAAAGGGATACGGCCGGGGAGGCAGCGAGCGAACCAGGCGAAACCGGTGAACGCCGCGCGCATGCAGGCGGATGCGGCCCCCGGTGGTCTCTTCGGCCTCCTCGATTACCGCAGTCGTCCCGTAATCGTGAGGCACCGCCCCACCACCGACCTCGTTGCCGTGCTTGATCAGGACCACGCCGAAGACCCCGCCCCTCTCCAGGAGCTCCCTGGCCATGGTCCGATACCGCTCCTCAAAGATCAGGAGTGGTAATTCACCTCCCGGGAACAGGACCGTCTTCAACGGGAAGAGGGGAATCTCAATCCGCGACACGGCAACAGTCTACCCGAGTGCCAACGCAACCTCGTGAGGAATGCTGGTCTACCCCCGGCTCCGGAGCCATTCATCAACTTCGGGCTGGTGTTCGGCGAAGTGCTCGATACCGGCGCCGCTGATCAGGCGGTTTCCGATCCGGGGCCGGCCTTTCTCCGGGTCGATACCGTACAGGTCGGCGGTGAGGGCGGTGGCAGCAGCAAGGAACTGGCCATAGGCGGCATCCCAGTCTGCCAGGGCCTCCTTCCCGGTGGCCTTTTTCGCCGCGGCAAACTTGCTGTTCCAGGCCTCAACATCACCCAGGTCGACACCCTCGGGGGCAGGGCGCTCACCCCGCCCAACACGTTCGAACGCACTCCCCATCTGCCGGAACCAGCCCGCCATGTGGGCCAGTACCTCGGTCAGCGACCAGGTACCCAACCAGGTCTCCTCGTACGCTTCTTCCGGCAGGCTTGCGATCGTCGCGCGAAACCTCTTATGTCCGGACTCAAGCTCTTGTACCAGTGAGTCCTTGTCTGACGCTGTCTCTTTTTCGGGCATTGCACCAACCTCCTGAAATCTCGAACCCGCGTATTCGAGGTCTATGGGCCGTCACTACATTGCGCGGAGGATCCGGATGCGGTCCTCCGCCGGTGGATGGCTGTTGAAGAGCCCGTTGAGAGCACTCGAGTGCTCCCTCAGCGGATTCTCGAAGTACATGTGCGCGGTCGCCTTGTTGGCGGCCTCAAGCGGCTCGCTGTCGCCGGCGATCTTTTCCAGGGCCCGGGCCAGCGCCTCCGGATTGCGACAGAGCAGGGCCCCGCTGGCATCGGCGAGGTATTCACGCTTCCGGCTGACGGCCATCTTGATGATCTGGGCGATAAGCGGGGCGAGGATGGCTGCCACGATAGCGACAAGGATGATCACGATCTGGGCAGCGCCACCGTTGCTGTCTCGCCTGCCTGAACGCCGCCCGGCGCCGAAAAATGTAGCCCTGAGTGCCACGTCGCTGATCAGCGCAACAATCCCCACCAGCACCGTCACAATCGTCATCACCCGAATGTCATGGTTCCCGATGTGGGAGAGTTCGTGGGCTATCACGCCTTCGAGTTCAATGGGCTCCAGCTTGTCGAGCAGCCCCCTGGTAACCACCACATGTGCATTCTCCGGATTCCGTCCCGTCGCGAAGGCGTTGGGCGCCGAATCCTCCAGTACCCATGTCCGCGGCATAGGCAGGCCGGCGCCGATGCAGAGGTTCTCAACCCGTCGAACGAACTCCCACTCCTCTTCCTTCGTTACCTCATGCGCTCCCGAAATGCTGAGGACGATGGCGGTGGAAGCGAAGTAGCTGAAGGCCGCGTAGCCGATGATCGCAACGCCAACGATGCCGAGGATGCCGATCGAGCCGCCGAGAAAGGCGTAGGTGAGGAGCCAGGCGAGGCCACCTGCCAGCACCACGAACGACCCCATCAGGAGCCATGTCTCGCGTTTGTTCGCGGCGATGCGGTCGTAGACCAGGACGCGTTCAGTCGACGCGACGTCCATCACTGCCTCCCGTGGCTGGCGGCGGGTTCGTTGGTGTTAGGGAGTGCTGAAGCTGACCTGGATGTCTTCGCGGGCAGTCTCCTCGGCCTCGAAGAACTCTTCCTGCTGGAAGCCGAACATGCCGGCGATGATGTTCGTCGGCACAGTCTGGGTCTTCTCGTTGTAGTTGCCGACGTTCGTGTTATAGAACTGCCGCGAGTAGGCGATCTTGTCCTCGGTGTCCGTCAGCTCACGCTGAAGCTCGAGGAAGTTCTGGTTGGCCTTCAGGTCCGGGTAGTTTTCAGCGACGGCGAAGAGCGAGCGCAGCGTCGACTGGAGCATGTTGTCGGCCTGGGCCGCCTGCCCTGGGGTCTGGGCATTGTCGAGTTGGGCCCGGGCGCGGGTCACGGCGTCGAGCGTCTCCCGCTCGTGGGCGGCGTAGCCTTTCACGGTTTCGACAAGGTTGGGGATCAGGCTCGACCGCCGCTTGAGCTGGACATCGATGCCGCTCCACGCCTCGCGCACGCGAATGCGCGCGCGAACGAGACCGTTGTACATCCCGAAGAGAATGAACGCGAGGACGACAATGATGCCGACCACGATAAGAATTGCGATGAGTGCTCCCATGTGATTCCGACTCCGTTTGGGGGGCTACCGCGATCGTAGCACAGGGAAGCCCCCGCCTTATGCCAGTATTCCCGCCGCCACCAATTCGCCGATCTCGTCCGGGTCCAATCCGAGAACCCGTTCGCAGACCTCGAAGGTGTGTTCGCCGAGCAGGGGCGCAGGCGCCCGGTGGCCAGCCGGTGTCAGGCTAAGCCGGGCCCCCGGCCCATCGTAGGCAGAGCGCCCCGTCTCCGAATGGTCGAGGTACTGGTAGTAGCCACGGGCTTTCATGTGCTCGTCCTTGTCGAGGATGTCCTGCGAATTCTGGACAACTCCGGCGGGAACGCCCCGAGACTGCAGCAGTACTGCCACATCTTCGGCCCGCAACTCGCGCACCCATTCCCCCACCATCGCTTCCAGCTGATCCTCGTTTGCCTTGCGGTCTGCCAGGGTCGCGTACTTCGTATCGGTCGCCATAGCGCTGTGGCCGAAGGCGTCGCAAAGTGCCTGCCACTGCACATCGGTGCGGCAGGCAATCGCAACCCAGCGGTCCTCCGAACCGAGGGACGTCGGGTCATCAGCGCAGCGGAAGGCGCCGTGCGGCGCGGCGGCAGGATGGCGGTTCCCGATCCGGCCCTCGTTCACGCCGTTCGCCAGGTAGTTCAAGAGCGATGTACCGAGGATGTTCACCACGGACTCCACCTGCGGCAACTCGACCATCTGCCCCTTACCGGTGCGGTTGCGGTAGCGCAGGGCGGCAAGGATGGCCGTCACCGTGTGGCCAGGGTTCACCACGTAGTCCGGGTAGTTGGTCCCAACGCCAATCGGCGGACGGTGCGGAAAGCCCGAGAGATGACTGATGCCCGTCACCGGCGTCAGTACGGCCCCGAAGCCGAGGAAGTCGCGATGCGGTCCTTCCATCCCCTGCATCGGTGCATAGGCGGCAATGATCCGCGGGTTGATCTGCTTTAGTTGCTCGTAACCCAGCTCCCAGCGGTCGACAACCCGAGGGGTGAAGTTCGTGAGGAAGACATCGCTCTCCACCACGAGTCTATGGGCCAGCTCCTTGCCCTTCGGTGTGTTCATGTCGAGCGTGAACGAGAGCTTGCCGGCGTTGAAATTGTTGAAGTAGCCGCTCACGTTATAGCTGGAGATGGGCTTCCCTTCGTCGTCCAGCTTGAACGGCTGGCCAACCCGCAGGGAGTCGAGGCGCTTGGACGACTCCACGCGCACAACCTCGGCGCCATAGGTGGCGAGTGCCTGTCCGGCAATGGGCCCCGCACCAAACCAGGAGAAATCGGCGACGCGGATGCCGTCGAGTGGTTTCACGGTCATCGCGCTGCCTCCACGGTATCGAGTTCGGCGAGGATGCTGTCCCGGTGCTCATCCAGCTTCGGCGGCGGCCCCAATCGGCCCGGAGTCTCACTCAGCCGGTAGGGGAGACCGGGGAACTCGACCGCCTCACCGGCTGCTGCGGGCTCAACCTCCTGGAACCAGTTACGGGCACGCAACTGCGTGTTATTCGCGAGGTCCTCTGGTGTCGACACCAGCCCGAAGAGCAGGCTGCGCTGTTGGCCCTGTTCGTACACGTCGCGTGCCGGTTTACTGGCGATGAAGCGGCCGATCACTTCATGGATGTGTTGCAACTGTCCGGCTACGGCTGCCGCCTTCGACGGGTCCGTCATCACCTGGGTCAGGTAGGCCATGTTCAATGTCCCGATGAGGGAGGCGTAGGGCTCCTCGCCCAAATCCTCAGCTTTGTCTTCCTCCGCCATCCAGGCGACGAGCTCGGGCAGGTCGGCACCCGCCGGGGCCAGCACCATAACGTAGACATATCCATCGAGTGCCTCGTACACGCCGAGTGCCGGCAGGCTTATCGGGAGCATCCCTCGTTCGCCGGTGCGGGTCCGATTCCTCTTCTGGAAGTCCCACGTCTGCATCGCCGTTTCCTGCGACATCGATAACGATTCCTGGGCCGAAACATCGACCTGCTGGCCCTGGCTGGTGGCCTCGGCATAGAGCAGGGCAGCCATTGTCCCCTGCGCAGCCTGGATACTGGCGCTGATGTTTGCCTGCCGCCCCGCTATCTGATTCGGAGGATCGGCCGGCTCGCCCGCCAGGGTCATAACGCCGCCCGTGGCCTGCCCCACGATGTCGCTGTAGGCCCAGTGGGAATGCGGACCCGTCTGGCCGAAGCCGGTGACCGAGGTATAGACGAGCGCCGGATTGGAGGCCTTTAGCTCGTCGAAACCGAGGCCGTGCTCAGCCAGGTGTCCGGGAGGCATGTCTTCCAGAAGGATCTGGGCCCGGCGCGCTAGCTTCGTCGCTATCTCGCGATCCTTCGGGTCGTCGAGATCAAGGACAATCGAGCGCTTCGATGTGTTGTGGAACCAGAAATCCAGGCTCGTATCGATCCCCTCGCGGTCGTGAAAGAACGGCGGGTTTCGCCGCTGCAATCCCCCGCCGGGAGGTTCAACCTTCACCACGTCGGCGCCAAGGTCGGCCAGCAGTTTTCCGCAGTAGGAGCCCAGTTCGTCGGTGAACTCGACCACCCGAACTCCCTCAAGTGCGCGCTCTGTCATAGCTACTCTGCCGGAACCGCCGACACCGTGGCCGGCAGTTTCCGTGCGAGGATCTCGGCAGCACCGTCCACGATCTCAAGGAGGATTTCGGCGGCTGGACGCGCCTTCTGGAGCATGCCGGAAGCCTGGCCCGCAGCGTTCATCAAGAGGTCTTCGCGGTCCGCTTCCCGGATGGAATAGACGAGGTCGCGGGTCAGGATTCCCTGGATGCCCATCGGCAGGGCCTGGAGCCCGCTCGCTTCCCAGGCCTCGATGAGGGGGTTGGTGATATTCCGCATCGTTTTGCCGCTGTAGAGCCGGGTAACGCGCGTGTCTTCATCAATAGCTGCGAGGATTCGCTGTTTCTGGGTCTCTGGTTGGTTCGCCTCATCCGCAACGAGGAACGCTGTCCCGCACCAAACTCCCACAGCTCCGAGTGCGAGGGCTGCGGCCAGCCCCCGGCCATCGACTATGCCGCCGGCCGCTATCACCGGCCTGGGAGCGACAGCATCGATTGCCTGGGGTACAAGCGCGAGGGTAGCGATACGACCGGTATGGCCGCCCGCTTCCGTACCCTGGGCAACCACGACATCGGCGCCGGCATCGGCCACCCGCCGGGCATTTTTCACATTCCCCACCAGCGAGAGGATTTTCGTCCCATTTGCGTGCAGCCGGTCGACCCATTGCGCGGGGTTCCCCAGCCCACTCGCGAAGACCGGGACCTTCTCCTCGATCACGACTTCCATCTGGCCGTCGCTCAGGCCGCCGCCCCTCCGCGCCGGGATCGGCGTGGGATCTTCCTTCCACTCAATGCCAAGATCGGCGGCGATCTTGCGCACGCCAGCGAGTGTTTCCTTCGGTACGAGGTCGCGAGGATCCGGTGGCATTTCCGCCGATGCGGCGCCCCCCATGTAGTTCGAAGGCAAAAGCAGGTCAACGCCAAACGGTTTGTCGGTCATCGAGCGGACGGTATTGATCTCCTCGCGCAGGCGTTCGGGGCTGAACCCTGCGCCCCCCAGCACGCCGAGGCCGCCGGCATTCGATACGGCCGCAACAAGATCGGAAGTCGCCACGGGCCCCGTGAGGCCGCCGGCCACCGGCCCCATGCCGGCGAGGACGACCGGGTATTCGATGTCCAACAGGTCACAAAGTGGTGTTCGCAGGACAGGTCGGGACATGACCGCACCCCCCTCGAGATTCATTTGGTGCAACCGAAGTATACGCGGGCCGGGGGCGATGGCGCCCACGAAGACAAGGGCCCGCGTGAACCGTATGATCAGGCCCAACGATCGGCCTTGTAGCCGGTCGACCGCATTGTTCAGAAGGATATGTATGGACGCATTTGAATACGTTGCGCCACGAACGCTCGATGAAGCCTACGCGGCGATGTCGAATGGCAAGACCACGGCGCTCCTGGCCGGGGGGACGGATGTCATCGTCCAACTCCGCGAGAACCGGCGACACGCAGACCAGGTGCTCGATGTAAAGCACATTCCTGAGCTCATGGCCCTGAAAATTACCGCTGACGGTGGCCTCTCCATTGGCGCCGCCGTGCCATGTGCTGTCATCTACGAAAACGCCGAGATTGCCGCCAAATTCCCTGCGGTCATCGACTCCGCCTCGCTTATCGGCGGCATCCAGATTCAAGGTCGGGCCAGCCTTGGCGGGAACGTCTGCAATGCCAGTCCGGCTGCCGACTCTATCCCGTCGCTCATCGCCCAGGACACCAGGCTCGTCATCGGCTCCAAGAGCGGCACGCGCGAACTCCCTATCGAAGAGTTCTTTGCCGGGCCCGGTAAGAACAACCTTCAACCCGGCGAGTTGCTCATCCAACTTAAGATACCGGCGCCCAAGCCACGCTCAGGTGCGTTCTTCAATCGCTTCATCCCCCGCAACGAGATGGACATCGCCGTGGTGAACGCCGGCGCCCGTATCCAGCTGGCGGATGACGGCGAGACGATCGCCGACGCCAAGGTTGCCATCGGTGCGGTTGCCCCAACGCCACTGGTTGTGCCCGCGGCAGCACAGGCACTGATCGGCAAGCCCGCCAACGAAGAGACATTCGCCGCTGCCGGAGAGGCATCCGCCGCGGCAGCAACACCCATCGCCGATATGCGCGGCTCGGTCGCACAGCGGAAACACCTGGCCAAGGTGCTCACCGTCCGTGCACTGCGCGGCGCACTCGAGCGCGCAAAGGAGAACAGCTAACTTGCGCAGGACCCACGTATCCACCCGCCTCAATGGCGACAACGTCGACTTCCTCTGCGAACCACGCCAGAGCTTGCTCGAAGTGCTACGCGACAACCTCGGACTAACCGGGAGCAAAGAAGGTTGCAATAACGGCAACTGTGGCGCCTGTTCAGTAATCCTGAACGGCCGCGTGGTGAACTCATGCTGCGTACTCGCAGTCGAGACCGAGGGCGCAGAGGTCACCACTATCGAAGGCATCGCCGAAGGCGATCGCCTCCACCCGCTGCAGCAGGTCTTCCTCGAAGAGGCTGCCCTCCAGTGCGGGATCTGCACTCCCGGGTTCATCGTCGCTTCCAAGG
Source organism: Dehalococcoidia bacterium (assembly GCA_020432105.1). GTDB lineage: Bacteria > Chloroflexota > Dehalococcoidia > Tepidiformales > Tepidiformaceae > JAGQGZ01. The sequence goes on along the minus strand of JAGQGZ010000001.1, from coordinate 20,337 downwards.
CGCTCCTCGATAAGGAACCGCACCCTGACGAAGCCCGTGTTCGCCATTGGCTGGCCAACAACCTCTGCCGCTGCACCGGTTACGACAAGATCGTTCGCGCGGTGCTCAAGGCATCCGACCAGATGGAGGCCAAGGTATGACGACAGTCGAACGCCCGGACTACAAGATCATCGGCACCAGCCCAATTCGTCCCGACGGGGCGGAGAAGGTCACAGGCGCCGCCCGCTACGCCGCGGACTTCAAGCCCGCCGGGTTGCTCTACGGAGCTATCCTCCGCAGCCCTCACGCTCACGCCCGGGTCATCAAGATTGACACCAGCGAGGCGGCGAAGATGCCCGGTGTCATGGCCGTCGCCACGCACACGGACCTCCCGGCAGCAGCCGACAAGGTTGAAGCCATCGGCGAGTCCGCGGTCAACCTGAAAGAACTCAGCAGCAACATCCTTGCTCACGACAAGGTGCTCTACCACGGACACGCGGTGGCTGCGGTCGCCGCCCGGTCCCACTTCGAAGCAGAAGCCGCCGCGCGTGCAATCAAGGTCGAGTACGAATTGCTTCCGCCCGTCCTCGACGTTCGCGACGCCATGCGCGAAGACGCACCACTACTCGATGAGAATCGCCACACCAAGGTGATGGGCGGCCAAACCAGCGACAAGCCCAGCAACATCGCTTCGCACAACCGTTTCGAAGATGGCGATGTCGAAAAGGCGCTCGCCGAGTCCGACCACGTTGTCGACCGCGAGTACCGCACGCGGATGGTCCACCAGGGTTACATCGAGCCGCATTCGTCGACGGCGATGTGGAACTCCGACGACACAATTCAGATCTACACCAGCACCCAGGGCGCCTTCGGTGTGCGCTCCCTCACCTCCCAGGTGCTCGCCGTTCCGCTCTCGTCGATCCGGGTCACGCCCCTGGAGATCGGCGGCGGTTTTGGTGGCAAGACGGTGATCTATCTCGATCCCGTAGCGGCGGTCCTCTCACGCAAGACGGGCAAGCCGGTCAAGATCTCGATGAACCGCACCGACGTCTTCGAGGCCACCGGCCCCACCAGCGGCAGTTACATCCACATCAAGCTCGGCATCAAGGATGGCAAGATCCATGCCGTGGACGCGACCATGGCCTACGAGGCCGGCGCCTTCCCTGGATCACCGGTCGGTGCCGGTGCGATGACGATGCTTTCGCCCTACGACGTCCCGAACTTCCGGCTCAACGCGTACGACGTCGTCGTCAACAAGCCAAAGGTTGCCGCATACCGGGCCCCCGGCGCCCCCGCGGCCGCTTTCGCCATCGAGCAGGCCATCGACGAGGCCTGCAAGGCCCTCAAACTCGATGTGCTCAACTTCCGCGACTCGAATAGCTCGCGCGAAGGCGTGAAGATGGTCAACGGGGTGGCGCACCCGCGCATCGGCGCCGAGGAGACGGTCCAGGCAGCGCTGGCAAGCGACCACTGGAAGTCGCCCATCGAGGGCCCCAATCGCGGCCGCGGCGTTGCTTCCGGGTTCTGGTTCAATGCAGGCATGCAGTCATCGGTCATCGCCGGTGTCAACCCCGACGGCACCGTTAACCTCATCGAAGGCTCGACCGACATCGGAGGCACTCGCGCCTCCCTTGCCATGCAGCTCGCCGAGACCCTTCAGATCCCCTTCGAGGACGTCCGCCCGGTCGTTGCCGATACCGACTCCATCCCCCACAACGACGTCACCGGCGGCAGCCGCGTAACCTTCGCGACAGGCCTTGCCACCTACGAGGCGGGGATGAACATCCGCAAGCAGATGGCCGAGCGGGCGGCGAAGCTCTGGAACTGCAGCGAGGACGATGTCGACTACATCGACGGCGAACTCCACTGCAAGAAAGACTCGACCAAGACCCTGACCTTCAAGGAGATGGCAGCCCAGCAGGCTCGCACAGGCGGTCCCATCACCGGTTCCGCCTCGCTGGTCGCCCGTGGTGCGGGAGGCGCTTTCGCCACCCACATCGTCGACGTCGAAGTCGACCCTGAGACGGGCAAGGTTGAGATCCTCCGCTACACAGCTGTCCAGGACGTGGGAACGGCCATTCATCGGGCCTACGTCGAAGGGCAAATCCAGGGTGGCGTGGTCCAGGGCATCGGTTGGGCCCTGAACGAGGAATACTTCTACGACGAAGAAGGACACCTCCGGAACTCGAGCTTCCTCGACTACCGGATGCCCACCACACTCGATGTTCCCTATATCGAGACGATCGTTGTGGAAGTACCGAACCCCGGCCACCCGTACGGAGTACGTGGGGTAGGCGAAGTACCGATCGTCCCGCCGCTCGCCGCAATCGCCAATGCGATTGAGGATGCGACGGGCCACCGCTTCACCGAACTCCCGATTTCGCCACGCCGGGTGGTCGAGGAGTTGAACCAGCTCTCGTAACCGGCAACCCCCGGTACACGAAAAAGGGCGGCGCCAGTGGCGCCGCCCTTTTTTCATTTCACGACGCGCGACTCAGCCCCGCGGGAGACCGAGGCCGCGAGTGGCGATGATGTTGCGCTGGATTTCGCTGGTGCCTGCAGCGATCGTCGCCGGCACCGTTGAAAGGTAGTTCATTGCCGCCTGGATTCCGTGTTCCGACTCCAGACCTTCGGGCTGGCGGAGTTGGCCACGCATACCGGTGATATTCATGGCGGTGCGGGCCACTCGCTGCTGCAATTCGGACCCGTACATCTTGTTCATGCTCGCTTCCATGTTCGGCACCCCACCCGACGCCTGGATGGAAACGACCTGGAACGAAAGCAGCTCACATACAGCCGTCTCGACGGCTCGGTCGGCGAGCTCCATCCGCTGCGGGCGGCCTACCGCCTCGCCATTCACCTCCCTGGCCTGAGTGTAGTCGAGGACCTTCGCCAGGCTCTTCTTGATGTTCACCACCCGGGCAATGTTCGACCGCTCGAAGTCAAGCGTCGTCGTGCCGACGTACCATCCGCGGTTCTCCTCGCCGATCCGGTTGCGCACCGGCACCCGCACATCCTCGAAGAAGACCTCGTTGAAGACGTGGCCGTCGTGCATGTTGATTAGTGGCCTCACGGAGACGCCCGGGTCCTTCATGTTGATCAGCAGGTAGCTAATCCCACGGTGCTTCGGTGCATCCGGGTCGGTGCGGGCGAGCATGAACATCCAGTCCGCCCTGTGAGCGCCGCTGGTCCAGATCTTCTGGCCGTTGACCACGTAGTCGTCGCCGTCGCGCACGGCGCGGGTCTGGAGGCTCGCAAGGTCAGAACCCGAGCCCGGTTCGCTGAAGCCCTGGCACCATGCCACCTCGCCCCGGAGCATCGGTGGAAGGTGTTCGGCTTTCTGCTCGTCCGTGCCGTGGAGCATGATCGTTGGGCCCACAAGGTTGAGCATCTGGCGGCTGGTGGGCGCTCCCGCCTGGGTCAGCTCCTGGCTCAGCACGAACTGCTCAAGCACGGACATATCGGCGCCGCCATATTCCTTGGGCCAGGCCGGGGCGATCCAGCCATTCTCGCCCAGCTTGTCGAGCCATGCCTGCGAGCGCTTCATCCGTGCCTGGAATTGCTCTTCGTTCTCCATGCTCGTTGCGGCTTCGGACTCATCGTCGCTACCGGTGCTGTGCCAGTGTTCGTCGAGGAAGCTGCGGACCGTCGTTCGCCACGTGGCGAGTTCGGGTGTGTCGGCAAATCGCATGCGAAATTCTCCGTCAGATGTGTAGTGGGCCGAATTCTACACGCGTGACGTTCACCGGGTGCCGTTGCCGTTTACGCGATCGGCTCCATTTGTCCCCAGTTGGGGCCTTTCTTCAAATCAACCTTCAGCGGCACCTTCATCTCGAGGCTGGCAGGCATGATCTCTCGGCACAGTTCCCCAATCTGCCCTGACTCGTCCTCCGGGCACTCGAAGATCAATTCGTCGTGAACCTGGAGGATCATGCGGCTCGAAAGTTCCCGCTCACGCATGGCATCGGCTATCCGGATCATCGCAATCTTGATGATGTCGGCAGCCGTGCCCTGGATCGGCATGTTGATCGCCTCACGTTCGGCCGCCGAACGCACCTGGAAGTTCGAGCTGTGGATCGCCGGCAGGTAGCGCCGGCGGCCGAACAACGTCTCCCCGTAGCCCTTGTTCTTCGTCTCGTTCAAGGTTGCTTCCTGCCAGTCCTTGATGCCCGGGAAGTTCGTGTAGTAGCTCTTGATGAAGTCCGCTGCCTCCTCGCGACTGAGGCCGGTACGGCTCGCCAGGCCGAATTCACCCATGCCGTAGGCGATGCCGAAGTTCACCATCTTGGCGATGTCCCGCATCTGCCGGGTCACCTCCTCGGGCTTCACACTAAAGACCGTGGCCGCGGTGGTCCGATGAATGTCCTGATCGTCAAGGAAGGCGTCGACCAGTCCCTTGTCCGCGGTGATGTGGGCCAGCACGCGGAGCTCGATCTGTGAATAGTCGCAGGCGACCAGGACAGGCTCCTCGAAGTGTGACGCGACGAACGCCCGGCGAATGTCACGCCCTGCATCGGTTCGCACCGGGATGTTCTGGAGGTTCGGATTCGTGCTGCTGAGGCGGCCGGTGGCCGCTACGGTCTGTTGCAGGTCCGTGTGGATCCGGCCATCTCTCGCGATGGTCGCCGGGAGCGCATCCAGGTAGGTCGACTTCAGCTTGGTCAGTGCTCGCCACTCGAAGATCTTGTCCACGACCGGCGCCGTAGCTCTGAGCGATTCAAGAGCCCGCTGGTCGGTGCTGTAGCCAAGGGCCGTCTTTCGTGTCTTCGGCAGTCCCATCTCGCCGAACAGCACATCACTCAGGGCCTTCGGGCTCCCGATATTGAACTCGTGCCCGACCTCCTCGTAGACCTCGCGTTCGGCCCGGGCGATGTCATCGACCATCGCGATCGAGATCTGGCGGAGCACCTCCGGGTCCATGTACATGCCCACACGCTCCATCTCGTAGAGCACGGGCATGAGCGGCAACTCAATCTCCTCATACAACGTGACCAGCTCGCGCTCTGCCAGCTGCTGTTCCAGCTCGGGACGCAGCCGTAGCACCATGTCGGCGTACTGGCAGGCACTAAGCGCCACTTCCTCTATCTCCACCTGTGCCAGCGGTGTCGCCTTGCGACCCGTTCCCGTCAGCGTTACCGGCGTTGCCACCTGGATTCCCAGCCGCTCATTCACCAGGGGTGCAAGCGTCGACGATGTCTCACCGAGCAGAAAGGCGACGATCGAGGCATCGAAATCCGTCCCCTCAAACGCCATGCCCGCTTTGTCGAGCTGATGCTTCACGTACTTGGCCGAGTACGCCGCTTTGGCAATGCTCGCGTCGGCAAAGGTGGGCCCCAGGACCTCGACTACCGTCTCAATCGGTAGCTGGGGGACGTCGTCGTCCAGCCGCGGCGCATGCCCAACCGGGACATACCAGGCCCGCCCGGGTTCGGTTGCCAGGGAAATACCGAGAAGCATCTCCCCGACCTCTTCGCCCGCTGTCGAAAACGTGTTGACGGCCACCGACCCCTTCTCACGAATCGCGCGGGCCACCGCTTCCAGCGCTTCCTTGCCGGTCACTGTTTCGTACTTCGTGTCGGCCGTATCTGCGGCAGCGGCCCCGGCCGTCGCCATCCCGAGCACCTCGTCCAGCCTCCCCGCAAGCATCCGGAATTCGAGCTCGCGAAAGATGTCGGCGATCTTCTCGCGGTCGAAGTTCTTCACGCGGCAGGCCTCGAGGTCGAAATCGATATCAAGGTCCGTCTTGATCGTCACCAGCTCTTTGTTGGCGATGGCCCGGTCTTCGTTGTCGGCCAGCTTCGTCTTCAGCGCACCCTTTATCTCGTCAATGTGCTCGTAGATAGACTCGACGGTGCCGTACTCCCGGATGAGGTTCGTTGCGGTCTTCTCGCCGATGCCCTTGATGCCTTCGATGTTGTCGCTCGTGTCCCCCTTGAGCGCCTTGTAATCGATCATGTAGATGGGACTGAATCCGTAGCGTTCGGCCGCCCGCTTCTCGTTGTAGTCGATGGTATCGCGCTGGTAGGGCCGGAACATAAACAGGTTTACCTTCGGCCCAATAAGCTGGACGAGGTCGGTGTCCAGCGTCGCTATGTAGGTCTGTATCCCCTGCTCGGCAGCCATCCGGGCCAGGGTCCCGGCCACATCATCAGCCTCGAACCCCGGCGCCTCAAAGATTGGGATGCCGAACGCATCGAGCATCTCCCTTACGCGCTTCATCTGGACCAGCAGCTCCGATGGAGTGGCGCGCCGCGTAGCCTTGTACGCCTCACTCGCTTCATGCCGAAAGGTCTTGCCCGGTGCGTCCCAGGCGGCACAGATGTGCGTGGGGCTCAGTTGGTCGAGCACTCGGATCAGCGTCTCCGCGTAGCCGTGCGTGGCGAAGGTCAGTTCGCCCTTCGATGTCATCAGCGGGTGCTCGCTGTTGGCGAAGGCAAAAAACGCCCGGAACAGTATCCCGTGAGAGTCGAGGATGACGAGTCGTGGGCCCTTTTCGGTTTCCGGCACCCCCGAAGTATAAGCAGCGAGCGGCGAGCTATCCGCCGCCGGGACTTCCGCCGTCGTCAAGGGCCACAGTGGGCAGGTGGCCTGCGAGTCAGTGCCTGCTCGCCAGGAATCGTGTGAGCCTCGTTGGGTAGTTGGTGATGATGCCGTCCACACCGGTTTCGGCAAGGCGCTCCCATACGGCTTCCTCGTCCGGCGTCCAGGTCCAGACGGTGAGCTGACGCCGCTTGGCCGCCACAACGAACTCGGAATCAATGCAACTGTGATGAACCGAGATCGCCTGTGCCCCGCGGACAAGTGCGCCGTGGAACAACGTGTCCTGCCGTTCACCCTCGACCGGTCCCGAGATGACTGCCGCGGACAACTCCGGTGCCAGGGCCCGGGCTCGCTCGACGATATCGAGATTGAACGAATGGATGCCCGTCCAGGCTTCGCTACCACGACGGATCGCCGCTGCCACCACCGCATCGACGAGGGCCGAATCGCGGGCGGCCTCGCCTTCTGTCCGCTTCAGTTCGCAGAGTACAGTGAGCCGGCCATCCACAAGGTCGAGTACCTCGGCCAGCGTCGGTACCTTCTCGCCGTCGCCGGCATCCGCCTTCGCCAACTCGGCCGCCGTAAACGACGACACGGGGCCGCTGAGGTTGGTCGTGCGGTCCACGGTGTTGTCGTGCATGAGCACCGGGATACCATCAGCACTGAGCTGAACATCGATCTCCATGGCCTGGGCGCCAGTCGCCAGGCAGGCTCGCACACCGGCCAGCGTGTTGTGCGGCGCTTCTCCACCCGCGCAGGCGTGACCGATGACAAGCGGTTGATGCATCGTCCGCAATTCTACGCCGCTGGCGTCCCGGGCAGATGCTTCGCGAGCCAGCTCCTCAGGACTTCGTAGAACCTATCCCTTGCGAAGCGCTCCCGCCAGGGATAGTGACCGCAGCGGTCCAGTTCCACGTACTCAAGCCGGGGCAATACCGGCAACAGGCTATCGCGAATCATCGGCCCGGGATGGGGATCTACGGCGCCGTGGATCATCAGCACCGGTTGCTTGATTGCCGCAAAGCTCGCCGGAAACTCACCCGCAGTTCGGCGCCGGCTCCAGTCGTCATTCGTCTCCCTGTTACCCCTGGCATCCACCCATTCGTTGTCCGACCGGCTGTCGAGAAGGTCGAAAGAATACGGCGCATCAAGATCGCTGGCGATAGCGGCGAGTGCGGCGTCCGGGTCGGTAGCTTCAGCGGCTGCGCGGATCCGGTCGTCTACACCCGGGGCCGCGCGCGAATCGAGCACGCGGTGAAACTCCGCACTCGATTCGTCCGTGAACGTCCCGGACCCGATGAGCACCAGTGGCCCGAACGTCCCTGGGTGCGCAGCAGCAGACGCGAGTGCCAGCATCGCTCCCCAGGAAGACCCGACGAGTGCAGGCCGTTCACCCGGGCAGTGCACCTTGATTACCTCGTGCAGGTCTGCGATGTGCTGATCGACCGTGAGGGGGATATCGCCACTCCGCCGCTGCAACGGCTCGAAAACACGGTAGTCACGACCCAGCTTCCTCGCCACGGGCGCCATGTAGCCGGCCGCACCCGGCCCGCCGTGCAGGACGAATAGCGGCGGCCCCGCGTTCCCATAGGCCCGGACCGTAATCACGGAGGAAGTCTAGGTGATCCTGCTAAAACGAAAGATGCCCGGCAGCAGGTGCCGGGCATCTCCAATGGTGTGCGCTATTCGGTGGCTACGCCCGCGGCAGGCCCAGGCCCCGCGTGGCAACAATGTTGCGCTGGATCTCGCTGGTGCCACCGGCAATCGTGCTGCTCACCGTCGCCAGGTAGCTCGCTGCGACACGCCCCTTCATCGGCGCCTGTTCGGCATCGGTCAGTTGACCGGCGGTGCCCAGCACCTTCATCGCCGTGCGGGCGATGCGCTGACTCAGCTCGGTGTTGAACATCTTGGCGATGGAGGCCTCGTGGTTCGGAACCCGACCCTCCGCCTGGATGGTGATCACCCGGTAGCTGAGGTTCTTGGCAGTCATCGCCTCGATCCAGCGGTCGGCAAGCTCGCCCTTCACCGTGCCGGAGACATCGGCGTTGTTCTGCTTGATGTAACGCAGGTAGTACTCCAGCGTCTGGCGCTGGCCGACAGAGTTGCCAATGCTGCTGCGCTCGAAGTCGAGAGTGGTCGTCCCGATGTACCAGCCGCGGTCGATCTCGCCGAGTACATTCCTGGCAGGTACCCGCACATCCTCGAAAAAGACCTCATTGAAGTTGTGCATGTTCCCCATGTTGATGAGCGGCCGCACGGTCACGCCGGGGCTCTTCATATCCATGAGGAAATAGGTGATCCCGCGGTGTTTCGGTGCATCGGGATCCGTACGGGCGAGCATGAACATCCAGTCGGCTGTATGTGCCCCGCTGGTCCAGATCTTCTGGCCGTTGATGACGAAGTCGTCGCCGTCGCGGACCGCGCGTGTCTGCAGGCTCGCGAGGTCAGACCCGGAGCCGGGTTCACTGTAGCCCTGGCACCACTGCACTTCGCCCCGCAGGATGGCGCCGAGGTGCTCCTGCTTCTGCTCCTCGTTTCCGTGGATGATGATCGTCGGGCCGATCATCGAGGTGCCCATGCCTCCCACGTTTGGCACCCTCGCTTCGGCGAACTCCTCATTCAGGATGAACTGCTCCATCACCCCGAGACCGGCGCCACCGTATTCCTTGGGCCAGGCCGGAGCCACCCAGCCCTTCTTCGAGATCTTCTCCCGCCAGGCCGCGAGCCTGGGGTTGCGCCCGCGCTCCATCATCAGCGGCGCTTCGTCGCGCTCCGGCTGCTCGGACTCGATGAAGCTGCGTACTTCGTTGCGCCAGGTTGCCTGTTCCGGGGAGTCGTGAAAATCCATCTACATTCCTTATCCGAAAGTCGTTCGTGTTGCGGAGCACTCTAGCAGGCGCCATACCCTAACGTAAACGGAAGGGAGCCGGGCTGCTAAGAAATCGCCCCGTATCATTTCGTCGCATGCGAAAGAACAGGTATGCAACGTGGGCGGAAGAGTATGCCGCCCGCCTCATGGAACCGGCCGATGCCGCCAGGCTCGTCCGAAACGGTGACCGCGTCGTGATGCCTATCGGCTCGATCACCCCCGCCATCGCCCAGGCAATCTGGGACCGCCGGGAAGACCTGGAGAACGTCCACGTCCTCTCCACGGCGCCATTCTTCGACCCCGGCTGGTACGCGCCCGGCCACACCGCCTTTCACGGTCGCGTCGAACTCTTCAACACCATCGTTGCCCGCTCGTCGGTAAACGAAGGGCGATCCGACTTTGTCAGCATCCCATTCAGCCGCCGCTTCAAGCCGGAAGACGAACGCGGCGACCTCTCCAATCACGCCGACGTCGCACTCATCGGCATCTCACCACCCGACCGCTTCGGCTTCTGCTCCTACGGGCTATCCATGTGGAACAAGGCGTCATTCGTGGAACGCGCGCGGGTGAAAATCGGCGAAATCTTCCCCGGCTACCCGGTGACCGGCGGCGCCAACCGGGTCCACGTCGGCGAGTTCGATGCCCTTGTTGAGGGTGCGGCACCGCCGCCCCTTCCCATGCGCGACCGGGCGGCCATCGACCCGGCTATGGCTGCCTATGTCCGGGAGTTCATCCGCGACGGCGACACGGTCCAGATTGGCACCGGCTCCATGACCGGCCAGCTCGTCGGAGCCGGCGCCCTTGATGGCCTGGAAGAGCTTGGCGTCCATTCGGAGATCACGGTGCCCGGCCTCAACCAGCTGGTCTACGACGGCGCCATAACCGGCTCGCAGAAGACGCTCCACAAGGGCAAGTTCGTGGCCACGGCGCTCTTCGCCGGGACACCGGAGGAGATCGAGTTCATCCACGAGAATCCCCTGTTCGAGGTCTACGACGTTTCCTACACCAACGACATCCAGACGATCGCCCGCCACGACAACATGGTCGCAATCAACAACGCACTGACGGTTGATCTCTACGGCCAGATCGCCTGTGAATCACTCGGTCACGAACTCTGGAGCGGTCCCGGCGGCCAGCCGGAATTCGCGATCGGAGCGCTGCTGGCAAAGAACGGCCGCAGCATCACCGTCCTCCCCTCAGCAGCGAAAGGCGGGACTGTCACCCGCATCGTGCCGCAGCTGGAACCGGGGACCGTCGTCACCGTCCCTCGCCAGTTCGCCGACATTGTCGTTACCGAACACGGCGTCGCCCGCCTTCTCGGCAAGAGCGACCGCGAGCGCGCGAACGAACTGATCAGCATCGCCCACCCGGACCACCGTGCGGAGCTGAGGAAACAGGCAGGCAAGCGGCTGGGGAGCTAGCGATGCAGTCCGGCGAGGCGGTGGATGCCTTTGAGGAGCACTCCCATCGCCCAGTACACGGAAAAGCCGAGCACCATGAACCACGGCACGTAGAGCCACATGGCGGCCGACCCTGAGTCGGAGGTGTTGGCCGCGAACAAGGTGAACAGGCCGAGGCCGAGTGCGACGCCGCCCGCCGCAGCCGTGATGCTCAACCAACGGAAGTCAGGAAGAGGGACCATCGCCATCAAGATGAATGGCACCCCCAGGAGAAGGAACCAGCCACCTGCCCGGTTCCAGTCGTCGCCCGCGATTGCGTCGCCCACCAGTGCAGCGCTCGCCATCAGGAAGAAGCCGATGGCGGCGCGCAGGACCGCGTCCACGGCTATCCCCGCTTCGCGACCTCAAAGATCGTCGTGTGGCGGATAAAGGCCAGCTCCGTTCCATCCTCGCCAAGGATCACGCCGTCAACGACGGCGTAATGGTGGCCTTTGCGCTCATACGTCTTGAGGAAATGGCCCGCCACCGTTACCACCTGGCCGAGGCGTGCCGGGCGCAGGTTCTGAATCTGGCTGCGCGCGTGGATGGCGGGGCCGTAGTGGTAGCTGTGATGGATCAGCGGCGTCATCCGGGCAGCCATCCAACCGGGATGGATATAACCGCCCTCCTCACTCCAGCGGGGGTCCATGTCGCGCTGCTTTTCCTCGGCGTACGTCCTGGCGTCCTCGGACATGTACGGCACGGCCATCGGCCGCAGGTCCTGCCCCACAGGCGCCGATGCCATCGTCAGTTGCGGACGTTCCGCCGGTTCCGGCTCCGCGGTCCGGCGGGTCGGTAGAACGTACTCGTTCGCGAAGTCGGGGGTGCCCATGCCCAGCCTGCCGCCCACACAGACGGCGGCGTCCTGGTTCGTCATCGCAAGCGTGGCCGAGCCGTCGTCAGCCGGCGTCACGTCGACGGTCATCTCGTCGCCGGGATACACCGGTTTGCGGAACGACACGTCGGCCCAGCCCGTGCCCAGCCACTCCTCCCCGAACGACTGGAGTATCGCCGGAGCAGCCCAGCCATAGACCGTCACGCCGCCCACGAGTGCGGCCTTGTAGCCATACTCCTTGGCGCCATCCGAAGCGTGGATCACATTGCGGATGTCCATGCTGTCGGGCCCGTCGAGGAAAGCGGTGATGGTGCGGTGGCCGGGGCGGATCGCGGTGGGCATGATCGTAGCTCCTTCGAATGTGCGTGCGGCCATGGTAACGCCTGCAGCGGCAGGAGAGGTTGGCCACCTCTTCGGCTGCGCGACGGCACATCTCCAACCAGGGTGTTCGAATTGCGACCCCCGGTCCTTGCGGCCCCGGGCATGGCGCCGAAAAGCATAAGGCCCCGGCAACTGAGATACCGGGGCCCCATGGCTCATCTGACGGGCGCGATGCTAGACGGCGACAACAACCGCCTGGGGATCACGCGCAATGGAGATCAGTTGCGGATTGATTTCCGGCAACCGGTCGATGCTGAGTTCGTCGAGAACACCGATGTACTTGCGCAACGATGCCTCACGCAGCTTCCGGACCTCCTCGATTCCAACCTCAAGCCGCTCGACGCCGCCGGCCAGGAGGACGATGAGTGCCTCAAGGTCGACTCGCGAGTGCTCGAGCTCATCCGCGAGCGAGGCCTCGCCACGGTTGAGGTAGTGGATGAGAAATTCGCGGGCATCCTTGTGATGCTGGACGTAGTACTCGAGATGGCGCTTGCCGAACTCCAGGTGGCGCTCCGAATCGTGCGCCAGGCGAGCGAAGATGTCCCGGTCCACCGGGCTCGGGCAAATCTCCGCGAGCTTCTTGAAGGTCGGGATCTCGTAGCACTTGTAGATGACGTCGATCGCAATGAGGACCTGCGTCGGCTTCGGCGCTGAGAACCAGGAACGGTAGAGCGTACCAAAGCTCTGCTGGCCCAGGCCGCCGCCGTTGGCGAGTGACCGCTTGCGCAGCACTTCAACCTTGCGGCCCTCATCGAACACCTGCGTCGACACGAAGTTCTTCATGTCGTGGAAGCCGTAGGCGATCTTTTCCATCCAGGAGGCAAGGACCTTCTGGATGGCGAGTCCGTGCTGGGCGAACTGCGTGCAGATCTGGCAGATCGCGCGTTCTATCTCCTCGGGCTGCTCTTCCAGTGCAGCCCAGTCGATAGCCGTCGCTGCCGCCCAGCGCTCGCGAATGGCCGTGTCATACAGCTCGTCCAGGCCCTCGGCCCAGACTTCGCTCTTGGTGTAGATCGCGTAGGGACCGGGCATGTATGACCCGGGACTCGGATGCGACCCGAGCGGCGTGTCGTTTTCATAGGGCCAATGGTCGGGCACGTGAGCATACGTGCCGATATTGATCTCCTTCATGCCGAGGCCGTTCGGCCCTGGACGCGCCCGCATGCCAAGCTGCGTGGTGGGCATGGCCCAGACCATGCCCATCTTGTAAACCTGCTCGTTCTGGTCGGCCGCATCGAGGAAGGCTGTCATGCGGTCAGTGTTCAGGCGCAGGGCAAGAAGGGAGCGCACCTGCTTATCTTTCAGCGGTGAGGCTTCGATGCGCTCGATGAGCGCATCAGGCCACTCCGCTTCGTCCGCGCGGATTTTTGTACCAGGGCTGAGTTGCATCGTCCTAGGCCGGATCCAGGAATGCCTTCATGGCAGGGGCCATGCGCTCACGGCGATCACCAAGACCGATGACCTCGAGGCGATGCATGTACTCATTGATCTGCTTCTTGCGCATGATCATGAGCTTCTGGAAGCCTTCGTCGATCTTGTCGATGCCACCACCGGCGAGGATGGCGAGCGCTTCGCCGGTAGCCGGGTTGGTGGTCAGCGAACCGTTCGACTGGCCAAGCGCACCTTCCTGGACATCCAGGTAGTGGTGCATCTCCTCGCGGCGCTCCGGCTCGGTCTCCATCAGGTACTTCAGGTGGGTTACACCGAAGGCCAGGTGGCGCGACTCGTCCTGTGCAGCGAGACGATAGATCCGCTTCTCGGCTTCGTTGTTCGCGATCAGTTCGCCCATCCGGAAGATGGTCTGAACGAATCCTTCGCCAACAAGGTGCAAGCGGGCGGTCATCTCGGTGAAGTTATCGGCCGAGAGCAACTGCGACGCACCGAAACCGGAATCAACAAGGCCGCCACCGTTCACCAGGGCGCGCTTGCGGAAAACGTCCTCATGGCGCGACTCGTCCATGAGCTGCGTCCCGAGGAACAACTGGACTTCGAATTCGTCCGGGTGAACTTCGCCCATGTAGCGGCCGGGGAGGTCGCCGGCGATGAACTCAACCTGGGTCAGGAACGTGCAGAGCGTGCACATCGCCATTTCGATATCGTCCGGGAGTTCCTCGATCGTTTCCCAGGGGATGTCGACGGCAGAAGACCACTGGCGGGTCTGGGCCTCTTCGTAAAGCAGCCGGGCCGACTCACTCCAGGCCTCGGCCTTGTTGTGAATCTGGCGACCGTGGCGGGCGGCCCGTGGGTCGGGGCGGGCACCACGCATACCCATCGTCGCGGGGCCGTTCAGCGTCGGCACATCGCCGTAGGTCATTACGTTCAGGTCGTCGAGCGTCAGGCCCTTGCGGCCCGGCGTCGCGTTCGCCCCCCAACCCTCATCGACGTTCAGCCATGAAAGGTCGAGTCCAGGGGCGGAAACTTCAGCTGTTGTCATCTTCTTTCGCCTTCCTCAGTCTATTCCGCATGCAGGCACCGACCGATCGGTAGGGCGGGCCAGCTATGGCGAGGCCAATTGTAACGGCCCAGACTATCTCTGACCAGTGAAACTTCTATTGCCCGCCGAGGATCGAAGGTGGCGGCGCGGTGACTGTGGGCGTGGGGGCCGCGGGGGCGATGTCCACAGCCCCGCCAGACGGCTGGCAAATCCATTGCTGCCACGGAGTGTTGCCGCGGCCAATGTCGTACTGGTATGCCGCGTAGGCGACCCGCAGATTTACCACCGGATCTGTCCAGAGGGCAAAATCCACACCGGCGTAATCGAACCAGTTGGGCACCAGCTGCATCACCCCGTAGGCCCAGCCGTTCGTTGCATTCGGCCGGTAGCTGCTCTCGCACCATGCGACTTCCACTACCTGGTCGAGCAACCCGGCAGGCCAGCCGGCACTCGAAGCAGCAGCGCGCACCTCTGCTTCCGAAAGGTGCGTCACGGGGTGGAATTCCCAGGCCGGAGCCGGGGTCGCAGCCGCAGGGACTGCCGTTGCTGTTGGCGGGACGGTGGCCGGCGTCGGATCAGTCGCCACTGCATCCAGCTCTGCGGTCGGGCTCGGCTCAACCGTGTTGGTGGCGCCTACGGTCGCGCTGGCGACGGCGGTGGCCGCTTCGTCATCACTCGGCCGGTTATTCGCAGCAGAAACATGCCCACCATCGACGGCGGCGACAACCGACCGGGCAGATTCAGCCGGTTCGGTGGCCGTGCCTCCGTTGGAGAACTGGGGTGCCCGCACTATCACGATCGGCGCCGGTGTCCCCGGCGCGTGGGCCGAATCCGGATCGACATCGAGCCCACCAAAACCGACACCTATGCTGGCAAACGCGAGCAGGAACCCGAAAACCAGGAGCGGCCGCATGGCTCGCGAAGCCTGGGCACGTGGCTGCCGAACAATTGCCCCGTGCGGCAGCCTCCGCCGCAGACCGTCGGGAAGGTGGAACTCCGTGGCTCCCGCCTTCCAGCCGCCCTGCGGGCGCGCGTGAGTCCCACGCGTCCGCAGGGACATCAGCGTCCCGACGACAGTCTCAGCCAGCGTTCGCGCGAAACCGAAACGGCTTCGCGGGCCAGACCTCAAGCGCCCTTCTCCGGCATTTCCGTTTTTGCTAATGCAGTCAGATCAGGTCCCCCATAGCGATCTCCATGAAGATCGCAGTGAATCGATTCCGGGAGCGAAGGCAAGAGGGAGTTCCGGCCGGCATGCCGCGGCCCGGAACCCGGTGCACACCCCGCCACCGAATGTCGTTCCAGTGCCACAGGCTCGCACACTGACCCCGTGGGATCAATCATTCTTTACGCTTCGATAAGGTGAGTGTGCCCGAAAAGTGCATGTTTCAGGGAGAATCTCCCCGGCACTCAGGAGACACCCGGTCCCGTCGCTATCTCACTGTAGATCCCGACCCTACGCTTGGCAGGTGGGGCCAGCCGCTGCTCTCGCATCCGCATTGCTGTGGGCGGCAACCTCCACAGCTCTCACTGCCCTTTCGGCGCGGTCATCTGCAGTCGTCCTCACGGGGTTTCGGCTAGCGGCGGCAACCGCTTTCGTCCCGGTTGTCGTCCTGGCTACCGGTGGTTTCAGCCAGGTCACCAGTGTTCCACCGCTTGTGTTCGCGACACTCGTGCTCAGCGGTGCGGTGGGCTATGGCCTCGGCGACACGGCCTACATCCGCTGTCTTTCGCTGCTCGGAATGCCAAAAACCTTCCCCGTATCCATCGCCGGATACATCGGCCTCACCGTCCTGGGCGGCGCCGTCTTCCTCGACGAGCCCGTGACTCTCGGTCTCCTTGCCGGGGCCAGCCTCATCGCGGCAGGTATCACGATGGTGGTCCTCTCCAGCGCCGAACGACCACTCGAAGGCATCCCGGTCAGCGGTCCTGCACCTACCGCCCTCGAGGCGTTTGGCGACCTCGGTCCCGTTGTCGTTCTCCCTCGCCGCCGCCCAAAGTGGGCCACGCGCACCGTCGAAGGGTACGGGTTGCTCGTCGGTGTGAGTCTCGCGTGGGCCGCGGCCACTCTCTTGCTCGCACATGCCGGAGACGATGCCGGCGCCGTGAGTCTCTGGGCCATTCGAACACCGGTTGGCGCCGCGGGCCTGCTCCTCTTCGCCCTCGTCACACGCCGCGGAGAGCTCCGTCGCCTCACCGCCGACCGGCAATCGCTCTGGGTGATCGCTCTGGCGGGCATCCTCGGCACAGCAGTTGGTAGCCTTTTTTATGTCTTCGCGGTGGTCGAGATCGGCGCTGCCCGAGCTGCTGTGCTTACCGCCACATCGCCCCTGATGGCCCTCCCCCTCGCGCTCATCTTCCTGAAGGAGCGTTTCAACCTGCGAGTGGCGACCGGGACAATCGCCTGCGTGGCAGGGATCGCCCTGGTCGCCGGCAGCTAAGGCCGGGAAACCATCACAGCTACCGCTCCACTGGCCATCTATTCAGCGCATCCGACGGTGACCTCCAGGCGTGGCCGAGGCGATTCCTCATTGCTCCATCCCGATATCACCAGCTGGCCGGTCACGCTCACACCATCCGCGTAGTCGCCGGCGAAGGTCCAGAAGTCATTCGCAGCGACACCATCACCGTTATCGAGCAAGTCACCTGCAGCCACGCCGTCGATCGTGACATTCCGGAACTCCATGGTGGCCTCACCGCCACCGGCAATCATCGCTACCTGCAGCGTGTCCCAGGCGCCGCAGACCGCCGTCGTGCTCCGCGAAGCGAACTGGCTCGGGCCGGCCCCGCTGTAGCTGATGAACGTAAACCCGGTTGCGTTGCGTGAGAACGTGACGTTATAGACGCCGTCAGTCCAGGCGTACTCGCCCCCAACTGCCGCTCCTCCACCAGGACTCATGTCGAAGCCGAACTCACTGCCGGCACCCGGGCCCTGCAGGAAGAAGACGAGCCGCTCTCCTGTAAACGATGCCTGACCCATCGGCACCGGAATGGGCGTCGGCGTAGCCGTTGGCTCGGGAGTAGGTGTCAAAGTGGGTACCGGTGTGGGCGTGTCCGTTGGAATCGGCGTCGACGTCGGCACCGGTGTCGCCGTCGGCGAAGGTGCATCGTTGTTCCCACCGCAGAACCGGTCGTAAAACCGCGGCGCGTGCCGCGCATAGACCTGGCAGCGCCAGTTCTGCCACCAGCGCCGGAACCCCCAACGGACCCGGTGCCCGATATCGAGCTTTGTGCCCGCCAGTTCAGTTGACGGCTCGCCAACGACAGAGCCGATGGTGTCGGTCGTCGTCCGCGTATCATCCGGGTCCGAACCGGCAGCAGCGATGCCGGGTAGTGAGGCAGCTAGCAGGAGCGTGCCAATGGCTGCCAGGAAGAGTCGTTGTGTCACGAGAGTACCTCCGCTTATCGGCGGTCCTCCCCTGCGCCTGTCCATACAAACGACCCCGCCATCGTCCCCGGGCATAGGAAGCTGGGTGCACTCCAGTTCAGCCCGCGTAGCAGTCGCGTGGCTGCGAACCGCGTAGGATCGAGATCATGGGTATCGGCTACGCAGCAACTGCTGAGCCAGCGGTCACGTTTTTCGTCACAGAAGATCGCCTGGGTCTTGCGGCGCAGTTGGTTCGACCGGATGGGACCGACCAGGCCCGGGTGGAACGGCTTCCCGGCGAGCCGGACCAGTGGTTCGCCCCCGGGATGAATGAATTCCTCGTCATCCGCAACTTCCCGCTGGCGACCACCTTCGCCCAGCTCGCCACAGCACTGCAGGAAGGGAAGGGCGCAGCATGTGGACTGCAGCCAATCCAGCGCGTCGACTCCTATTGGGATTCAACCCACGCCCGAAGCTATTGCCTCTATCGCGCAGGAAGCAGCAAGGTTCTGCACGATGCCTTCCTCTGGCTCGGACTCCCCGCCGCCTCGATTCATGCCGTACGTCCGCTCCCACGAGACGCCTGAGCTGACTTTCTCGCATCCGCCCCCTCCACGAAGATTACGGGTGCGGAGCGTCCCCATGGATTCAGCTCGCAGGAGACAGCGTCATTCGGATCCCATCCCATAGCTTCGCCAGGCGGCCTCATGCCGCGATTACCGTTGCTACGCTCCTTTGCTTTGTCCTGGGAGCCTGCGGCGGTGGCAACGATCCCGCAACGGGCGCCCTCGCAGGCGAGTCGGAGGTGCCGGGCACAACGCAGGCCGACGCTGACCCGCCGTCCAAATGCGCCGACACGCCCTACGCTGTTCAGCTACGGGCAGCTTCTGGAGACGCAACCGGTATCGAACTCGATTCCTTCCAGGTCGTGTCAGCAAAGGCTGTCCGGCTCGCCGATGGCGCTGCCTACACGATCTACCTGGCAGATTTCCCGATCAGCGACGACGATATCTCAGCCTTCAGTCAGCCGGAGGTTCCGGACGATGGCGCCATGGTGACCCTGTTCCTGACCACGTTTAATGCGCCAGCGGACCCACAGATCATCACCGCGGGAACAACCATTGACTACACCCCTGACTTCGGCGTCCTCACCTTCCGCGTGGTGGCCCAGGTCGGTACCGAGCAGTTTGGCAGCCTGCACACCGCACAGGGCACCGTCACCGTCGACGAAGCAGGCGACTACATTTGCGGCACGGTCGAATACACTGACTCCGCTTCTGAAGACCTTAGCGACGTTCAGAACCGCCTGAAGGGTCAGTTCTCGGCAGAGGTCGTTGCCGGCTTCTAACCCTGGTTCGTCCCGCTGCCGGCCTGGACTTCCACTGCACATCCATCCTGGAGGCTCCGCCAGGCGGCATCGATGAACCGCATATACCGCAGGCCATCGGCAAAGCTCGTGAATCGTACCGGGGCCCCCTCGCGAATTGAGGTAACGAAGTCCGCCTCCACCCGCCAACCCCGGGCAGTCCCGGAGTCGGGCACGATCGGCTGCGCTTCTTCTCCGTCTGTCGTCAGGCTGGCGGTGTCGTTCGGAAGCCATTGGATGACACCCTTCGTGCCAAAGACGGTGATGCCGTTCTGGTGGGTGCCGGCCGCAACGTTGCTCACTCGATAGGTGTAGGCGGCGCCGTTCATCAGCGAGCCGGCCACAGCCACCGTGTCCGGCACCTCCACCGGCGTCGATTCTCCGGTCGCCGGGTCCATTCGTTCCGGCACGAAGGTTGAGCCATGTGCCATCACCGTCCGTGCCTCACCCAGCCAACGCTGGACCACCTCCGACCAGATTCCCAGCGAGTGGATGTTTCGACCCGAGTACCTCGTCTGCTGTCGCCAGTGGACGGGCGTAGCAGGGTCGAGTGCGCTGCCGTTGAGCGCGACGACGGCAACCTCGCGCACCTCCCCGATTGCACCCTCTTCGAGGAGCCGGGTGATCGTCGCGCCACTCTTCAGGTCGAATGGGGCAGGCACCAGCTGGGCAACGAGATGGGGTCGCCGTTCGGAGGCGTCGAGCATCTCGGCCGCCTCGGCAGCGTCCATTGCCATCCGTGCCTCGCACAGCACGTGCTTGCCGGCCGCCAGGGCGGCCACCGTGTAATCCCGGTGGCGATAGGGCCAGGTGCCAATGCAGACCGCATCGATAGCCGCGTCGGCGATAAGTCGGCGGGAGAGTCATAAACGCGCTCAATGGCGAACTCGTCCGCCACTGCCTGGCTGCTCTCGCGGGTCCGGTTGGCCACACCAGCCAATTCAATGTCGTCGAGTTCCAGGAATCCCGGGATGTGCCGGCTTCGGGTGTTGCCGCCGGCACCGATGAATCCAATGCGTAGTTTTGACATGACCATCCTCAGAAACAGCGGTTACCCACTCTAGTCGCTGAGCACATGTCTTGCCCGCATTCCCAGGCAAATACCCCACACACGCCGAGAGGCCCCCGTT
>JAGQGZ010000019.1 GCA_020432105.1 Dehalococcoidia bacterium | reverse complement strand
ATGCCAGCGCTTCGCAGATGGACTGGCCGATGGTGAGGACCTTTGGGAGGGCCAGGCCGCCTTCGGCTTCCTGCAGTTGGGCCGCAAGGTCGCCGCCCTCCATGTACTCCTCGACGATAAAGGGTGTGCCGCCCTCCTCGCCGATGTCGAAGATGCCGACGAGCCGGGGGTGGTTCCCGAGTCGGGCCATCGCCTGCGCCTCCCGCACGAGCCGCTGGCGGCCCATGGGGTCGAGCCCCTCCGTCCGCAGCTGGGCAAACGCCACCTGTCGGTCGAGGCTGTTGTCGCGCGCAAGGAAGACGCGTTTCTTTGCCCCATCACCCAGAAAGCGCTCAACGCGGTAGCGGCCCGCGACGAACGTGTCGGGGTGGGAGGGCTCGGGGAGACGAGTACGTGCTTCCGGGGTTTGTCGTGGCGCGTCAGCAACGGATCCGGACGCGCGGTCAGCCGCATCGCGATAGGAAACGGCGTCCTCGTTCTGCGGGTCGGGTGCCAGCACCGCATTTACCCGGAGGCGTACCGTTTCCCAGTCGTTCACCGCGAGGGCGGCCTCGGCTTCGTCAAGCATCGCGTCGATGCGTGCCCTGACCCGTTCACTCAGCACGGTCCGGCGATTCTAACCCCTCACGTGGGGGCCTCGCTCCACTCGGTCCAATGACGCAGTCGCAGATGATGGCTTTCGGATAATCCCTTGCGACCATCGAGCCGCAGATTGGCCTGCTGCACCGTTGCGACTCCGAACTCGGGGCAATTCTGAGGAACAGTGATACCTGCGTAGCCCGTTCTTACTGTCGGTTGGGATGCGCACCCGCTCGCGGCCACCGGGGTAGGATGTGGTCGGCCGCATTGTCGGCCAACACTTTCCCGGAGGCCCCCGTGTTCTTTGAACTGCGCCGATATACGACTCAACCAGGCAAGCAAGCCGAATTCGCCAAATTCATGGACGATGTCGTTGTCCCCTTCCAGCGGGCGAAGGGCATGGACATTCTCGGCAACTTCACCGGTGAGAACGACGACACAGCCTATGTCTGGATTCGCCGGTTTAAGTCGGAAGACGAGCGCAAGCAGCTTTACGCGGCGGTGTACGAATCGGACGAATGGAAGAACGAGATCGGTCCGAAGCTTCCGGCATTGATGGACGTGAAGAGCATCAACGTCACTCGCCTCGAGGCGACGGCGAAGTCGGCCATTCAGTAGGGTTCGAGGTACCGCGAACCTCGCCCTGGGGCCGTACGGAGACATCGGCCGCTTCGAGCTCGACCTCGTCGCCGTTGGTGCGGCGGACGATCAGGGCGCCTGTGGGCGCCAATCGCACCGCCGTACCCTCATATACCCCGCCGGTCACCTCGTGCACCACGACCTCGCGGCCCAGGACATTCGACCGCGCGGCGTATCGGGTATGAACGTCGGCCAGGCTGACTCCCAGCAGCGGCTCGAGGTTGTTCATGATTGCCGCCAACAGCGCCTCGCGGTCCGCCACCGTCCCCGTCGCCTTAGCGATGCTCGTTGCCGTCTTTGCCAGGTCGGGCTGCACCGCCGGGTCGCCGTTCACGTTGATCCCGATCCCGACTAGCGCAATGGGCCGGTCGTCGATCTGATGGATATCGATCAGCATCCCGCAGCATTTGCGTTCGCCCAACCAGATGTCGTTGGGCCACTTGATGGTGGCTCCGGGCGCCTGGTCTGCGATCGCCTCGACCACGGCCACGGGGACAACTACGGGCAGCGAACGTAGCCGCACCGCAGGCGCCTCCAGGATTATCGTGAAGTAGAGATTCTGGCCACGGGGGCTATAGAACGACCGGCCCCGCCTTCCCCGTCCGGCGGTTTGTTCTTCCGCCAGCACGACCAGCCCGTCAGGGCCGGGCGCTTCCGCGAGCTGGCGGGCAACGTCCATGGTGGAGCCCACGGTCTCGTGGTAGTCGAGCCGGCGTCCCAGCCAGGCCGTGGTCAGCGCCCGGAGATATCGAGACTGGTCGAACATCACCCGGGAAATGATAAGGCCCGGGTCTAACGACCCGGGCCTGTTTTTCGCAACAACGACCTCTCCGGCTAGCGGGAGGTCACCTCCTGCGTGCTGGATCGGTCGTCGCTACGACTAGAGTCATCCATTCGCATCACCTCCTTCCTTGCCGCGAACGTTATCAAATACACCGGAGCCATTCAAGACTGGAGGACACCGATCTTCCGCCAAGAACCATGCCCCGCTACTCTGGAAGTCGATACGAGAAGTCGCGCCCTGGCCCACCGGGCCAAAACTATGCGTGACATGACTGGAGATATCCTTGGTCGCACCCGTCAGCATGAAGCAGCTGTTGGAAGCGGGCGTCCATTTCGGCCACCAGACCCGCCGATGGAACCCCAAGATGCAGCGCTTTATTTTCACCGAACGCAACGGCATCCACATCATCGACCTTCAGCAGACGGTCACCCGTCTTGAAGACGCCATCAACTTCGTCCGTACCACTGTCGAAAACGGCGGCGAAGTCCTTATCGTCGGGACCAAGAAGCAGGCCCGCGAAACGGTCGAGCAGGAAGCAACCCGGGTGGGCATGCCGTATGTCAACAACCGCTGGCTTGGCGGCACCCTGACCAACTGGCGAACCATCTACAGCCGCATCCAGAGACTCCGTGAACTGGAAGCTGCCGTCGAACGCGGTGACTTTGCCCGTCGCCAAAAGAAAGAGCAGCTCGATATCGCCGAGGAAGTTGAGCGCATGAACCGCTTCTTCGGCGGCATCAAGAACATGAACCAGCCGCCCGCCGTGGTCTTCGTTGTGGACACGATCAAGGAAGCCATCGCGGTCGCCGAATGCGAACGACTCGGCATCCCGATTGTCTCGCTTGTCGACACCAACTGCGACCCGGACCCCATCTCCTACCCGATCCCGAGCAATGACGACGCGATCCGGGCGATCAAGCTCATCATCGGCAAGATCGCAGACGCCGCGCTCGAAGGGCGTATTGCCCGCGAATCCGGGGCGGCCGGAGCCTCGGTTAGCGCCGAGGAATTCGCCGCTGCCGCGGAATCGGATGGCGCCGCGTCACCCGAGGCACCCGAATCAGAGGCAACGGAAGCAACCAAACCAGCCGATGCGCCTGAACCGGTCGCTGCTGCCGTCGCCGAGACACCTGCAACACCAACGAACGAGGATTAACACGAGTGGCAGTCACCACCGACATGATCAAGCAACTCCGCGACGACACTGGCGCGGGCGTCATGGACGCCAAGCGCGCCCTTGACGATGCCGCGGGCGATATGGCGAGAGCCAGGGAGATCCTGCGCGAGAAGGGTCTTGCGGCCGCAGCCAAACGCAGCGAACGCGAGACGAACCAGGGCGTTGTAGAGGCGTACATCCACGCAGGCGGCAGAATCGGCGTCCTCGTCGAACTGAACTGCGAGACGGATTTTGTCGCGAACACTCCCGACTTCCGCCAGCTCGCACGTGACGTTGCCATGCAGGTAGCGGCCATGCAGCCTCTTGCCGTGGATGTCGAATCCCGGACACCGGAGATGGAAGGCAGCGACGAGGAAATCGTGCTACTCGCGCAGCCATTCATCAAAGATGGGTCGCGGACTATCGGTGACCTCGTCACGGAGGCAATCGCCAAGACAGGCGAGAACATCCGGGTCGCTCGTTTTTCGCGCTTCGAACTGGGGGGCTAACCCCGGGAGGACACCGCTTTGTCCGGTCGCTATCGCCGCGCGCTCGTGAAATTGAGCGGCCAGGCCCTCATGGGCGACCGCAATTTCGGCATCGATCCTCCCACCGTCAATGAATTCGCCCGCCAGATGCACGCAGCGGTGAATGCCGGCGTGGAGGTTGCCGTCGTCGTGGGCGGCGGCAACTTCTGGCGCGGCGCGACCGTTGCGGAATCAGGGATGGACCGGGCGACCGCCGACTATGCCGGTATGTTGGCCACCATCATGAACGCGCTGGCACTCCAGGACGCACTGGAAAAGCAGGGTTGCACGGTCCGCACCCAAACGGCACTTTCCATATCGGAGGTTGCCGAGCCGTACATCCGGCGTCGCGCCATGCGCCATCTCGAAAAGGCCAGGGTCGTGATTTTCGCTGCCGGGACCGGCAACCCCTACATGACGACAGACACCGCAGCCGCCTTGCGAGCGATCGAAGTCGATTGTGACGCCCTCCTTATGGCGAAGAACGGCGTCGACGGAGTATATGATTCCGACCCCGCCAAGAACGCCGGGGCGAAGCGCTTCGAGCACCTGACGTATATCGAGGCAATACAGCGGCGGCTCGAGGTGATGGATACCACCGCGCTGAGCCTTTGCATGGAAAACAACCTGCCGATCACCGTCTTTGACGTGGAACGGCCCGACGGCATTTACCAGGCGCTGATGGGTCATGCCGTCGGCACGGTAATATCGAATATGCCCGATCTTGATCGGCCCTAACCCAGGAGGCCCAGATGGCGGACCCGGACGAACTACTACTCGATGCCGATGGGCGCATGGACGGCGCGATCCAGGCCTTCGAACGTGAACTCAACGGGATTCGGACTGGCCGGGCCCACCCTAGCCTGGTGGAGACATTGAGTGTCGACTACTACGGCACACCGACCCCGTTGAACCAGCTTGGCTCGATCAACGCACCCGAATCGCGGCTGATCACCATCCAGGTCTGGGACCGGGGCGCCGTGTCCGCGATCGAGAAAGCGATCCAGGCTTCAGACCTTGGCCTAAATCCGGCCATCGACGGCCAGACCGTGAGGCTCCCCATCCCGGCCCTCACCGAGCAGCGACGCAAGGACCTCGTGAAGCTCCTCAATAACAAGACGGAGGAAGCCCGCGTGGCCGTGCGCAACGTCCGCCGCCATGCTCACGATGAATTGCGCAAGGCCGAACGCGATGGCGGTATCTCAAAGGACGACATCAAGCGCCATGAGGAAGAACTCCAGAAACTGACCGACGACCATATCGCCACAATCGATGCCAAGAGCAAAGAGAAAGAGGCCGACCTCCTTGAGGTTTGAGACACCCGACAAAGCTGCCGCCGACCAGGCCCGGCACCTGGGCGATGTGATCTCTCCCATCTCGGGAGGCCGCGTGCCGCGTCATGTGGCGATCATCATGGATGGAAACGGTCGATGGGCCACCCAGCGTGGCCTTCCCCGTGCCGCTGGCCACCGCGCCGGCACCGAGAACATCCGCCGCGTTATCGAGCGGTTCAGCGACCACGGTGTTGAATACCTGACCGTCTATGCGTTTAGCACGGAGAATTGGAGCCGGCCTCGGCCCGAGGTCAACGCGATCATTCGCCTCCTCGACCGCTTCCTCCGCCGCGAGCTTGAGAACCTGGATCAGAACAACATCCGCTTACGCCACTTCGGGCACATCGAACCGTTGCCCGGCTGGCTCCAGGAGCGGGTCGAAAATGCGATCGCGCAAACTGCGGACAACACCGGCCTCGGCCTCAATATCTGCTTCAGCTACGGCGGACGTGACGACCTTGTCACTGCGGTGAAGAGGCTTGTGGAAGACGGGATCCCTGCGAGCGAAATCGACGAATCCGTCATCTCCGAAAGGCTCTACTCTGCCGGGCTTCCCGACCCGGACCTCGTGATCCGGACAGGCGGAGATATGCGAGTCTCCAACTTCCTCCTCTGGCAGTGCGCCTACAGTGAGCTCTACTTCACTGATTCCTACTGGCCCGATTTCGGCCGTGAGGACATTGACATTGCCCTTGCCGAGTACGGCCGCCGGAAGCGACGCTTTGGCGGGCTCGGCGACGAGAGCAAATGAGCGCCCGGGCTATACCGCGCGAGCGTCCCGAACTCCACTACCGTCTGCTCACCGCCGCCATCGGGCTGCCGCTCCTGGCAGCTGTTGTCCAGATCGGCGGCTGGCCCTTCGCGATCGTGGCCGGAATCATCGCGCTTCTCGCGGGAGCGGAATTCGTGCATGGCTGGCTCATTCCGAAACTCCCCCTGTCGGCGGCATGGGCCATGGCGCCCATGTTCGGGGCTGCTTCGATCATGGTCATGGGTGCTCACGCTGCATGGCAGTTCGTGGCCGTCGGCGCCGCATTTGCCCTCGCCACATTTCTGATCGGACTCAGCCGTTCAGACGTGTTTGGTCCCCGTCGCCCGTACCGGGTGGTCGCAGCATGCCTCGTTTACATCGGGATCCTGCTTTCGACGATGGTCTTGCTCCGGGACGTCGAGCACGGGCGCAACTGGGTTGTGCTTGCACTCCTGGCAACGTTCGCCGTGGATACCGGTGCGTACACAGTGGGTAAGCTCGTGGGCCGCCACAAGATGGCTCCCCGGATCAGCCCCGGCAAGACGTGGGAGGGGGCAGCCGGTGGCTACCTCGCAGGTTTTGGCGCCGTCATCGGCCTGGACGCTCTTTTCGATCCGGAAGTCGCGTTCGCCAAGATCGCGGTGCTTGCCGCTCTCCTGCCCGTCGCCGCCATCTGCGGCGACCTCCTGGAAAGCTGGATGAAACGCCGTATGGGGGTGAAGGACGCCTCGGGCCTGCTGCCTGGACATGGCGGGTTCCTCGACCGTCTCGACTCAATCCTCTTTACGACACCACTCGTGTACGTCTTTGTACGACTGGCAGTGGAGTGACAGGCCCTGACACCAATACGGACACCGGCACCCAGGGCCATCTCACGGACCTTGCGTTCCAGTCCGGCGAGGTACCGATACTCCTGCGGCCGAAGGTTCTGGTGGGGCTCGTCCTCGGGTTCCTCCTCATGGTCGCGGCCTACTTCGCCGCCGTTCAGATCTTCGACCTGAGCCTCAGCATCGATGCCGAACCGTTCCAGGAATGGGTCGATGGATGGGGCCTACTCGGCCCGCTTGTCTACATGGTCGTCCTGGCCGCTTCGGTGCTCTTCGCGCCAATTCCCAACCTTCCCATCTTCATTGCGGCCGGCCTCGCCTGGGGCCCTGTGCTCGGCACCGTCTATTCCATGGGCGGGATGATGCTGGGCTCGGCCGCAGCATTCTGGGTATCGCGCAGACTCGGCCGCGGTTGGCTCCCCCGGCTCATTGGCATTTCCACGGCCGCACGTCTGGATGACCTTGCCACCCGGATGGGCGGGCGAGTGATTTTCTGGGCCCGCATGCTGCCCGTGGTCAATTTCGACTTCATCAGCTTCCTTGCCGGCCTCACCGCCATTCGCTTCAGCACCTTTTTCCTCTACAGCTTCCTTGGAATGCTCCTCCCCACAACCATTGCTGTGATCGCTGGCGATAGCCTCGGCAAGGACGTGCGCGTGACCATCAGTCTCGGGGGCGTTTGGGTCGCCGGGATCGTTCTCAGTGCTGGCTACTTTTACTGGAGCCGGCGGCGTAGCCAGGGCACACCGGCAACCGCTCCGCAGGGTATGCCGGCCGGCGATCGCGAGTCCTGACGGGCGTTCGTCGGGGACTCTACCTATCTCATCACTTCCGGCTCCCCGCCATGATTGCTGCCATCGGAGGAACTGCCATGACGGCTCCCACGCTGCTACGCGTCGTTGCCCCTGAATCTGCCGAACCGGTGCTGAGAATCCCGATTCCCCTGATCCCGGCCAGGGCTGGCTACGAACACCTCACGTCACGTGAGCGGGCCACTACTCCCGCCGTGGCAACCCGCGAAGCTCTCCTCGATCGTCTCGAAATCGTCGGACAACTCTCGCCAACTGCCCCGCTCTCCTTCCTCGTCGTACATATTTGCGGCATGGGTCAACTGGGCGACCTTGGTGTCGCGGAGCGAGCGCTTGAGAAAATCATGCGGTTCATTACCAGCGAGATTGGTCCGCTCGACCTCGCCGGCCGGTACACCGCCAACAGCTTCGGCATCATCCTCCAGGGCCGGGGGGTACAGGCCACGGCGGCCCTCGCCGCGAGGTTCCAGTACACCCTGAATCGTCTCGATGAGGTGCCGCACCCGGTCAGGGTCGATGTGTACGCCGCAACCGGCACAGGGCTGAATGCCGAGACATTACCGGTGGCTGCGGGCGATGCCCTCCCCGAGATCGGCTAACGCTCACCGGGCGTGAGGTCCCGGACCACGGCCACTTCTTTGCAGTCTGCGAAAAACGGGCAGCGCACGCACTCGTTCCAGACCTTCTCCGGAAACTCCATTACGTTCGCAAGCCGGAAGCCCTGCTTTTCGAAGAACCCCGGGCGATAGGTAAGCGCAAAGACCCGCGCCAGGCGGAGCGCATGGGCGTCTTCGATGCAAGCGGCAACGATTGCCGCACCAACACCCTTTGCCTGGGTGGACTCGGCCACAGCCAGCGACCGGACCTCCGCAAGGTCGGCCCCCATGATGTGCAGGGAGCCACAGCCCACGACGAGGTCACCATCGCGGGCGACTTTGAAGTCCCGGATCGCTTCATAGATTTCGCCGACCGGGCGGTGAAGCATGTCGCCCCGGTCGGCCCAAAACGTTACAAGCTCATGGATCGCGGGAGCGTCGGACGGCGCTGCCGGAGTTATGGAAATCACTGGAAGTCCCCTGTCGGTGCGGTTGTTCGGACGGTTCTCAGGTCAGGCGAACACACCGCGGAAAGGGGCGACGTGCGAACCGTCGCCCCTGGTACCTTCCGCTCTCAGACTGCACGTCATCGTAATGATCAGTCTAGATGTGAAGACTCGTCCACGCATCTCTCTTGCACACGGCCTCTCCTGTACGGTTGGTGCACATTCCTTCCCGGCGAGAGTGCACTATGAAAGTCGCGTTGATGGGTCAGGCCGCCTTTGGGGCCGCCGTGCTCGAACGCCTCACAGGCGATGGCGTCGAGGTCGTCGCCGTCAGTGCACCGGAACCCGCCGGGGGCGGACGCCCTGACACCCTCTGGGAGGCAGCCCGGGAGGCAGGCATCGCAACTATCGATACGAAAGCGCTGAAGACCGACGATGGTATCGATGCCTGGCGTGCCGCGAGCGCGGACCTTGCGGTCATGGCCTTCGTCACCGAGATCCTGCCCAGCGAACTGTTCAATGTCCCGCGCCAGGGCACGATTCAGTACCACCCCAGCCTTCTGCCCCTTCATCGAGGTTCCTCAGCGATCAACTGGGCGATCATCAACGGTCGCTCCGAAACCGGCCTCACTATCTTCTGGCCCGACGAAGGTATCGACACCGGCCCCATCCTCCTCCAGAAGACCTGTCCTATCGGCCCCGATGACACGGTCGGGTCGGTGTACTTCAACCACCTTTTCCCGATGGGTGTCGATGCTATTGCCGAATCCATCGAACTGGTGGGGCGGGACGCTGCGCCACGGATCGAGCAAGATCACGCGCTTTCGACCTACGAGCCACCCTGTGGAGATGAGCACGCCGGGATCCGCTGGTACCAGCCCGCGCACCAGGTGTACGCACTCATCCGCGGCTGCAATCCGCAGCCAGGCGCCTGGACCACCTTCGAAGGCTCGCGGCTCCGCATCTATGACTGCAAGCTGACCGGGGCCCAGGAACCCGGCATGCCCGGCCGCGTGCTGCGAATCCAGGACGACGGTATCTACATTCGCCTCAACGGCGGTGTGCTCCGGGTGGAGCGTGTGGCTCCCGACGGCGCCAGGAAACTCCCTGCGGCTGAATGGGCCGCCCAGGCCGGCATCCAGCCCGGCACCCGATTCCGCTAGTTAGCCGCAGATATCCCGGGCCACGGCCGAGATCGACTGGCCTTCGTGGACCACACCCTCAAGCCAGCCGTCCTTGTTGTTGTAGTCAGCGTTCTTGTCGATAAACCAGCCTCGCGGACCACAGATCAGCCGTAGGGGCGGGGTTCCGCATCCCCCGTTGCATTCCTGGAAACCAGTTGGGTGGCTGGGGAGTCCTCCACCGCCGGGGTTGCCGCCTCCACCCGGATCGAACGGGTCATCATCGTCATCGCCCCCCGATCCGTCCTGTCGCACATTCACGAGAACGGTGATGACAAGGTCCCCCAGGAGTGCATCGCGGGCAGTCAGCCGCAAGGTGTAGACACCATCCTCACGAGCGTCTCCGAGGACGATGCGCCCGAGCACGGAGTTGGTGACCGGGGCATCTCCGGCGCCGATCTCTTCCCACTCAGCCGGCGACGGCCCCTCGCCAAACTCAAGCTTCCAATTCTTAAGATTGCCCGGGCTTGCCGTACCGATGACGTCGGCGTCACGGCGAATGGTGGCACCATTGGCCGGAGACACCAGTTCGACCGCCGGCTGCCCATTGCTGCTCTGATCGGGCTTAATCGGGATGACCTTCTCACCGCCCGACGCCTCAAGGAGTTGCTCCACGAGCGGTTTGGCAAGATCGGGTCTCAAGTCCGGGAGCTTGACGAACTCGCGTTCCTCGCGGTACTGCGCTGGCGTCTGGTCGCTCGCCAGCAGGCCGTTGCGGATGTCTATCTCGGCCTTTTCGCAGGGATCCTCGTAGCTCACGTCCGTCCGCACCCAGCTGCTGACCACCTGGTCACAACCACCACTATTGCCGCCGTCGGTAATTGGCGTGTTCAGGCCGGACTGTGTGACGTTGGCCGGCTGTAGGTCGCTAAATCCTTCGGGGACGGTGAACACACCCTTTTCGTCGCGAAGGTACCGGTGGTATTCGGACATCCAGTCCTTGAACAGCCATACCGTCGCATTCGCGGCCGCGTACCCGGCTGCCGGCCCGTCGTTTACCAGCGTGTTGTCCGCGTTGCCTACCCAGACTGCCGTCGCCGCGTACCTCGTATAGCCGTTCATCCACGTTTCCAGCGTGTCGACGGCCGAGAGTGGGCCCTGCTGCGTACCAGTCTTCACGCCGGAAGGAACGCGTATATCGTCCAAATGGAAGTCGAGTGCCCGGTCATCGTTGCTGCCGCCGCACCCCCAAATGATGAAACGAGCAGTGCAGTCGCTCATGATTGAGTGCAGGAGCCAGACCGAGCCCGCATCGACGACCTGCTGCCGTTCGGGGTCGGGGGCCTGGTAGACAAGTTCGCCGTTGATGTCCCGGATCTCGAGGATGACGCGCGGATCCAGCTCCCGCGTGCCCGGAATGCGGATATGGCCCCGCGCGAAGTCCAGCCTCTGTTGCAGGGCAAGCTCGTACTGCGCACCGTCGTCAAGCGCCGTACTCCGGAGGTCTTCGAGGGGCACATATTCGGCGTAGTGGGGGTCGCCGACCATCACGCCCATGTTCGCGATGACCGAGAACATGTAGGCCATATCGACCGCCCGGATGTTCGCCCCGCCGGTGGCTATCGAGGCGCCGTAGGTAACATCCGGATGGGAACGGAACGTGGGATCGAACTGTTGCGCCAGCGTTGTGATCCCGAGCTTCTGAGCCATCGTGATGACGTTGTCGACGCCCGACTCTGCGGCTGCCCGGAACGCTGGCACGTTCTGCGAACCGCCGAGACCTGCTCGCGCCGAGATCAGGCCTTCCGACTTGAACGAGCCGCTACGGGGGTTCGTGATGGCAACTCCCCCGACCTCCAGCGGACTTGTGTCCCAGAAATAGCTCATCGGCGCTTTGCCGAGCACATCGAACCAGGTCAGGTACACAGCCGGTTTGAACGACGATCCCGGCTGATTGATCTCGTTGAGCTGATCGATCCGGCCCTGTACGGGTCCTTCAAGCGATGGGTCCTCGGGATTCACATTCGGTGCGTAGATGATGAGCTCGCCGCTCGACGGCTCGATGGTCACAATCGCGGCGTTATGGCAGGCGCAGTCATTTTCCAGCCCGGCGGCGATTGCCTCCTGGATCATGGAGATCGCCTTTTCGGTTTCGGCGAAATCGAGCGTCGTGGTCACGCGCCAGCCGGCACCGTGAACTGCCTTGAGGCAGTCCACCTCGTCGGGGTCGAACTGAGAGAAGAGCCCGGCTTTGCACATCCTGACCAGTCGGGGTTCCACCTGGTCGTCGATAAACGCCGATGCCTTGATGGGGTTGGTAACGGCGTATACGCGGAGGTCGTAGGCCTTGGCCTCGGCCACCTCCTGGGGCGTTGCACGGCCATGCACCACCATCAGGTCGAGCACGGCCTCCTGCCGTTCCTTGGCGAGGCCCGAGACCAGGGTGCGCCCAATTCCATCCACCACACACTCCGTGTCACTTCCCTCTTCCAGGAGGCAGTTCAGCCGCGGGTGATAGTCCGTCGGTGCGGCAGGGATCCCCGCCAGCAGGGCAGCCTCTGCAAGGTTGAGGTCGGCGGCATCCTTCCGGAAATACCCCTGGGCCGCTGCCTGGATACCGATATAGCGGTCGGCATAGCTGATCTGGTTCAGGTACCAGGCGAGGATCTGTTCCTTGGTGTAATCGCGTTCCAGTTCCATGGCGTAGGTGATTTCGCGGAGTTTGCGATCGAGTGTCCGCTCAGCGGTGACACAACGGTCCTCTTCGCCCAGGAGTGCGATGTTCGGACAGATGTACACGTTCTTGATCAGCTGCTGGGTGATCGTCGAACCACCCGATCCCGCGCCGAACTCGTCGAGCACATAGTTCTCATATGCTGCCCGAGCGAGACCGGTGATACTGACGCCCGGGTGTTCCCAGAACCCGTTGTCTTCGGTCGAAACGGTCGCTTCGATCACCCACCGGGAGATGGCCTCCAGGGGCACTGGCTCCAGCAAATCCGCCTCGGAATTCGTGAGGGCGCCGAGTAGGACGCCATCGTCGGGTCCGCCGCGGTCATAGATCTCCGTCAGGCCAATGTTGGTCTGGCGCAGTTTCTCTTCAATCGGCACGTAGTCAGCCGAGTAGTTCTGGTAGATGGCGAAGACGACGCCCACGCCGATGGCGGCGGCCAGCGAAGCCAGGGCCCCGGCCCCCGCGAAGATGATCAGCCACCACGGCACCGACGCCTTGTGGCGGGTACGCATGCGGCGTTTGTGCAAGACGCGACGCTTCTGGAATTCGTCCACCTAGCGTGTCTCCCTGCACTCCGGCACCTGTGGAGTGTTCAACGCCGTCCGGGACATACCTTCCGAATGTAGCATCGCCCCCACGTTGCCGGAAGCGAGGCGGTAAAGGTCGCAGGCGGTATCCTCGGTTCCATGAACCTTTCCCCGGAAGACGTGAAGCATATCGCTCTCCTTGCCCGCGTCCGCCTCGACGACAGCGAGGTTGAACGGCTGAGTGAACAGCTATCGAGCATCCTCGACCACTTCGCCGCCCTTGCGGCTGTTGATACAGAGGGCGTGGAGCCAACCGCGCACCCTCTCCCTCTTGCCAACGTTATGCGAGAGGATTCGGTTTCACCCTCTTTACCGCGCGAAGACGTCCTGCGAAACGCGCCCGCCACTGAGGATGGGTATATCCGCGTCCGGGCGGTGCTGGAATGAGCGACCTCTGGCGGCTGACCGCCCACGAAGCACACGAGGGGCTGCGCACCCGCCAGTTCTCCGCGGTCGAATTGACGCAGTCGACGCTGGACCGCATCGATGCCGTGGAGGGGGCAGTCCATGCCTTCATCACGCCCACACCCGAATTGGCCCGCCAGCAGGCGGAAGAGGCAGATCGCCGGTTCGCGAGCGGCACTGCCACCCCGCTGACCGGTATTCCCGTTGGCGTGAAGGACCTGATCGTCACCGGCGGCGTGCAGACGACGGCCGGGTCACGAATCCTCGAGGGTTTCAATCCGCCGTTCGACTCACACGTTTATGAACAGATCCGCCGGGCAGGTGCGGTGATGGTCGGCAAAACCAACCTGGACGAGTTCGCCATGGGTTCGAGCACCGAGCACTCAGCCTACGGTCCAACGCACAACCCCTGGAACCTCGAACTCGTGCCGGGTGGCAGCTCCGGGGGCTCCGCCGCTGCTGTGGCTGCCGGCGAATGCATCATCTCACTGGGCAGCGACACCGGCGGCAGCATCCGCCAACCTGCCGCCCTTTGCGGCGTTGTCGGGTTCGACCCTACCTACGGCCGGGTCAGCCGCTATGGCATCGTCGCCTTCGGCAGCTCGCTCGACCAGGTTGGCCCCATCGGCCGCGATGTCCGTGACGCCGCCACGATGCTCGATGCTATTGGCGGTCACGATCCGCGTGACTCCACGTCGAATCCCGAGCCGATGCCCGACCTGCGCCAGTACCTTGGCCAGGATATCCGGGGCCTGCGAGTTGGGGTGCCCAGGGAGTATTTCGGCTACGGCATCGAAGACGGTGTCCGTGCCTCGGTTGAGAAGGCCATCGCCACCCTCGAGTCGCTTGGCTGTACGGTCGACCGCGAACTGTCACTCCCTTCGACGGAGCACGCACTTGCGGTCTACTACCTCATCGCACCGAGTGAGGCGAGCGCCAACCTGGCCCGTTACGACGGCGTTCGTTACGGCTTTAGCGACCGTGACGCATCGACGATGTGGGAGAACATCGAGCACACCCGCGGCAGTGGCTTTGGCGCGGAAGTTAAGCGGCGGATCATGCTCGGCACGTATGCCCTCAGCGCCGGCTACTACGACGCCTACTACAAGAAAGCCCAGCAGGTGCGCACCGTCATCCACCGGGAATTCGAGGAGGCGTTCAAGCGGTATGACGTAATCGTCACGCCTACCTCGCCCACCGTTGCCTTTCCCATCGGCGCCAAGACGGACGACCCCTACGCCATGTACCTCAACGATATCTTCACGCTACCCAGCGCCGTCACCGGCCTGCCGGCTATCAGCCTTCCCTGTGGACTCAGCGACAACCTCCCGGTAGGCGTCCAGGTAATCGGCAACTTCTTCGACGAGGGGAGCGTCCTGAGAGTCGCTCATGCGCTTGAGACGGCAATCGGCTTCGCAAACCGCCTGCCCGAGATTGCTCCGGGTACTCCCTGATCTTGACGGTAGGGGTCAGCGTGCCGATGTTTATGACGATGTATTCCGGTGCTGGCTCCACGGCTCTCGCAACTACCGCGGCGGCGGCTGCTGCGCGCGCGCGCTCATAGCTGGCGGCCACCCGGAACTATCGACATACCCAAGATTCAAAGAAAGCCGCCAGAAGGGCGGCTTCTTCGATCCGGGAAGCTGCCGCTGAGCGAGGGAGAGGCGACATGACTTCCGTGAAAGAGGGCTCCGAACGCTTTATCGGCGAACGTGCCCGGAATGTTCCCCCGAGCGGCATTCGTCGATTTTTCGACATCCTCAGCACCGTCGAGGACGTCATCTCGCTTGGGGTCGGCGAGCCAGACTACGTCACCCCCGAGCCGGTTCGCCAGGCAGCGATCGACAGCATCGCCCGGGGCGACACCCACTACACCTCGAACTTCGGCCTCTTCGAACTTCGCGAACGCCTCTCCCGGCACCTCCATGAACGCTATGGGGTGCGATACGACCCGAAGTCCGAGATCATCATCACCTCCGGGTCCAGCGAAGGACTCGACGTTGCAATACGGGCTGTGCTCGATCCAGGCGACGGTCTTCTTTGTCCCGATCCCGGTTATGTCGCCTACCGGCCGATCGCCGAGCTGGCAGGCGGTGTCTTCCAGCCGGTCCCAACCTGCGCCGCCGACGCTTTCCGCGTACGCGAGCGAGCCCTCGAATCCATCATCACGCCCAAAACTACCGCGCTGCTCATCGGCTACCCATCCAATCCGACAGGCGCCGTAATGGAACGGCCCTACCTCGAGGAGGTCGCTGGATTTGCTGAGAAGCATGACCTCCTCGTTATCAGCGACGAGCTTTACGACCGGATTAGCTACGGCTTTGAGCACACCTGTTTCGCCTCGCTACCCGGGATGAAGGAGCGCACCATCCTCCTGGGGGGCTGGAGCAAGGCCTACGCGATGACAGGCTGGCGCCTCGGTTGGGTGGCGGGTCCGGCGCCACTGGTGGAGGCCACAATGCGCATCCACCAGTACACGATGATGTCGGCGCCCACCGCCGCCCAGTACGCCGGACTGGCGGCAATCGATCACGCTGAACCATTCGTGCTCGACATGGTGGCCGAATACGACCGCCGCCGGGGCCTCATCGTCGATGGGCTTCGCGCCGTTGGACTCGACACCTTCGAGCCTCGGGGCGCCTTCTACGCGTTCCCGGATATCACCCGCACCGGCCTCAGCAGCTGGGAGTTCAGCGAACGGCTGATGGCTGAAGAGCGCGTCGCCGTCGTACCCGGCAGCGCCTTCGGCGAAGGGGGCGAGGGCTACGTGCGGGCCTGCTATGCGAACAGCTATGAAGCGATCGAGCAGGCCCTGGAGCGCATCGGGCGATTCGTCCAGCGGCAGCGCTAGGCTCGTTCGCCGGGAGCGGTAGCGCGTAGACTTTGGCCGATGCCTGATTCCACGAGGAGCGAGTCCTTGCTGGTTGGCATTGTGCCCCACCAGAGGGACCTTGCCTTCCTGCTGGAACATGGCTGGTACCGAGTGCCGGTCGACACTGCGCCCAAGCGCGGATGGCCACCAAGATGGTTTGCAGCTTTCGAACCCAAAGGAGTGAACGGCTCACACCAGGTCGTTCAACACTACGGACGAATCGAATCAATCCGTGAAGTCGCGCGCGAGGACCTTCTTCCTGGGCACCCCTTGGAAGGTCGCTCAGGTCGCAGATACTTTCGACTGGGTATCCCATCGGTGACAACGCTGTCGAAACCCATCGTCGCAACCAGAAACCGAAGAAACCCTTTCATCTCTACGACTCGACGAAGGCTCCTAGCCGCTGAGACCTTCAATGATCTGTTCAATGAAAGTCCCCTTGAGGAAAAGCTCTGGGCGGCAATGAAAGGTCTGGCTGGCATGGAACCAGCGGTCGAACGCCAATATGGTTGGCCGGAGAGCCGGCAACGGTACTGGCTCGACTTCGCCATCTTCTGCACAGGAAAAAACATCGACGTGGAAACGGATGGCGACGCATATCACCTGGCCGAAAAGGCGGTGAAGGCAGACAAGAAACGCGACAACTTCATGGTGGCAAGCGGCTGGAGCGTCGCGCGCTATACCACAGATGAACTCAGGGACGTCGACCGTTGTATGGATCAGATTGCCCAGACAATCAGCCAAAACGGCGGGCTTGCGCACTCTGGGTCTGTTCCACGCGTTGTACCCCGCCACCCGAAGAACTCGCAGGGACGATTGCTGTAGGCAGTGCCCCTGGCGGGTCGGGAAGGTGCGGCCCGTCACCCATTTGCCCCTGCAGTGGCACCTTCCGCCGCCACACAGCAAGGCACGAACCTCCGATGTTCCTGGCGAGGCCAGTCATGCAAGAGATATCCAGAGACCCAGACAGCACGTTCACAAAGCCGCAGCACATGCCCGCGGTCCGTCACCAGACCGTCAGCGACGCCTTCACCTGGGCCGAGCGACTCTGGGGCGACGAATCGCCATCGGCGCGTGGGCTCTTTGCCTTCGACCTCGACCAACGCCAGGGGACAATGCTGGTCACCCGCGGCAGCCGGCCGGGCAACATCTGCATCGACGCCCAGTTCTCCGACCGCAACCAGACGTATACCGAACTCCGCGCCGAGGTGCGTGAGGGCTGGATGCGTGACATCGCGGGTGCGAATCCTCGCTACGTCGACTCCTACAACGTCCTGCTCGACACGCTCCTTGAGATCGCCCTGCTCCCCAATCAGCGGACGGTACGAGTCGAGCAGCTCCGCAAATCGGCCTAGGCAATTCGCCTCCACCTAAAGATGCGTGCTAGAATCGCGCCGCACACGACCGGCGGGCGGTGCAAGGTCAGGCCTTGCTTTCCCGGCGGATCTCACCGGAACGGAGAAGCCGCATCGTATGGACCTCGGTCTTAGCGAAGAACAAGAACTGTTGAAAAACTCTGCCCGGGACTTCCTTGAGAAGGAATGCCCGGAAGAGCACGTCCGCGCTATGGAAGAGGATGAGAAGGGCTACAGCCCGGACCTCTGGAAGAAGATGGCGGAGCTTGGTTGGCAGGGGCTCATGGTCCCTGAACAGTACGGCGGCTCCGAGTTCAGCTTCCTCGACCTCTGCGTACTCGTCGAAGAGTTCGGCCGCGCCCTCGTGCCCGGGCCGTTCATCCCCAATGCCGTCTGCACGGCGGGCCTGCTCACTGCGGGCAGCGATGCGCAGAAGCAGAAGTACCTGCCCGGCATCGCCGACGGTACTGCGATCCACACCTATGCCGTAACCGAAGCCAGCGGGCGCTGGGGTCCGGGCAGCATCGAAATGAAGGCCACCGCCGACGGCAGCGGCGCCAAGCTCAACGGCACCAAGATGTTTGTCCCCGACGCCAACGTCGCGGACTACATCCAGGTAGTCGCCCAGGCGCCCGGCGGCGGCAACGCGGTGTATATCGTCCCGCGTGACCAGTCCGGCATCACCGTCACGACTCTGAAGACCATTGCCAGCGACAAGCAGGCGGAAGTGGTCTTCAAGGACGTCTCAGTGGCTGCCGAAGACATTGTCCCCTTGAGCGACGACCAGGCTCGCCGCATCAGCAACATGGCCACGGCCCTTGAGTGCGCCTACCTCGTGGGCCTCGCCCAGCGTGACTTCGAGATCTCGGTGAACTACGCCAAGGAGCGCGTCCAGTTCGGCCGCCCCATTGGCTCGTTCCAGGCCATCCAGCACAAAGCTGCCGACATGGTCACCGATGTCGATGGCATGCGGTTCATCATGTACAAGGCCGCCTGGGCCACAAGCGAGAACGAAGACACCCAGGACATGGACGTTGCCATGGCGAAAGCCTGGTGCAGCGACGCCAGCCGCCGCGTGGTCGCCCACGGCCAGCAGATCCACGGTGGCATCGGCTTCACCAAGGACTATGTCATCCAGCTCTACTTCCGCCGCCAGAAGCGCGCGGAACTGTTCTGGGGCGACGGCGACTACCATCGCGAACGCGTCGCCCAGATGCTCGAGATCTAGATCTCGAGTCCCGGCAATCTCAAGAAAAGGCGGGCCTCCATGGAGGCCCGCCTTTTCTCTTGTCGATCCGCCTACGAAGTGACGTGCTCCGGCCGGAGCACTGCCGGTGGATCGGCCCCCGCATCGGCCTTGAGCCAGAGGACAAGGCTCAGCCCCGCGGCGGCGGTCACCACTCCGAGGAGGACGGCAAATCCAAGCCTGATGCCTTCATCCGAAGCCAGTCCGATGAACGGGAAGAGTAGAGCGAACGATGCCGACATCCCGAATGGAGTCACCGAGAGGACTGTCGCTCGCATGGAGGAGGATGTTCGGTCGTTGATGTAGGCCCAGACGGCGGGCTGCCGGAAAGCACCGGCCACAGCGATAGCCATAACCCCGAAGAGCGCGCCGACGTGGTCGACGGTGGCGAGCGTCACCAGTCCTCCGAGTGTCAATACGAAGCTGCTCACGACTGTCCTTCGGATACCCAGCCACTCGACGATCTGCGCTCCGCCCAGGGCGCCCAGGACCGAAGACAGCCGAACCGGGATCGCGATGAGTCCGAAAAGGCCGATCGGCACATTGTGCGAAGCCAGAAACGGCTGCATCAACAACCATTCGGTCATCGAGGCGACGCCGGTCGCGATGCTGAAGAGGATGACAAAGCGCACCGGCGCATGCGAGCGCAAGAACCCGGCCGCAGCTCGCAACGTCGCCAGGTAGCTGGACGCAGCGGCAAGCTGTTCCTCGTCCCGCGGCGGCTCGTCCAGCCTCAGGGCCACCACAAAGGCCACAACGTAGAACGCAGCCCCGAGAAGGACAGGGGCCTGAAGGTCGAGCCACGCAGCGACAAATGCTCCACTTGCGGCGCCCACCATGCTGGAAGTCATCATGATCGCCTGGAGGCGGCCCTGCTGCTTCGCATACCCTTCGGCCCGGCCACCGGCCTTCATGGTCTCGTAGAGAAAGGCCTGGGCATTCCCACTCCCGAAGGCGATGCCGCTGGCCCAGAGCACGTAGGACGCCGTCAGGAGCTCGAAGTTCGACGCCAGGCCGAACGAGAAGACCCCGATTCCTTCAAGGGTGACGCCGACGAGGAATGTGCTCTTTCGGCCGAACCGGTCCGCGAAGGCACCCGAAGGTATCTCGGCGAGCATCGAGACCGCCCAGAAGAACGCCTCCATGATCGCCACCTGGGTGAGCGTCAGCTCCCGGAAGTCGGTGAGGTAGACGACCCAGACGGCGAGAAACGGGGTCAGCATCAGCGACGTCACATAGACGCGCAGAAGCCGCACGTTCCGGTTCATTGCCGTGAGCTGGCCCGGTGACGGACTCACGCCCATCCGTCGCTCTCCGTGAGTCCTGGAGGGCCCTGGGGGCTAGTGGGTGTGGCCCCCGGGTCCGTGGCTGTGGCCGTGATCGAAATCATGGTCGTGACCGCCGAGGCCATCGTCGTCGAATCCATCGTCGCCATCGTCATCCCACGGTGCGGGTCCATCTTCGCCGAATTCGGCGCTGGCGCCTCCGACGAAAGCGAAGTTCCCGATGGTCTTTGGAGCCCGCTTGCCACATTTCGGGCACTTGATGTGCTGCACTACGTCAGACATCGGCATGCGGCGTTCGGTTCGGGTGTTGCAGGCGGGACAGTGGTACTCGTAAAGGGCCAAGTTATTCCTCCGTGGCGTCGGCTACGCGGGAACGGTCTTTCGTGGGCTGCCAGGATTCGTAGGGGCTCCGGGTACGGGCGCCGTCACGAAAGCGATCGAACATCGCATCGTACCGGCGGACGTATTTTCCCCGGCGGATGCCCTGGTGTTCGCAGGCCGAACCGACCGAACAGCTCTGGCAGCAATAACCTCGACCAGCCATCCGGTAGGGCTCTCCCGTGAATACCGCAAAGCAGCGCACGCAGCGATTTGTCGTTGCCATTCAACATCCTCGTCCCGGTTGTAGTCGTATTGTTACCGCGGGCGGCGCGGCGGGAAAGTCGCGTTCGCCGCGGTTTTGCGCCAAAGTGGACGAATGGTCCGGATCAACCGCGTCTACACACGTGCAGGTGATGACGGGACGACCGCGCTGGTCGGTGGGCAGCGTGTCCCCAAGGACGGCCCCCGTATCGAGGCCTACGGCACCGTCGACGAGTTGAACACGGTCATCGGTGCCGCCATCGCCTTCGGTACCGGGGAAGCACTAACAGCCGCCCTGCTCCCCATCCAGCATGAGCTCTTCAATCTCGGCTCTGTACTCGCCCTCGACCCCACCGATAGCGAACGTATCCCCCTTCCTTCGGTGGGAAGCAGCCATGTGGAGAAGCTGGAGGGCCTGATCGACGAGTGGAATGACAGCCTGCCCGCGCTCACCAGCTTCGTTCTTCCAGGTGGGCACCCCGCATCGGCACAGCTGCAAATCGCCCGTACGGTCTGCCGCCGCGCCGAGCGCGCAGTCATCGCCCTCAGCCGTGAGGACGACGTGCCGCCAATTACCGTGACCTACCTGAACCGCCTCAGCGACCTGCTTTTTGTCGCTGCTCGCCTCCAAAACCGGGAGAGCGGTACCGATGAAGTGCTCTGGGACTCGCACGCGCACTGAAGCACTACTTGAGACGGACGAGCGGGCCTTCGTCGAATAGTCCCGTCACGTTCACGTCGAAGGCATCGTAGACCTTCCGCGGGATACCGAGGTCCGCCAGGTACAACATGCCCACGTGCGTCCTCGCACTGGCCACGGTAGTGCCGTGCTTGGGCAGGTCGAGGGCCAGCGTTGTCGAGGCTCTCACCGCGAGGTCGTGCACCTGGCCGGTGGTCGAGTCGACACCGGTGGGCACGTCAAGGGCGAGGACGGGGCTGCCACAACTCATCGCCATCTCCGTTGCCGCCGCCGCGATGCCAATGGGAGGACCATGCAGTCCGTACCCGGCCAGCGCATCGATTACCACATCGGCGCGGCGAAGGTGTTCCTCAAGTGACTCCTGGCTCGTGTCGCGGTCGCGATGCTCGTGCACGCCCGAGGCCCGGAGGATCCGTGCCTGCCGCAACGTCGTGATCGACATGTCGTCCTCGATCGTGCCGAAGATCGGCTCCACTACCACTCCCCAGTTGGCAAGGTGCCGAGCCGCGCACAACCCGGCCGCACCATTGTTGCCGCCACCGGCGAGCACCACCACACGCTGCCCGCGGACGCGTCCACCGACCATGGCGAGCACCAGCCTCGCCGCCGCGCGCCCGGCATTCTCCATCATCTGCAGGATGTCGATATCGTAGCTTTCGATAGCGGCCCGCTGGATTTGCCCCATCGTCGCCGCATCGACAGTCGGGACCTGGGCAAGACGCCGCTGTGGAAATCCGCCGGGGTCAGCCTTGACGGAAGCCATTGACACCACCTTTGGGCTGCACGGTTCATCGGCCCGGCTGGTTGCTGCGCCCGGAAGTGTAGCCAGATCGCCCACTAGCGTCATCGGCCGGCACGCGGTTTTCTCGTCGTTCCTACTGCCAGACCAACACCGGGTTCAGGGAAACATCCTCGTCGTAGGCATCGACCCCCTCCGCCCGCTTGAGCCAGCCCACGACGATGTAGGTGATCGGCGTCGCGATTACCTCAAAGGCGACCTTGAACGCCCACGTCTCCCAGATGAGCACATGCAACTCGGGCACACCCGTTCCGGCAAAGGCGATGGACACGAAGAGCACAGAGTCGAGTGCCTGACCAACGAGTGTCGAGCCGATGGTACGCATCCAGAGGAAACGCCCCTTCGTCGCCACTTTCATCCTGGCGAGCACTGCGGAATTCGCGAATTCACCAACGAGGAAGGCAACGAAACTGGCCCCCACAATCCTCCACGTCTGACCAAGGATTGCGTCGTACGACTCCTGGTCGGTCCAGAACGGGGCAGCGGGAAGCTCGCCGGCAGCGACAATCACGCCGACCGCAAGCGCGTTGGCGAGGAACGCCGACCAGATGATCTTCCGTGCCTGGCGGTAGCCATACACTTCCGTCAGCACATCACCGAGGATGTAGCTGACCGGGAAGACGATGTTCCCCGAGTCCAGGTAGTGGCCCCCAAAGTCGGAGATCTTCACTGCCACGACATTGGAGATGACGAGTGTGCCCGTAAACAGCGACGCGATGAGGACAAGGAACCGGTATTCGGTGGTCCTCGCGTGACCGGTGCCGGGCTCAGCCGCCAAGGCTGGCCAACACCTCGAGTGCGTGAGTTGGGTGCGACTCGATATCGCGACCTTCGATGTAGATATCTCGCACAACCCGACCTTCGTCGATGACGATTGTCGCCCGGTTGTGAATACCGCGTTCTTCCACGAACACACCGTAGTCCCGCCCGGCCTGGTTCTTCGGGAAATCGCTCAGCAACGGGAACTCAAGCCCCAGCTTGTCCTGGAACTCGCCCGCGGCTGCAAAGGAATCGACACTGACGCCCAGTACCTGGGCGTTGGCCTCCTCGAACGCTGTTGTCTGCGTCCGGAAGGCGGTCATCTCCGATGTTCAGCCACCGGTGAAAGCAAGCGGGTAGAACGCGAGGACAAGCCGCTTGCCAGGGAAGCTCTCCAGCGTCACCTTCTCACGGTTTTTGTCGATCAGCGTAAACGCCGGTGCAGGTTTTCCAATCTCAGCCGTCATAGCGCCTCCAGCCATGAACAATATCCGATCCCCCGCACCTGCAGAAGCGACGAGCAACTACCGATACTCAAGAAGAGCGTCCGTCCGGATGCCGGAGGCAGTTGCTCGTGCCTGAGATCCAGGTCCCGCCCCTCCCGGTCGCCCATGCCAGGGCCCTGCGGCTGTTGCATCAAACTGACCCGTCCATCGCCGAGCTGCGCGAGATCATCGAACTCGACCCGAAGCTCACCGCCACGGTGTTGAGGATGGCAA
Organism: Dehalococcoidia bacterium; assembly: GCA_020432105.1. GTDB lineage: Bacteria > Chloroflexota > Dehalococcoidia > Tepidiformales > Tepidiformaceae > JAGQGZ01. The sequence continues at coordinate 5,943 of JAGQGZ010000019.1, read as the reverse complement.
ACTCGGCTGTGTCCGCACCCATTCACCGAGTGGAAACGGCGAAAGCTGCGATCGTCCGGATCGGAACCGACGCTGCCCGCCGTATCACCATCGCCGCGGCGGTGGATTCCAGCTTTCCTCAACTCTGGAAATCGGGCCTCAACGTCGATGAGATGTGGCGACATCTTGTCGCCTGCGCGATGTTTGCCGAACGCTACTCGGGGGGCCGGGATGGCAGCCACGGCGAAGCCTTCACAGCCGGCCTCTTGCATGACATCGGCCGCCTTGCCATGGCCACACAGGACCCGGAGCGGTACGCCGTTGTCGTGGCGATGGCTCGCAATGGCTCTGAAACGCTCGCCGCCGAGCGAAAAGTATTTGGTCTTGGCCACATCGAATGGGGCGGAGCAGTCGCCCGCGAATGGCAGTTTCCCGAGGATGTGCTCGTCGCTATCGTCGGCCATCACGAGGGCCGTGAAGGGCGGCTCGCCGTGGCCGTTGCAGCCGCCCGGCGGTCAGCCGCAGCATTGGGTATCGGCGACGGCGTTTCCGGCCCGGAACCACCCCCGGCACGGAGCGAAGCAGCCACTGACGAGGTGATCGAGAACGCCGACAATGTCCTCCGTGACCTCCAGTCCTACATGACTGCGCTTCGCGTCGGTACTGCAGCCTGAACGGCTAGTAACCCTTGAAGTTCGGCTCGCGCTTCTCGACGAAGGCCCGGGGGCCCTCCTTCGCGTCCTCAGTCGTCTGGGCAATGAACATCGCCATCTGGGCGAGGTCCAGGTGTTCGTCGAAGCCCATATTCCCTGACCGGTACACAAGCTTCTTCGACACCTGCACGGCCGTCGCCGGGCCCCGCGCGATTTGGCGGGCGTACTCGGTCACCTTCGGCATCAACTCATCCGGCTCGAACACATCGAGCACATAGCCGATCTCCTTCATCTCCGGGGCAGTGATCAGCTTGCCGCTCCAGATCATGTCGAGTGCCCGCTGCGTGCCTACCAGCCGCGGTAGCGTGTAACACCCGCCATCGCCCGGGATGAGCCCCATACGGACGTAGGTCATCCCTACCCGCGCCGTGCTGCTGGCAAAGCGGATATCGGCCATCGACGCCATATCCATGCCGGCCCCCGCTGCCGCGCCGTTAATTGCGGCGATGTATGGCTTCTCCAACTGAATGAGTGCCCGGGGAATCGGATGCACGCTGTTGCGCAGCGAAACACGCCGTTCCGAAACGGGCGCCTCGGTGCGCAGCACACCACTGCCGCCCGCCTCGTTCTGCACGTTCATGCCGCTGCAGAACCCCCGGCCCGCGCCGGTGATGATGACCGCCCGAACATCCGGATCGGCGTCGGCCACCTGGATAGCATCGGCCCATTCCGTCAGCATCTCGTCGTCGAACGCATTCAGCCGTTCGGGCTTGTTCAGGGTGATGGTCGCAACATGCTGATCGACGTCGTAGAGAATCGCCTGGTAGGTCATGGGGTCCCCCGGAAGTGGTTGGTGGGCGCATTGTACGGGCGCCGTCCACCGCGGCTGCAACCGTCGCTTCGAACCGGTAGCTGCGGCAGCTACACTTGATTGGTGGCATCCGCGACGATCTCCGAGAAGATTCGCAAGCAACTGGCGGCAATGCCATCCAAGCCGGGCGTCTACATCATGCGCAACGCGGATGGTGACGTGATCTATGTCGGGAAAGCCGCCCGTCTCAAGGACCGAGTCCGCTCATACTTCGGTTCGGCGTACTCACTCGAACCCAAGACGCTCGCACTGCGACAACAGATCGAGGACTTCGAGTTCATCGTGACCGGCAACGCCGGCGAGGCGCTCATCCTCGAAGCGACGCTGATCAAGAAGCACCAGCCGTTCTTCAACATCCGGCTGAAGGATGACAAGCGCTATCCCTATCTCAAGGTCGATGTCCAGAATCCCTGGCCGCGAGTGTCTATCACCCGCCGGATTGAGAAAGACGGGGCACGCTACTTCGGCCCGTACGCCTCGGCCGGTTCGGTCCGCGCGACCCTCGACCTCACCAAGAAACTCTTCCCCTGGCGCTCCTGCACGAAGGAAATCACGGGACGGGATCCGCGCCCCTGCCTCGACTTCTACATCAAGCGCTGCATTGCTCCCTGCACGTCCTTCTGTACGCCGGAGGAGTACGCCGAGGTGGTCGAGCAGGTAATCCTCTTCCTCGAAGGCAAGGCCAACGACGTCGTGCGCCGCCTCAAGGCGCAGATGTCGGATGCCGCGGAACGCATGGAATTCGAACGCGCGGCGATGGTCCGCGACCAGCTCAAAGCAGTCGAGCGAACCATCGAGCGCCAGACCGTCGCGACCACCCGGAAGGAAGATGCCGACATCTTTGGCATCGCCCGGAGCGACGACCAGGCCTGCGTGCAGGTCTTCTTCATCCGCGGCACCCAGATGGTAGGACGTGACCACTTCATCGTTGAAGGTGCACGGGACGAGACCGATTCAGCCGTCCTCGGCAGTTTCCTTGAACAGTATTACGAGAGTGCCCAGTACATCCCCAAACTCGTCGCCGTCGCGGTGGAACCGGCGGAGCGGAATGACATCGAGGCGATGCTGAGCGAGAAGCGTGAGTCGCAGGTCGAGGTGCGAGTCCCGGCTCGCGGCGAGAAACTTCGGCTCATTGAGATGGCGAACGAAAACGCCCGGGAGACCCTCGACATGCTGCAGGTCAAATGGCTGGCCGACGCCACCAAGACCGACCGAGCGCTCGAACAGCTCCAGGAAGAACTGGCACTTCCCGAACCACCAGGGCGTATCGAGTGCTATGACAACTCCAACATCCAGGGTTCGAGCCCGGTATCGAGCATGGTCGTCTTCGAAAACGGCCGGCCCGCGACATCCCAGTACCGTCGGTTCCGGGTGAAGACCGTGGAGGGCGCCGACGACTTCGCCACCATGCAGGAAGTGCTTCGCCGCCGTTTCCGGCGTGCCGGTAAGGTTCGCAGCCAATCAGTCGCGGTCGACGGTGAGGTTGCCGAACTGCCTGAAGCAGACGATGCCTGGGACCTCCCCGACCTCGTGATCATCGACGGTGGCAAAGGTCAGCTGAGCGCGGCGGTTGAAGCGATGCGCGAGATCGGCGTCTATGACATTCCGACCGTGGGCCTCGCCAAGCAACATGAAGAGCTCTTTGTCCCGGGCGAGCCAGCGCCGGTCATTCTGCCGCGCGGGTCCGACGCTCTCTACCTCGTCCAGCGCATCCGTGATGAGGCGCACCGCTTTGCGATTACCTATCACCGACAACTGCGAGGCAAGTCCCAGGTCTCCAGCGCCCTCGACAACGTCCCCGGTATCGGTCCAAAACGCAAGAAAGCGCTGCTCCGTAGGTTCGGCTCGGTGAAAGCGGTGCGAGAAGCTTCCGTCGAAGAAGTTGCAGCCACTGTTGGATTTACCGAGGCCCTTGCCGGCCGCGTCAAAGACCACCTCTAGCTATCGCGTTCGCGGCACCTCCGGCGCTCGCTCATAATCGTCCGGTGGCACGTGCACTCGGAATCGATGTGGGAGGCACCTTCACCGACTTCATCGAAGTCGGCGACGACGGGATGCTCCGCACCTGGAAGCGGCTTTCCACGCCGGCAGATCCGCGGGTCGCAATCATCGAAGGCCTGGACGGGGGGACCGCCGGACGGTACGTGCACGGCAGCACTGTCGCAACGAACGCTCTCCTCGAGCGGCACGGGCCGCGTGTCGTGCTGGTGACCACTGAGGGCTTTCGAGACACCCTTACTATCCGCCGCCAGACGAGGCCGGAGCTGTACGCCCTTGAGCCCCGCCGGGCTCCGCATGTCGTTGCCCGCGGAGACGTGATCGCTGTACACGAACGGGTGGGGGCCGACGGCGAAGTGGTGGTCGAATTGGCAGAGACCGAGATCGACCGCGTGGTGGAGGAATGTCGAGAGGCCGGCGCAGTTCACGTGGCGGTGTGCTTGCTGCACTCCTACGCCTACCCCGACCACGAGCGCCGGCTCACCGATGCTCTGAGGAAGCGCGGCCTTGAAGTCAGTGCCTCGGTCGAGGTCGCACCACAGATTCGCGAGTACGAACGCACCAGCACAACAGCCATCAACGCGTTTCTGCGGCCGACCATCCGCACCTACCTGGGGAACCTGGAGGGAGACCTGCCCGGGATTCGCGTGATCCGGTCCGATGCCAGCCTGGCCAGCTCTGACCAGGCTGGCAATCACCCCGTATCAATGCTCCTTTCGGGGCCCGCCGGTGGTGTGCTCGGCGCCCTCCACGTGGCGCGACAGGCCGGGATCCAGAACATCGTGACCTTCGACATGGGCGGAACCAGCACCGACGTCGCCGTCTGTCCCGGCGAACCGCTTCTTCGTGGCGCGATGGAGATCGACGGCCTGGCCGTCATCAATTCCGCGGTTGACATCGAGACCGTGGGTGCGGGCGGCGGATCTCTCGCCCGCCTCGACGTTGGCGGGGCGCTGGTGGTCGGACCCGAGAGCGCGGGGGCCGATCCCGGGCCCGCCTGCTACGGAACGGGCACGCAGCCCACCGTCACCGATGCCAACCTCGTCCTTGGCCGCCTCCACGCTGAACAACGCCTTGGCGAGACGGTCGCCCTCGATCTCGAAAGAGCTCGTCTTGCCCTGGCCGGTCTCGGACCCGGGGCCAATGCCGAGGCCGTCATCGACGTAGTGAACGCCAACATGGTTCGATCGCTGAGCCGGGTGAGTCTCGAGCGTGGCTTCGACACTCGCGAGTTCACCCTCGTCGCCTTTGGTGGCGCCGGTCCCCTACATGCCTGCGCACTCGCCGAACAACTCGGATTCAGGCGGGTGCTGGTACCACGATTCCCGGGGGTGCTTTCTGCCCTTGGCATGCTGACCGCCCCCGAAGCGGCAGAACAGACGCAGAGTCTCGTCCTCACCCTCAGCGCCGATGCGAGTAGCACCCTCCGCGATTCGGCAACAATCCTCGAGCGTGCGGCTCGTGATGAGCTTGAAGCCGCCGGTGTGGCCGCCCGGCACATCCTCTGGTCCGGTGACGCGCGTTACCTCGGCCAGGCACACGAACTTCGCGTCGCTGTTGAATCTCCCGGCCTGGACGCGTTCTCCACGGCGTTTCATGCCGCGCACGAAAAGCGCTTCGGCTACAGCACTCCCGATGGCCCCGTTGAACTCGTGACTCTGCGTGCGCGGGCAGAAGCTGACCGGCCCGACGTCGTACTTCCGGAAGTGCAGGTTGGTTCATCGCGCGTGTTTGCACCCACCGGCGAGATGCTTGTCGTAGATCGCGGCACCCTCGCTGCCGGCGACCGTGTGGCTGGCGAAGCGACTATCTTCCAGCCGGACGCCACCACCTACCTGCCACCCGGATGGGTAGCAACCGTCGACGGCTTCGGAAACCTGCTGGCGGAACCGGTCTAATGTCCGGACTGACGCCTGCGGAACTCTCCATCTGGAATGCGCTGCTCGCCTCCATCGCCGACGAGATGGGCGTGGTGCTCGGCCTCGCCGCCCATTCACCCAACATCCGGGAGCGGCGCGATTACTCGGCCGCCATTTTTGACGCCGGGGGTGAGATGGTGGCCCAGGCAGCACACATCCCCGTACACCTCGGCGCCATGCCCGAGGCTATCGCGGCAGTGCAGCGGCTCGCACCGTGGCAACCGGGCGACGTTGCGATCGTCAACGACCCCTATCTTGGCGGCACCCATCTTCCCGACGTTTCGCTGGTCGCCCCGGTCTTTCACAAGGGCGAACTCGCCGGGTTCGTCTCCAATCGCGCCCATCACGCCGATATTGGCGGGATGAGCGCCGGCTCGATGCCCAACGCCACGGAGCTCTTCCAGGAGGGAATGATTATTCCGCCACTGCGCTTTCTTCGTGCAGGTATTCGCAACGACGAGCTCTATGAACTGATCCTCCGGAACGTGCGCACGCCCCGGGAACGCCGCGGTGACTTCGACGC
>JAGQGZ010000199.1 GCA_020432105.1 Dehalococcoidia bacterium | reverse complement strand
CAGCGGCGGCGAATGGGTCAACTACACCGTGGAAGCAGGCGAGGGCCAGGTCGTCCTTGACGTCATCCATACCATCCAGGCCGAACAGGCAAATGACCTCGCCGTCCGCTGGAACTGCAAGGCCGGCAAGTGTGGCTCCTGCAGCGCCGAAATCAACGGCCACCCGCGCCTCATGTGCATGACCCGCATGAACATGTTCGAACCCGGCGAAGTCATCACCGTGGCCCCGATGAAGACCTTTCCCCTCATCCGCGACCTCGCCTGCGATGTCTCGTTCAACTACGAAGTGGCGAAGACCATCCCGGCCTTCAAGCCGCGTGCTCCCGAAGCCGACGGCACGCACCGCATGATGCAGGAAGACATCGAGCGCGGGCAGGAGTTCCGCAAGTGCATCGAGTGCTTCCTCTGCCAGAACGTCTGTCACGTCATCCGCGACCACGAGGAGAACAAGCCGAACTTCGCCGGTCCCCGCTTCTTCGTGCGCCTTGCCGAACTCGACATGCACCCACTCGACACCGAAGACCGGCTCGAACTCGCCCGGTATGACGCGGGCGTTGGCTACTGCAATATCACCAAGTGCTGCACGGAAGTCTGTCCGGAAGACATCCACATCACCGACAACGCCATCATCCCGCTCAAGGAGCGCGTCGCCGACCGCTACTACGACCCACTCCGCTGGATCGGCCGCAAGCTGCGGGGGAAGTAGTCGCCGGGGGCCGTGGTAAGACCGGCGCCACTTTCGTAGCCTGACACCATGAGCAGGCGCAAGAATCGCAAACGTCAGCGCAACCAGTCGCGCCGAGAACGCTTGCGCGACGATTTCGCCCACGAACCCGTCGTGCCCACAGCCTTCCTTGACGACGTCAACGACACCTTCCTCAACCTCGCCCGTGCCGAGCGTCCCGCTGCCAGGGCCTGCGGTTCCTGCCATGAGTTCATCGAAGACCAGGAGGTCGGTCGCGGCACCTGCCTCCACCCTGCCAGCGGAATCTTCGCCCCCTGGTACGACACGCCGGCCTGCCCGTACTACCGCCGCAACTGATTTTCGGCAATCGGACACTTACTGCCGCAATATGTAGTGGTTGAGGGTTGACCAACCCCAAGATCTAGAGGAACATGCGCAGACCGAAACTGTTAAGGCGTATATACGCTTCCTCAGGAGTTATGACGCGTGCGATGCCCTTTCTGCCAGGCCCGCGACTCCCGCGTAACCGATAGCCGCGCCAACGACGACGGCATCCGCCGTCGCCGCGAATGCAGCATCTGCGGCGAACGATTCTCGACCGTCGAAATGCCTCAGCTGTCGACGGTGCAAATCGTCAAGAAAGACGGGCGCCGGGAGGAGTTCAGCCGCGAAAAGCTGATGGCAGGCCTTCGGCGCGCGTGCACCAAGCGCCCCATCAGTGTCGCTGAACTCGATGGTGTCGTTGCCGATATCGAGTCTCGAATCATGGCCGACGGCCGCGCAGAGGTTCCATCGTCAGTTGTGGGAGAACTGGCGATGGATCACCTGCGCAGCCTCGACCAGATTGCCTACATTCGCTTTGCGTCGGTCTATCGCTCCTTCAGCGACCTCGATTCGCTGAAGGAGGCACTGACCGCGCTCGAAGAGGGCCGGGTGCCGGGAATCGAAGAGCGCACGCTTCAGTTGCCGCTCCTCGACTCTGCCAACTCGCCAGTCAATCTCGATCCATCCCGCAGAATCACACCCGTCGACAGCCGCCTGGCGGAGTCGGCGGGATGATAGCAGAACGTTTGTGCTATACTGATGCGCCCCCCTCGGGGCCACCGGAGCCGCCCTCCAGCTAAGGAAATGCTCCGGGCCCCGATGGTGATGGCACCCTTTTGTGTCGTCGCGACCCGGGCCCGGCTGTTTCATCGAACACCGAAAGGACCCCGCCGTGACCCAGATCTTCGAACGCAAGGACGCTTCCGTGGAAACCACCTACAACGAGGTCCAGCTCAACATCTTCCGCGACCGCTATGCACATGAGGGCGAACAGTTTCCTCATGAGGCGTGGCGGCGCGTGAGTGCGGCCGTGGCCGAACACGAAAAGACGGTGGCCTTGCGTGAAGAGTGGTCCGGCAGGTTCATGGATCTGCTCAACGGCTTTCGTTATCTGCCGGGTGGCCGCATTACGGCCGCAATGGGGACCGGTGCCGGCGTCACAGCCCAGAACTGCTATGTCATCCCCAGCCCCGAGGACAGCCGCCAGGGGATCATGAAGTCGCTCAACGAGTGGGTTGAGATCCAGTCGCGCGGCGGTGGGGTAGGCGTCAACATGTCCTCCCTGCGCCCTCGCGGCGACAAGGTGAAGGGCGTAAACGGCACATCGTCGGGCCCGGTGAACTGGGCCCAGCCATTCGCCTTCATCTCGAAGACGGTGATTATCCAGGGAGGCAGCCGCCGCGGCGCCGCGATGATCATGCTCGACTGCGACCACCCCGATGTCTTCGAATTCATCCATGCAAAAGAGACCCCGGGAGTGCTCGAAGGCTGCAACGTCAGCGTCTGCATGTCGGATGCCTTCATGGAAGCGGTGAAGAACGACGGGCCCTGGGACCTTCAGTTTGGCGGCCGCGTTTACCGGACCATCCAGGCCCGCCAACTCTGGGACGAAATCTGTGAGGCCGCCTGGCGTAGTGCCGAGCCCGGCATCTATTTCATGGAGCGTGCCAACAAGCAGGCAAACTCCGGGTACTTCGAGACCCTTATTTCCACCAACCCCTGCGGCGAACAACCGCTTGGCGCCTATGGTGCCTGCCTCCTCGGCTCCTTCAACCTCGATTCATTCATGGTCGAAGATGCCGAAGGCAAGTGGTCGTTCGACTTCGAATCCTTCCGCCGCTACATCCCTTCGGCGGTCCGCTTCAACGACAACGTGGTTGACCTCAGCCACTACCCGATCGAGGAATGCGCGGACAGCCAACAGCAGATCCGCCGCATGGGCATCGGCGTCATGGGCCTTGCCGACTGCATGCTCCGCATGGAGATCCGCTACGGCTCCGCAGAGTCGGTCAAGTTCACGGAGGACGTCTTCCGTACACTCCGGGACGAGTCCTACCGGGCAAGTATCGAACTGGCCCGTGAACGCGGCGCCTTCCCGAAGTACTCTCCCGAATACCTCGAACGGCCGTTCATCCAGCGACTGCCCACGGACATTCGTGAAGGCATAGCCCGCTATGGCATTCGCAACTGCTACCTGCTTACCCAGGCTCCGACCGGTACGACATCGCTGGTGGCCGGCGTCAACAGCGGCATTGAGCCGTACTTCGACTTCAGCTACCTGCGCAGCGACCGCACCGGCGAGTACACGGTCTCTTCGCGCTGGGCCGAGATGTATGAAAGCGCAGACCGGCCCGATTGGCTGGTTTGCTCAAGCGATGTGAGCCCCGAGGACCACGTATACGTGCAGGCCGCGGCCCAACGGTACAACGACTCGTCAATCTCCAAGACCGCAAACGCTCCCTCATCCCATACGGTCGAGGACGTGAAGCGCCTCTACATGCTGGCCTACGACGAAGACCTCAAGTCCATCTCCTACTACCGCGACGGCTCCCGCACCGAGCAGGTGCTCTACCACGCGGATACGAAGGCAAAGGGAGAAGAGACTCCGGCCGAAGCCGCCGACGCCATCAAGGCAGCCCAGGATCTGCTCCTCAAGGCGCGTGTACCGGTCCGGCGGCGGCTTACACCGGAACGCCAGTCCATCACCCACAAGTTCCGCGTCGGCGAGCAGGAAGGCTACATGACCGTCGGCATGTTCGAAGACGGTACACCTGCGGAACTCTTCGTCAACGTCAGCCGCCAGGGTTCCACGGTCAGCGGTCTTATGGACACCGTTGCCATGCTAACCAGCTATGCACTCCAGTACGGCGTCCCCGTTGCAGAACTGGCCAGCAAGTTCAAAGGCTCGCGCTTCGATCCGGCTGGGCCCACTGGCAATCCCCAGATTCCAATCGCCACGAGCATCATGGACTACATCTTCCGCTGGCTGGAGTTGAAGTTCTCCGACGACCCCGCGTCGCAGCCAACACTCATCCCCGCAGACCAGGTTGCGGTTTCAACCACCACCAAGGCCCGTGAACACGAGGTACCCAGCGGAGTCGGTTGTCCCGACTGCGGCGATGTCCTCTTCTACGGAGAGGGATGCCTGCAGTGCCGTAACTGCGGCTACAACAAGTGCGGCTAGCCTGAAGCCCAGGCCCGTGGAACCGGTCGCATGTGTGTCCGGTTCCACGGGCTACAATGGTCGGATGGGCTTCTACTACAATTCCGGCCAGGATCCCCAGGATGAAGAGGGAGGCTGGCGCGAGACGCTCGCCATCATCTTCGTCGTCTTTCGCATCCTCGCAAAGCCGATGGGAT
>JAGQGZ010000198.1 GCA_020432105.1 Dehalococcoidia bacterium | reverse complement strand
GGGTGAGGAATCCGCCTATCCCGGCGCCACCGGCGCGGATACGTTCGGCAAGGGTGCCCTGGGGGACGAGTTCGAGTTCGACTTCGCCGGCCCGGTACTGCTCTTCGAAGCGGGACTTACGGCCCCCGGAGGCGCGGATGGCGAAGGTGGTGATGGCCTTCGCGATCTGGCGGTTCTCGCAAAGGTCGTCGAGGTGGTCGCCAAGGCCGATGTTGTTGCTCACGGTGGTGAGGCGGGTGGTGCCACGGGCCTTGAGGGCGAGGAGGAGGTTAGAGGGGGTTCCGGCGGAGACGAAACCGCCGACCATGATGGTCATGCCGTCTTCGATGCCTTCGAGGGCAGCTTCGGGCGTGTCGTAGATCGTGGCCAGCACAGTAGTTCCTCGAGGCACAGGATAGCGCGGCGGCGCGAGGCGAGCGGGCATCTTAGTGGGAACGTCCGTATATTGCGGCTGCAACGCCGGGTGCGAAACCCGGTAATCCGATCCGCGCGGAACCCCGGATGCTTTAGCAGGGGCCACGGAGGCCTCCCGGTAACCGCCGTCCATGGAGGAGATCCAATATATGGCCGAGTACACCAAGCCAATCCCGGAGCCGGACCCCGATTCGGCGCCGTTCTGGGAGGGCGCCAAAGAAGGGAAGCTGATGCTTCCACGCTGCGTGAAGTGCAACCGCGTGCACTGGTATCCGCGGCTCATTTGTCCGCATTGCCACTCGATGGATATCGAGTGGATAGAGGGTAGCGGCGAAGGCTGGATCCACACGTTTGCGGTCCAGCACCGGGCATTTGGCGGCTGGGCCGAAGAGACGCCGTTCGTGACCGCCTACATCGATCTGAAGGAAGGCGACCGGATGTTCACGGTGCTTCGCGGGGTGGACCCCAACAAGCCCGAGGAGATCAAGTGCGGCGCGCCCGTGAAGGTCGAATTCGAGAAGGCGAGCGACGACGTGTCGATCGCGTTCTGGCGCGCGGTCTAAGGAGAGAACATGCCTGGAGAACTTTCGAAAGCAGCAGCAATCGTCGGGGCAGCCGAAGCGAACGAGATCGGCTATCCCGAGGACATGAAGACGGCGATTCGCCTCCACATCGAGGCGATCAAGAACGTCAGTGACCAGACCGGGATCCCGATCTCGATGATCGACGGCGTCTTCGGCGCCGGCTGGTCATCACAGATCGCGGAGCATTTGGGGATCCACCCGGCGTACATCGATACGACGGCCGTTGGTGGCTGTTCGTTCGAGATGCACGTCCACCACGCGCTGGCGGCGATCCACGCGGGAATCATCAATGTGGCGCTGGTGACGCACGGCGAGAACGGCTGGAGCCAGCGTGCGACGAAGGGCCGCGGCACAGGCCGCCCCCAGGGTGGCGACAAGTGGTCGCCGGATGCACTCTGGTCGTCGCCATACGGGATTTCGGGCGCGCCCTCGAACTACTCGCATGCAATGACGCGCCACAACCAGATTTACGGCACGACGCCGGACGATTTTGCGCACATCGCCGTTGTCACGCGCGAATGGGCAGGGCTGAACCCGCGAGCGGTGATGCACTCGAAGGAGACGCATCCCAACGGCGGCCCGATCACGGTGGAGGATGTGGCAAAGTCACGGCTCATCGCCTGGCCGCTAACCCTGCTCCACATCTGCCTGGTGACCGACTACGGCGGAGCGATATTGATCACGAACCCGGAGATCGCCCGGAGCCTGAAGACCAAGCCAGTCTGGATTGCGGGTGCGGGTGAGAACATGTCCCACTCGAACATGCTCGAGATGGAGGACTTCACGGCGACGAGCGCGGCAGCGAGCGGCGCGGCTGCGTACAAGATGGCCGGGATGGGTCCGGAAGACATGGAAATGGCCATGATCTACGACTCGTTCACGCTTACGGCCGGGCTGACCGCGGAGATGCTGGGCCTGGCGCCGCGAGGCGAGGGCTTCACGCTCTGGAAGAACGGCGATGCCCGCCCCGGCGGCCGGCTGCCGATCAACACGAACGGCGGGGGTCTGAGCTTCAACCACAGCGGTATGTACGGCATGCAGCTGCTGGTTGAGGCCTATCGCCAGCTGAGCGGCACGGCCGAAGACGGCGTCAACGGCATCAAGGGCAAGCAGACGAGTGCACGCTCGTGTGTGGTCAACGGTACGGGCGGGAGCCTGTCCACGACCGGAACGCTGGTGCTGACCGCCGACTAAGGTCGGCGGTTGCAAGCGAATACAAAGCCGGGGCTGCCGCGGATGACGCGGCGGCCCCGGCTTTCTCTGTACTGCCGTGGCACATGGCTGAACGGGACCTGACGGCGGGTTGGAGGGATGTGCAGGCCCGCGGCTGGGGCTTTGCGGAAGAGGGGAATGCGGAGTCGTCCCGCGGGCCGGGCAACTACCGTGTCGGACCGCAAGCGTACGATGATCTATGACAGGGTTGAGACGAACGTGGGCACTACATCAACGCTCGAAGAAATCTTTGGCCACCATACGTGGGCGAGCCTCACGCTCATCGATGCGTGCCTGTCACTCGACATCGATCAACTGCAGGCGCCAGCAATCGGCAGCTATGGACCGATCCTCGACACGCTGCGCCACCTGGTAGGCAACGAGGCGTTTGACCTCGCCGTCGTCGAAGGAGTTCCAAGCGTCCTCATCGATTCGGAACGAATGACGCTGAAGGAACTCCGCGCGATGGCCGAAAGGAGTGGCGACGGTTGGATGCGGGTGATCCGCCAGCCGTTGGACCCTGCTGCTGTGTTCCTCGAAGTGGACCCGGTGGACGGCTTCCGCCGCGAAGCGACGCTTGGAGTACGCCTCGCGCAGGCTCTGCACCACGCAACCGAGCACCGTGCACAAATCTGCAGTGCTTTCACGATGATGGGCCTCGAGGCACCCCGGATCGATGCTTTCGACTACGGCAAAGCGACCGGACGAATCAGTGAGGTCCACCCCGGCAGTTGAGCCCGCTTGGCCCTCGGGCCGGGCCCAAGAACGAGGTCGGGTTCCGGCCGCCGGGCCTTCGGGCGAACCGTGTGAGCTAACAGGCCGCCGAAGCGGCGGATCTATCCGTAGTGGCGCCGGCCGGTAGGCTTCGGCAGCGATGAGTGGCGGACGGCCGATGACCCTCGTGCGTACCTGGCGGACGGCCACGGAAGCCTTTTCGGCACCGTCCTTCGGTTACCTGTGGGGCGGCTCGGCCATGTTTTCGTTTGCCCAATGGATGGAGTGGACGGCGACGAGCTGGCTGGTATTCGACTCAACCGGCTCTGTGTTCTTGACGGCGCTGAGCTGGGCGGCACGGACGGCCCCGGCGATGGTGATGGGACCGATCGCGGGGGCGCTGGCGGACCGGGTATCGCGAGTGCGGCTGCTGGTGATCGCGGCATTGCTGAAGGCGGCCGTGCTCGGGCTCATCAGTGTGGTTGCGCTGGCCGACGAACCACCGGTTGCACTGCTGTTGTTGCTGTTGCTGGCGAGCGGGGTGGCACTGCCGCTCTGGATCGCATCGACGCAGCCGCTGATACAGGACCTGGTGGGGGCCGAGCGTGCGATGTCGGCGATCAGCATCAATTCATTTGGGCAGCGGGTGGTGGGCGTGCCGGGGGCCTTCGTGGCCGGCGTCATCATCGAAAAGCTGGCGGTGTCGTGGGCAGTGGGCCTGGCAGCGGTGTTGATGCTCGTTGGGGCGGGACTCTACCTGCGAATCCGGTCGCCCCGGCAGATGGAAGCGCGGGTAACCTCGCTGGGGGACGACGTTCGCGAAGGGGTGAAACTGGTGGGCCGGGAGCCGGCGGTGGCGATGCTGCTGGCATTGATGGTGGTGGTCGAGAACCTGGGCTTCTCGATGAACTCGGTGCTGCCGGTGGTGGCGGACGAGATCATGGGGGTGGGCCCCGCCGGATACGGGTTGCTGGTGATGTCGCGCGGCGTGGGGTCGATCGGGGGGACGCTGGGGCTGGCGGCGCTGGGGGACTACAGGCATAAGGGGCCGCTCCTCGCGGGAGTCGTAGCGGCTTTCGGGTTGCTGGTGGTTGGAGTGGCGATCAGCGAGGTATTTGCGATCAGCCTGCTGATCCTGGCGGGCGTGGGAGCGGCGATGGCGGCCGTCGATGCCCTGGAATGGATCCTGCTGCAGGCGGCGGTGGCCGACGAGTTCCGGGGACGGGTCATCGGCGCCTGGAATGTGGCGATCGGTTTCGGCTGGGTGGGGCCGGTGGTGTTGGGCGGCACGGCATCGATACTGGGGGTGCAACCGTCGCTCGCGATCTTTGGTTCGCTGCTGGTGATGGTGGGGCTGGGAGTGGGGCGGTGGCCACGACTCAGGGAGTTGTAGGCACGCAGCGGATGCGGGGCGTGGGCTACTCGCGTTTGCCGGGGAGTTTCGGGATGAGCCACTGGAGGAACGAGTCGGGGGCGCGGGTCTGCATATAGAAGCGGCCAGGGCCGGTGAGCTTGACCACCA
>JAGQGZ010000197.1 GCA_020432105.1 Dehalococcoidia bacterium | reverse complement strand
GATGTGCTGGGTGATGCCCCCGGCTTCACCCTCGGTGACCTTGGTCTTGCGGATTGCGTCGAGAAGGCTCGTCTTGCCGTGGTCAACGTGGCCGAGGATCGTCACGACCGCCGGGCGGTCGACCAGTGTCGAGGGGTCATCCTCGAAAGTCTCCTCGGAATCAATCTCAGGTGCGGCAACAGGCGTGGCCCCTGCCTCCTCGGGCTCAAGACCCAGGTCGAGGGCGATTGTCGCGGCGGTATCGTAGTCAATCGTCTGGTTTTGTGCGGCCATGATCCCGTTGGTCATGAGCCGTTTGATAATTTCGACAGGCGAAACCCCGGCCAGGTCGCCCAGTTCCTTCACGGTCAAGGCCGGTGGAATGGCGATTGTCCGGGATCGCGTCGATGGTTTTGCAGTCATCGTCAGTCAATCCCTTCCGCTGGCAGCCCAAGGCCGAAGCCAGTCAGCGCTTCAAGGTCTTCGGGAGCCAGGCTCGTTCGCAGTGCGTATCCCATGCTACCCCCTTTGAGCCCTTTCTCCCAGCATGACCGGTTCGCGTGGAGGTAGGCGCCGCGGCCTTTCGCCTTCCCGGACTCGTCTACTTCGACGCGTCCCTCTGGCGTACGCACGATTCGAATCAGCGTTCGCTTACCGGCTGATTCCCGGCAGGCGACACATGTTCGTTCGGGAATCGCGCGAGGACGCCTCCCTTTGGGACCTGCCAAGACGCCCTCCTAGTGGATGCGCCCGGAGTAGTCGATCTCCTCCATGTCCTCGTCCACTTCGTCCACCACGCGGGCCGGTCGCCGCTTGCGGGCGGCCTTCTTGCTGGCGTCGTCTTCGTCCTCGCGCTTGGGCAGGACATCTTCCGCGAAGCGAATGGCCGTCGGCCGGTCTTCCGGCGCAACCATCGTCGGTACTTCGTACTCTTCCTCGTCGTCGTCGTCGGTGACTTCCTCACCATACGTCTCGGACTCACGCTCCTCACGGTCCGGCACTTCCATCTGCGCGAGCGCGGCCTGGAAGGAAATGTCCTCTTCCTCAGGCTCAGTCGAGGCAGCGGCCCGTTCGACGACTGCCGCCGGTGCCTGTGCCGGCACAGCCGGCGCCGGCGGCTGTACGATCTCGAGTTCCGCTACCAGGTCGACATCGAGTTCTTCGCCGGCGAAAGCGGGCTCGAACGTCGATGGCGCCTCTACAATGCCCGTGCCGTCACGTTCCGCAGCCGATTCGCTGTGGATGCTGATTCTCCAGCCGGTGAGCTTGGCTGCCAGCCGGGCGTTCTGGCCTTCCTTGCCGATAGCCAGCGAAAGCATCGCATCCGGGACCGTGACCAAAGCCGAGTGGTTCTCAGCGTCGGCTTCCACGCTCGTCACCTGGGCCGGACTCAGCGCGTTGGCAATGAACTGGGCCGGGTCAGGATCCCACTTGATGATGTCGATGCGCTCGCCGTTGAGCTCGTTGACGATGTTCTGGATGCGCGAACCACGCATCCCAACGCACGCACCGATCGGGTCGATGTTCTGCATCCGCGAGGTCACCGCTACCTTGCTTCGGAATCCACCCTCGCGTGCCACGGACTTCACGATCACCGTGCCGTTCGCGACCTCGGGGACTTCAGATTCCAGCAGCCGTCGAAGGAGCCATCGATGCGACCGTGAGACCACCACGGGCGGTCCCTTGGCCTCTCGGTCGACCCTCATGATCACGACTTTTAGCCGCTGGTTGGACCGTGGGTGCTCGTTCCGCACCTGTTCGCTGCCCGGGAGCACTGCCTCGGTGCCGCGGCCGATCTCCACAAGCATCTGGCGCGGCTCAACACGCTGCACCGTGGCGACAACGATCTCGCCGACTTTGTCCGCGTATTCCTCGTACACCGACTCGCGCTCGGCATCGCGGAGGCGCTGGAGGACAACCTGTTTCGCGGTCTGCGCGGCAATGCGCCCGGCGTTCTCCGGGATCTTCATCTCGAAGTCGAGGACATCGCCATCGGTTACGTTGGGGCGGTAGCGCCGTGCTTCGTCAATCGAGATCTCGAGATTCGGCTCTTCAACGTCCGTCACCACGGTCTTCTGCAGGTAGGCGTGGATCTCCCCGGTCTCTCCGTTGATCTTCACGAAGACATTGGGAGCATCGTCGCCATCGCGGCGGTAAGCCGACGCAAGTGCAGCTTCAACGGCCTCGAACACTACCTCTTTCGCGAGGTTCTTCTCGGCTGCCAGCTGTCCGATCGCAAGGAGTGTCTCGCTCTTCATACGCCTCAACAAAAAGGTGGGCACTCACGCCCACCTTCAGAATGGAATGCCTTGGTATTGCAGTGTAGCACGGGTAGCGGAGCGGAATACAACAGTTTGCGCTTCGCTTAAACGTCCTTCAGGCGTGCTACAACCTGGTCTGCCGGTACGATCTCCATCTCCCCGGTTCGACGTACGCGCAGCTCCACCCCGCCTTTGGCCAGCGCTCGCGGTCCCACCGTAAGGCGCACCGGCATTCCGAGCAGGTCCGCATCCTTGAACTTGATACCCGGCGAGTCGTCGCGGTCGTCAATCAACACGCTCAGCCCTGCCTTTTCACAGTCCTCTTCGAGCTGCGTCAGCGTCCGTTCGACTGCCAGCTCTTCCAGGTCGAGCGCGACGATATGCACGTCGAACGGCGCCACGTCCTTCGGCCAGATGATCCCGTCCTTGTCGTGGTTCGCTTCGATCACGGCAGCGAGCATGCGTTCCACACCTATCCCGTAGCAGCCCATCACGGTCTCGTTCCGCTGCCCCGCCTGGTCCAGGAACCGGACATCGAGTGCCTCGGCGTACATCGTTCCCAGCTTGAAGACGTGACCCATCTCGATGCCTCGCTGTTCGTGGAGCGTGCCGCTGCAGCGGGCACAGCGGTCGCCGTCCCGGGCCAGGGAGAAGTCGGCCACCAGTGCCGCCGTCCAGTCGCGGCCATAGTTCACATTGCGCAGGTGCCAATCGACTTCGTTCGCGCCCGCGACCAGATTGGTTGCATCGACGACACTCTGGTCCGCAACGACCTGGATTCCGCTAATGCCTACGGGAGACGCTGAGCCTGCCACAAGCCCGGCCGCCTCCACTTCTCTGTCCTCCATCGGCCTCACGTTGGTGGCCTTGAGTGCGTTGGTCAGCTTCACCTCGTTGACTTCCAGGTCGCCCCGGATCACCACAAATACCGGTTTGCCGTCGGCCATTACAAAAACAGCCTTTGCCGTCTGCCGCTCTTCGATGTTCAGGAACTTCGCAAGCTCGGCTATCGTCTTTTGGCCGGGCGTGTGCACGCGCTCCATTGCCAGCGGCTCGCTGGCAACGGCTGGCGGAATACGGAATTCGGCCTTTTCAGCGTTGGCGGCATAGCCGCACGAGTCGCAGAGGAGAATCGTGTCTTCACCGCTCTCGGTCAGGAAAATGAACTCCTGCGAGTCCTTCCCACCGATAGCGCCCGAGTCTGCCTCAACGGGGATAACTGGCACGCCGCCCCGCTCGAAGATGCGGAAGTAGGCGTCGTATGCCAGCTGATACGACTGGTCCAGCGCCTCCCAGTCGGAGTCGAAGCTATACGCATCCATCATCGCAAACTCGCGTACACGGATGAGACCGCCACGCGGCCGAGCTTCATCGCGGAACTTGGTCTGGATCTGGTAGAGCGTCACTGGCAGGTCGCGGTAGCTCTGGATATGTCGGGCCGCGAGCAGGCTCACCATCTCTTCGTGCGTTGGCCCCAGCACGAAAGCACGTTCTCGCCGGTCGTTCAGGCGAAAGAGCACCGCATCCATCGATGCATCACGGCCCGACTGCACCCAGGGCTCGCGCGGCTGCAACGCCGGCAGGTGGACTTCCTGGGCCCCGCTTCGGTCCATTTCCTGCCGGATTATCTCTTCGATCTTCCGGTGCACGCGCCAACCGAGCGGTGTGTAGCTGTAGATACCGGCGGCGACCGGAACTACCAGCCCCGCCCGCAGCAGCAACTTGTGACTCGGGAGTTCGGCCTCGGCCGGGGCCTCCCGCAGCGTCTTTAGCATCATCCGGCTCATGCGCATGGGCGTATCTCACGTTCGATGGGTGTATGCAGACTGTGGAGGCGGCGCGCAGGGGTCAAGTCGTCAGTGCCGTGGCCGGGCAAGGTCGCCGTATCCAGCCAGATTGTCACCGGGCCTTCGTTCACCAACTCCACCTCCATGCGAGCACCAAACACTCCCTGTTCGACCTGCAGCCCAGTAGCTCTGAGAACCTGGCAGAATCGTTCGTACAGCCTCCTCCCTTCGTCCGGGGGAGCCGCCTTTGTGAATGAGGGTCGTCTACCCTTTCGCACGTCGCCGTAGAGCGTGAACTGGCTCACTGCAAGGACGGTACCGCCCACGTCTTCCAGTCCAAGATTCATCTTGCCGGTTGCATCTTCGAAGAGGCGAAGTGCTGCTACCTTGGCACCCAACAGCTCGGCTTCGACCTCGGAATCACCGTCACCAACACCCAGGAAAACCAGAAACCCGCGCCCGCTCTG
>JAGQGZ010000196.1 GCA_020432105.1 Dehalococcoidia bacterium | reverse complement strand
GGTCGGCTTCAAGCGCGACAACGGTCCGCGATTGGAAGTCAGTTGGCCCCAGGAGATCGACGCCAACGACCATCCAGATTGGTTTGTCTTCATACCGTTCGACGGCGCGAACTCCGTCACGGTGCTCGACGCGACCGTTAACGGGTACGCATGGGGCAAGAACGGTCGCGAGCATGCAACCGTCGTGGACGACTGCAACACCGCACCCGAGTCCACCATCCACGTGACCAAGCTCGTCTGCGATAGCGTAGACCTTGTACCGCAGGGCAACACGCTCGTCGATGTGCCCGTCGGTGCCGGCACCGCGGCCTACTATGCCGCTGAAGACGGCTGTGACTACGCCTCCGGCTGGCAGTTCCAGTACAACAACAATGGCCAGGGCTGGAACAACTTCCCTGCCCTTACCGACGGCAACGGCCATACCCAGGTCAAGCTCGACGTTGCCAACTCCAACAGGGTCCAGGTCAAGGAAGTCGAGCAGCCCGAGTACATCCGCAAGGGGCTCTACTGCCACAACGACACCGGCAACGCCTTTGACGTAGAGGACTGGATCAACGGTAATCCGCTCGAAAACGGCAAAGACTACTACTGTGTGCAGTTCAACGTTCCCGGGCCCGCCAGCGTCGGCCTCGACAAGAGCCAGTCCGGCGACGGCAGCTACAACGTCGGCGAAGCGTTCGATTTCATCATCACCTTCAAGGTGAGTGATGGCTCGACCACCGCCGTCAATACGGCTACCGACAACATTCCGGCGGCATTCGACATTCTTAGTGTGGCCGGCCCTCACCAGGGTGGCATCACCTGTGCCCAAAACGGGCAGCAGGTCACCTGTGACCTCCCCTCGGGCACTGCCCCCGGCAACTACGCCGCCAACATCAAGGTGGCACCGAACAACACCGCCACCTGCGGCGAGATCACCAACTACGCCACGATCAGTGGCGAGAACGCCGACACCGGCGACAACGGCGACGAGACCGTGAGCATCAACTGCGCCAGCGTCGTCGCCACCAAGATCGTCTGCCCCAATGAGAGCTACTTCCCGGACGCCGCCGATGGCTCCGGCAACGATGGCGTCGGCGACCCGATCACGGCCAACACGGCCGCCAACTTCCTCGCTGCTAACGAGCCATGCTCGGAGGTCTCCTGGACCTTCGAATACGGCTGGAATGCGACCAACCCCGGCAACAACGTTGGCGACAGCGGTATGGCCAACTTCAGCGGCACCCTCAACAACGTCCCGATCCAGGACGGCAAGACGCTCTGGATCAGGGAACAGAAGCTCGACAACTACATCGACTTCCACGGTGTCGGCACGAACACGCCCCAGTTCTCAGCCGAGATGTACTGCTCCGCTGACGTTCTCAACTACGACAACTGGGAGCGCATCGAGAGCACCAGCGGCCAGAGCGACGTCCTTCCCGGTGA
Organism: Dehalococcoidia bacterium; assembly: GCA_020432105.1. GTDB lineage: Bacteria > Chloroflexota > Dehalococcoidia > Tepidiformales > Tepidiformaceae > JAGQGZ01. The sequence goes on along the minus strand of JAGQGZ010000196.1, from coordinate 3,079 downwards.
GACCTACTACTGTGTCGCCTTCAACACCGAGGCCAGGGGCGAGATCCACAACGTCAAGATCGTCACGAACGTTGACGGCGACACGACAGAGTTCACCGCCGCCATCACCGGCACGGAGAACTTCACCTCCAGCCCGTTCAGCGAGGCCGGCACCGGCTACTCCACGGACAAGGCTTCTCCCGGCTTCTACATGGCCACGGAGAATGAGCAGCCCGGCTACCGCCACGTCGATACCTACGTTGGTGTCTGGGACGGCGGTCCTATCTGCGAGCGCGACAGGGAGGAGGTCAGCGTCAACACCATCGTCGACCTGGGTTACCAGCTTGTCGCCGGCGGCCACCTGGTCTTCTGCCATGTAAACGAAGCGGTTGGTGAGGTCGTCCTCGTTAAGAACGAGACGCATCAGAGCGCAGGCCCCGAGGATTGGGACTTCCTCTCTGCCATTCTCTCCAACCCGTCGCTCCAGACGGCGGCCAACCCCCAATCAGAGCTTCGGTCCGGTCAGGAGACGTTCCTGAATGTCCCCATCGGTTCCTACACCATCAGCGAGACCCAGGGCTCAGATATCTGCCAGTCGGGCGACAGTTCGTCCGACTACCAGACCCAGGCACTGGCCGCGATCGGCTCCATTCCGAACCCCGATCCGGTTGCTGATGTAATCGGTAATGGCAACCTCCAATTCGAGGTCAAGCCCGGCCAGAAGACCTACATCGTCTTCGAGAACCAGGGCTGCGGCACCGTTCTTTCGGCGGCCAACATCATCGTCCGCAAGTGGGAAGACGTTGACGCCGACTTCAGCGGCGAATCGCTCCTCAGCGGCTGGACGATAACGATCACCGGTACCGGTGGTGCGGCTGCAGGTTTCGGCCCGGTCAGCCAGGACACCATTGGCGGTGTGGCCAACTTCCCCGGCGTCCCCGATGGCACCTACACCATCCAGGAGACACCGAAGGTCACCCACACTGTGGTCGGCTCCGTCTACACCGTTGGCGTCGCACCGGCTGACCCGACGTCCGGCGATAACCAGGCCGCCGGCGCCAGTCGCGCAGGCCTGTCGGTTGCCCTCGATGAGACCCTCAAGGTCGACTTCTTCAACCAGCCGAAGGGCAAGATCACGGTGGTGAAGGTCGAAACCGACAACGTCGGTGGTGGCAACTTCACCTGGGACTTCGCCCTCGACGGCTGCGGCATCCACAAGGAACTCTCGATTGTCGGTAGCGGCTCTGGCAGCTTCCAGAACCTGCTGCCCTGCGCCAACTACCTGGTGACCGAGACGAACGCCAACAGCAACGGCTTCTTCAGCACGCCGATCGGCGGCCAGGGCGTGAACCTCGGCCCCGGCGGCGAAGAGACCGTGACCTTCAGCAACGTCCGCAACCCGGACAGCACGCCACCGCCGCCTACCACGACGGTGACGCCACCGACCGACACGCCGACCGTACCGACGACGCCGACGGACCCCACGGATACCCCTGTGGACCCGACGGACACGCCGACGCCGGAGAGCACGGTAGCCGGTGAGAAGACCCCGGGCCCGGGCAACCTGGCCACGCCAATCGCCCCGGATTCCGGTTCGGGTCTCGCAGGCAGCTCCACGGGCGCGAGCATCATGCTCCTGCTCATGGGCCTCGCCGCCATCACAATCGGGAGTGGCTTCCTCGCCCTCGGGCGCAAGCGCTCCTAACCTCTACCCCCTGCAAGGGGAGGAACACTGATGAGAGCCCCGGGTCCAGGCCCGGGGCTCTCTCTGTGCCCGGGTTCGACAGCGGGCGACGCGCCCGTGCCGTGAGCGGCTACGCGCTCTCGCCGATCGCGGGTTTCCTGTCCCCCATGCGGAGCCTATCCGGAACGCTCACCGCCGCGCAGAAAGCAGCCACTCGCACCCCGGCTATCACCGCCGTCCTTTGGAACCGCCCCCAGACTCCCAACAACCCCCGGCGGCTCCGCTGGGCCAACTACTACGACGGTGCCGAGAACGACGACCCCATCGCCGCCGCTATCGCCACCGACGGCTCTCTCGTCCGTATCCGCGCCAACGGCACCACCATCGAGCACAACCGCGTAGCCTCGCCCGGCAGCGGCTCCACCTACTCCACCTGGACTACTCTCGCCACCGGCCAGACCGACGGACCCGTCGCTCTCGCAGCGGGCCCCTCGGGGGAACTGATCGCACTCTGGACCAAGACCTCGGGGACCGTACTCGTCTCCGCCGTTAGCACCGACAACGGCGCAACTTGGGGTTCCCCATCCAACCTCGTCACCGAGGGCGCCGCTATCGCTTCGATAGCTGTAACGTTCCACCGCGACAGCGGCTCCACTCCCTCCGATGCTGCCGCCTTCTACGTCGTCAGCAACGGAGCCAAGCTCCTCCGCCGTACTTCCGGCTCTTGGGCAGGTTCCGGCACCGCCTGGACTCTCGGTGCCTCCGTGACCACGCTCACCGGCATCGCCGCCACCCATGGCGGAGGCGACTTCTATCTCGCCTTCACCGGCACCGACACCGACGGCAACCCCCGGCTATGGACCAACGTCGTTGGCAACGAGAACCTTCCCCCGGGCGCTTGGGGTTCACTCGTCGTCGTCCAGGAGGCCGACGCCGATTCCACCGTCACGTTCTCCCACCCCGCCCTCGACTACTCCGACAACGGCCACACCCTCACCTTCACCCGCAAAGAGGCCGGCAACGTCGCCGACACCCGCACCTACGCCACCCAACCCACCGACGGCATCAACGCCCAATGGTGGTTCGAACCATGGCCGACCGCGGCCGCCAGCACCGCTGGCGCCGCTATCTGCCGCGACTCCTCAGACGAAACATGGCTCGCCACAAGCTCGCAGGTCTACCACGCCCCCTACACCGCCACCCTCGACGTAGCCGGCCAGCTCCTCGCCTTCGACATCCGCTTCGCTCTCGAATCCACCCGCGCAACCGTCGAGCTCGACCAGACCACCCAGACCGGTGTCCAGGACTACGCCGGTGGCTCGATCCGCCTCGCACTCGGCTACACCACCTCCGCAGGCAACGAGTACGGCAACAGCATCGACCTACACATCGACTCCGTCGACAAGGCCGTCGTCA
>JAGQGZ010000195.1 GCA_020432105.1 Dehalococcoidia bacterium | reverse complement strand
GACTGTCAGCGGTAGAGCGATCATCGATCGGTCGACGATTCATGTGGACGATCTGGCAGAAGCGGTCGACACCGACTACCCGGACTCGCGATTCCACCAGGAAGCGATCGGTCTGCGCACGACTCTGTCGGTCCCACTGCTCCTCGGAGACGTGGCCCTGGGGACGGTGAACGTCTTTCGACGTCGAGTCGAACGATTCACCGAACATCAAATTGCCCTGCTCGAGTCCTTCGCAGACCAGGCCGTCATCGCCATCGAGAACGCGCGGCTCTTCCGGGAGCAGCAGGAGGCCCTTGAGCGCCAGACCGCCATGGCAGAGGTGCTGGAGATCATTGCGGCATCGCCCACGGACTTGCAGGCGGTGCTCGATGGGATCGTCGAGCGGGCGGCGAGGCTCCTAGAAGCGCCGGAAGCGTCATTCGCCCTGCTGAACAACGGGCGAACCGAAGTGGTCGCTGATCGACGCGGCGCGTCGTCGCTCGACGAGCCATGGGTCCCCAACCTCGGTGGTTTTGCTGTACCGGAGATCTACGAATCAGGGGCAACGCTCCACCTTTACGGAGGGGCAGAATCGATCGAGGCCGACTATCCGGGCGAGGCAGAAACCTGCAGAACGATGTCGATCGGTTCATCGGTTTCTGTGCCAGCACGAGCTACGGGGCCGGTGCTGGGCGTCCTGAGCGTGTTCCGTCCAGAGACAATCGCGTTTACGAATGAGCAGGTACGCCTGCTGGAGGCCTTCGCCCGGCAGGCGGCAATCGCGATGGAGAATACGCGGCTCTTCAACGAGCTGGAGGATAGCAACCGGGAGACTCAGGAGGCGCTGGAACAGCAGACGGCGATGGCGGAAGTGCTGGAGATCATCAGCCGGTCGACACACGACGAGCAGCCGGTGCTGGAGGAGATTGCACGCCAGGCGGCCGGGTTGCTTGGGGGTGAAGCGGCAACGTTCTGCCGGCTGGATGGAGACACGCTCAGGTACACGGCGCTCTACCGGGGACCACTGATCGCACATGTCGAGAAATCGTTGTGGCTTGACGCGACGCTCAGGCTTGGAGACGGCTCTGCACATGCGCGCGCAATTGCGAGTCGCACTGCAAAGATGTACACCCTCCATGCCGACGGGCCATCGCTGACCAACGCTGCGGTCGAGCGGTTCATGACGGAGGTCTGGAAGGTATCTCCGACGATCTCGGGCATCGTCACTCCGCTTCTACGGGACGGGGAGGCGATTGGTGTGATTGAGGTGGCTGTGACGGGTGAGCGGCAGTTCGAACAGCGGGATGTCCGCCTCATGCAGACCTTCGCAGACCAGGCCGTGATCGCCATCGAGAACGCGCGGCTTATCCGGGAGCTGGAGGAGAGCAATCGGGAGACGCAGGAAGCGCTGGAGTTGCAGACGGCCATCGGCGAGGTCTTGAACATCATCGGGCGGTCACCGACATCGCTGGAAGCGACGCTCCCGGCGATCGGTGAGGCTGCACGACAGATGTGCGGAGCTGACCGGGCCTCGGTATCGTTCTTGACCCCGAACGGGGTGTCGTTGTGGGATACCCAGCGAAGCTTCTGGCAGGGCCCAAACTTCGATTCGGCAATGCGGTCAATGACTTCCGGTGGGCGTTCGTTCGGGTCGGCAATCATGGAGACGGGCCAGCCTCTACACGTTTCGGGCGCCATCGAGGAGTGGGAAGCCGAGTATCCGGCTGCGGCCGAAATCAATCGCCGCGATGGATTGCGCGAGCTCGCGATGCTGGGTGTACCCCTCCCCGGGCCGAATGGTCCGATCGGGGCGTTACTGCTTATCCGCAACCGAACGACGCCCTTCCTCGAACGGCACCAGGCAATCCTTGAGACATTCGCCGACCAGGCCGTCATTGCCATTCAGAACTCGCAGCTATTCCACGAGCTGGAGGAGAAGACGGAGGAGCTGGAAATCGCCTCGCGGCACAAGAGCGAGTTCCTTGCAAACATGAGCCACGAGCTGCGAACGCCGCTAAATGCCATCATCGGCTACGCGGAGTTGCTGGAAGAAGAAGCCACGGACCTCGGCGATGAAGACTACCTGCCCGACCTCGCAAGAATCCAGAGCGCCGGCCAGCACCTGCTCACCCTGATCAGCGGCATCCTCGACCTCTCGAAGATCGAGGCAGGGCGGATGTCCCTGTTCCTGGAAGACATCGACATCGAAAAGCTGGTAGCGGAGGCGCAGGCCATTGTTGCGCCGGCGGTGGAGAAGAACCGGAACACATTCGTCGTTGAATGCCCGGAGAACATCGGCACCATGTATGCCGACGTGGTGCGGGTGCGGCAGGTGCTGTTCAACCTGCTCTCCAACGCCGCCAAGTTCACCGAGGATGGGACAGTGACCCTCCGCGCCGCGCGGGATGGCGAGAACGTGACATTCGCCATCCAGGACACCGGCATCGGTATGACCCGGGAGCAGGTGGATAAGCTGTTCGAGGCGTTCTCCCAGGCCAGTATCGAGACGTCGCGGAAGTATGGCGGTACCGGTCTTGGGCTCGCCCTCAGCCGTGACTTCTGCCGGATGATGGGCGGCGACATCACGGTCGAAAGCGAGGAAGGCACTGGGTCGACGTTCACGATCACGCTGCCCGCACGCGTTGTGCTAAGCGAAGAGCATGTGCAGCCGGAGGAAAACTGATGGCCAGGATCCTGATTGTCGAAGACAACGAGATGAACCGCGATATGCTGAGCCGGAGGCTGGAACGTCGAGGGTTCGACGTCACCATCGCGGTGGACGGCGGCGAAGGTGTGTCGAAAGCAAGCAGCGAGCTACCCGACCTGATCCTCATGGATATGAGCCTGCCGGTCCTGAACGGATGGGAGGCCACCCGCGCCATCCGTGCGAATGAATCCACGGCTGCGATCCCGGTCATCGCGCTCACTGCCCATTCGATGCCGGGCGATCGTGAGAAAGCGATGGAAGCAGGCTGCAACGACTACGACACGAAGCCGGTCGACCTGCCCAGGTTGCTCGGCAAGATGGCAGCCCTCGGCGTGAACGTCGAGGGGCAACGGTAATATCCCTCCGATGGCCGGAGAACAAATCAGGAACCTGCGCCACGAGCTGCGGACGCCGATCAATCACATCGTTGGCTACGCGGAACTGTTGCTGGATGAGCCGGAACTTCCCGCTGGATTCCGCGAATTGCTCACGCTCCTCGGTGAGTTGGCGCGAGAGTCGCTGGGGGCAATTGCCTCCATCGTGAGCGATGCCGAGTCAGTGGAACCGGATGCACTTTCCTCGCTAAGGGCAAAGGTGGAGCAGATCGAGGCGGCCGGGGCCCAGGCACGAACTCTCGCCCCCGAGTCGGCAACGGCGGACCTGGCACGGATCTCCGAAGCGATAGCTCGCCTGGAGAGCCTCGTCACAGACCTCGAAACACCCGGCGGATCGGCCACGCTGGCGGCCGCTACCCAGGTAGAGGTCGACACGTCGGCCCCGGTGGTCCTTGTGGTCGATGACGATGCCGCAAATCGTGACGTGCTGGGGCGCAGGCTGGCGCGACTTGGCTACCGGGTGATCGAAGCAGCAGACGGAAGCCAGGCCCTGGAGGCCCTGGGCCGGGGAGGAATCGACGTAGTGCTGCTGGACCTGATGATGCCGGTCGTCGACGGGATCGCTGTCTTGGAACAACGGCGCCATGACGAAGAACTGCTGGGCGTTCCCGTGATCATGATTTCGGCCCAGGACGAGGTGGAGTCCATTGCCCGTTGCATTGAACTTGGCGCAGATGACTACCTGACCAAGCCCTTCGACCCGGTATTGCTACAGGCGCGGGTGGGGGCGTCGCTCCAGAAGAAGCGCCTCCACGACCGCGAGAGGGAGCTTCTCGAGACGGTGACACAACAGGCCAATGAATTGGCTTCCTGGAATCGGGAACTCGAACGGCGAGTGGCCGAGCAGGTCATGGAGGTGGAACGGCTGAATCTCATGCAGAGGTTCATCCCTCCCCAGCTCGCTGAGGTCGTTCGGTCAGGCGGCGCCGAGTTGCTCGCCAGCCATCGTCGTGAGATTGCGGTGCTTTTCTGTGACCTGCGCGGTTTCACGTCGTTCGCAGAGACCTCGGAGCCTGAGGACGTCATGGCCGTGCTCAAGGACCTCCACGAGGCGGTGGGGCCGCTCATCTTCGAGTACGAGGGCACCCTCGCACAGTTCACCGGCGACGGGATGATGGTCTTCTTCAACGACCCTGTCCCGTGCGACGACGCCGCCTGGCGGGCAGTGCAGCTTGGCCTCGGCATGCAGCAACGAGCGCAGAACCTCGCTGCGGATTGGACGGCTCGCGGCCACAACCTGGCGCTCGGAGTCGGTATTGCCATGGGCTACGCCACGTGCGGTCAGATCGGATTCGATGGCCGATACGAGTACACCGCAATCGGCACAGTCACCAACCTCGCGGCTCGCCTTTGTGGCCAGGCGGAAGGTGGACAGATACTCGCCAACGAACGGCTTTGTGCGGCGGTCGGAACACGCATCAACGCAGAGAAGGTTGAAGACCTTGAGTTGAAGGGACTGGCGAGAGCAACCCCCGTGTTCGCTGTCACCGTCCGAGAACCCTGATCGAACCTCACGCCCACCGCACGGCCCAGGCCCGCACCGGTTCATCGAAGCCCTTCAACTCGACGGGCCCGCGGTCCTCGAAGT
>JAGQGZ010000194.1 GCA_020432105.1 Dehalococcoidia bacterium | reverse complement strand
GGGGGGGCAGGGGTGTTGGTTGACGTATTGGTGGGGGTGGGAGTGTCAGTCGGGGTGTTGGTGGGCGTACTGGTCGGAGTGTTGGTCGGCGTGCTGGTGGGCGTGTTGGACGCTGTAGTGGTCGGAGTGTCGGTTGGCGTGCTGGTGGGTGTGTCTGTCGACGTGCTTGTGGGCGTGTCCGTTGGCGTGTCGGTGGGGGTACTGGTCGGTGCCGTATCGAAGATGAGGTCAACATGCTGGAGAGGCTGGCACTGCGGGCCGCTGGAGTACCGGGTTACGGCCACGAGGCGGCCGCCCAGGGTGATCCAGACACGGTAACAACCGTCGTCGAAGTCGGGGAGCAGGGGTTTGGCGACGGTGTCTGGTATGGGGCCGCTGTGACCATCACCCCCAAACGTTTCCCCAGCGGTCTTGATACAAACGGCCCGAACAGGGCTCCCGGTGATATCGATGACAAGATTGTCGCCAGTCGCAGCGATGGTTTCGCCAAATCCCGGGCAATCCTCCTGGCCATCACCGGCACCGGCGACCGGCGAGGGATTGTCAAACAGCGCGGTGGCCAGTGCGGTGAGGACGGCGGCAACACCCACGATGATGAGCGCGAACTGACGGCCCCCTGGCTTTCCGTGGAGGGCAAGGGTCACGAGTTACAGACCCCGGGGCGAATCCAGCCGATCGGCGCCACCCTCGCAGACTGGCGATGGGTGCAGCCGCGTATGGCATCCGCGATCAGGCGTAACTGTCCCGATGTCGAGAGCGACGCGGGTAGAGCTATGTAAACCAAGTGCTGGCCCGACCCCTCTCTGGTACAGCAGTGCAGTGTAACCGTTTGGTGTACTCAGAGTGTTCTGCAGGTGTTTGAATCCCGTACGAGTCATCCTGCCTGTTAGCCGGCCCGGTCTGTACGCGAGTCGACAGCGGCGTTCGCACGTGCCGGATCGATGCGCGGTGACGCGGCCGTACCTTTCCGGGCATCTCGATCGATACACGGGTAACGGACGCGCCAGCGGTGCTTCCGGAGATCAAAAAGGCACTGCCGGGCGTTAGCGCGCCGGGCAGCGCCGGTGCAAGGACCATCGCTCGTCCTTTGCCGGGAAAGTGTAGCACGCAGCGTTGCCCTTCCCGGCGAGTGTCCCGGCACCGGGAAGGAGCCGCTCGAAACAGAGATCCACACCTTCGGCTTCCCCATGACTCATCTGCGAGTGCTCCCTCATCGCGGTGCTGCGGCGCCGTGCCAGCGGAGCCAGCACACTTTTCAAGGAGACAGATCACGTGATCCAGAAACTCTTCGCCCTGGCGGCCGTCACTTCGGCGGTCGGCGCAATCGCATTCGGGGCCGTCCTCGCATGGCAGACTTCGGACTCGGCCCGAGGTGCTGCCCTTGTCGGCTCCAATGGGTTCGAAATCGTCTTCGAACCGAGGTGCGATGACGTACTTGCCGAACCGTACCTCGACACCGAGGAAACGGCCGACGAGAACAGCGTCATTCCCTGCCACACGCTCATCGGGCCCAACGGCACCAGGACCGAAGTGGGCAAGGGCTATGGCATGAACGATGGCGACTTCGACCTCGTCGTCACCGGTGGTGAGGTGCGCATTCGTCGCGTCCACTACGACGACCGTGAATGCAGCGCGGACGACTTCAAGGGTGAAATCGCGGTGTCGAACAACCAGGTCATCCCGCCGGGCGGAACTGGTGGTGAGTTCGTTGCCAGCCTGGCAGTGAACGACGATGCCCCCAAGGACTGCCAGGGCAACCTTGTCTATTACAAGGTGATTGTTGAGGCGGAGAACCCCTAAGCCTGACGGGTACTAGCAGGGAGGGTAGCCAGGCTACCCTCCCTCACCTTTGCACCATGGAGGCGAATCTTGCAGCAAGTAGCGACTGCCACCTCAACCCGGCCGCGCATGATGCGCGGCATTCGTTTGTCCCTCAGCCTTGCCGCTGGACTGCTCTTCGGGCTGCTCCTGGGCGGCGCGATTGTGGTGTTGCTGGCCACCCGGCTCTTTGGCTTCGCGGTGGTCACCATCACTTCGGACAGCATGTCGCCCGCCATCCGCTCCAGTGACATCGTGGTGGTAAGGCCCGCGGCAATCGACGACATTTCGGCCGGCGAGATCGTGCTCTTCACGCAAGGGGGCGACAGGGTACCCACCCTCCATCGTGTTGTCGGGATCAATGAAGTTGAGACGCGTGTAACGAGCCGTTCGACCGGGGAGGAGACCGTTCTCCTCGACTACCGCCTGGTGACCCAGGGAGATGCCAACCCGGCACCCGACGCGTCGTCGGTCAGCAGGGACGAATTGCGGGGCGAGCTGTGGTTCCGGATCCCGGCGGCCGGCTGGCTCCAAGGCATGCCGGTCCGGGGCCTGATGTTCCTGGTAGCCGGCATCTTCGGCCTCGGGTGGTGCGCCAGCTGGTGGCGCGGACGACGCCGGGCGCACGGCTGACACCCACTTCCCTCCCTCGGAGATTGGGGGGATAGTCACGGCGGGAGGCTGCACTGGAACTCGGCGCGTTTATCGTCATTGCTCTGCGTCTCATCGTGCCGCTCGTTATCTTGCGGTACTGGTTCTGGGGTGGCGTCGTTGCGATGCTCCTGGATGCAGTGGACGTGATCCTCATCGACGCGCTGGGGCTCGGCGGATTCGGCGGCCACTACCACCGGACCGACAAGCTGCTCGACAGCTACTACCTTGCGCTCGAGATGGTCGTTGCCTGGCGCTGGACCAATCCCTGGGCGAAGTGGACTTCAGCCCTGCTCTTTGTCTACCGGTCGATCGGCGTGGTGCTCTTCGAGGTGACGCAGGAACGCATCGTCCTCTTCATCTTCCCCAACCTGTTTGAGAACTGGTGGCTCTACTGTGCTGCGGTGTTCCAGTACCGGCCGGGTTGGGCGCCAACCTCGTGGCGTACCACACTTGTCCCGCTGCTGATCCTGCTCGTGCCGAAAATGGGGCAGGAGTACCTGCTGCACTTTGCAGAGGCAAAGCCGTGGAGCTGGACCAAAGAACACATCCTCGGGGTTTAGCGGCCGTCCTCATTGTCCGTGGGTGCGATCGCCACGCCGGGATCGTCTGCGCCAACGTCCCCATCGAGCAGCGGCTGGATGTTCGCCGGATCGAGCTCGGGATCGATTGATGGCGGTACGGGCGTGGTTGGCGGTGTGGCCTGGTTCGGCGGAGTCTTTGTGGGCGTGGGGGTCGGCGTGGATGTTGGTGTCAACGTGGGAGTTGGCGTCGACGCCGGGGCGAGGGTGCCCCCGGCCGCGTCGTCTACCACAGGCGGCGAGAGGTCGGGCTTGTCAGGGGTAGCGGCGTTCGATGGGCGGGCGATGCTTGTATCCGGCCGTATGGTGGGCGTCGGCTGCGGCTTCGTCTCAGGCGTCCGCGGCGTGGCGGCGACGTCGGAGTTGGTAGCGGGCGAGAGCACAGTTTCCGTACCGATGGCAACGGCACCGAGCTGCTTTGCATCGGGCACGGGAGTCCGGTCGCGGGGTGCGGGTGTCGGAGTCGACCTGTTGGCGACCTCATGCCCGGCGGCGTCAGACGCGTGGTCTCCGTCCTGTGTCGCCACGGCCACACCTGCTGAGCCTCGATCGCCCGGGGTCGCCGCCTGGTCACCATCCTCAGCTTCGGCCTCAGCCAACACCGGGCGTGGCTGACTTTCGGCATCCGGGGGAAGCCGCCGGGGGTGAATCGGCCATACGAACGATGGCGGCGGGAAGGTCGGAGATCGAATCTCGAATGACACCTGCCGGGCCCGTGTTTCCGGCCGCGCTGGCAACCAGCATTCCGGCGCCGGCGATAAGGGCGGCAGCAAGGGTGGTTCCACGAGTGACACCGCTTCGAGAGGAACGCTGCTCAACCGCACGCTGGGCAACGGCGGCGAGCATTTGCGTCCTCGCTTCGCCGGCATTGCGGGCAGGCGGCACCGGCCGGCTGGCCTCCAGGCGAAGTGTGCGAACGATCTCGGCGAGCTCGAACTGGTCGTCGGTTGCTGGCGGACGGGAGCCAGCCAACACATCCTCAACTTCGGCGGCCGCGCGGGGCCAACGGACGGGGCTAACCATGATTGGCCCTTCCGTCGGTCAGAATCGAACGCATTCTCCGCAGAGCGCGGTGCTGCAGGGCTTTGACGGCCCCTTCGCGGCGCTGTGTGACCCTGGCAACCTCAGCAACCGACAGGCCTTCGAAAAAGCGGAGGACGATCACATGCTGCTGTTCGTCGGTGAGGTACTGGAGTGCATGCACTACCTCGGCCCGGTCCGCGACCTGGTCGGCGAATCCACCTGCTTCGGTAGGACCGGGCAAGGTACCGGAGGAATTGGCGCGGCGCACTTCGCGCCGGACGTGGTCGACTGCCAGGTGGTGAGCAATGCCGTAGAGCCAGGCACGAAGGGCGATACCCTGGTAGCGAAAGCGTTCAATACCGCGTACGGCATTGAGGAAGACATCGGCTGCCACATCCTCGGCAACATCGCGGTTGCCGAGACGGCGAAGAAGGTAGCGATAGATGGCGTCGTGGTTGGCGGCGAAGATCTCTTCCCAGGCGCCGGGGTCCATCTTCCGGGCGCGCTCAACGAGCGTCTGTCCCCGTAGTTGCACTACGTGGCCAGCTGCCGTCGATTGGAGGGTCATGAGGTTCGCCGCCCCGTGAAGTCTGGTGC
>JAGQGZ010000193.1 GCA_020432105.1 Dehalococcoidia bacterium | reverse complement strand
CGCTGAGACTGCCCGCCCCCGCACGATCTTCTCCTGGCGCAGGGTCGTGCCGTCGGGGTGGACGTACTCCCTCACCAGGTGCGGGCGCAAAAGCTCGCCACCATTGATTGCCGCTGCCACTGCCGTCGTCATCTGGATAGGCGTCACCGAGATCGATTGGCCGAATGACTGCGTTGCCAAGTCCACCGGCGACCAGGCCGGGTCGTCCGGGCGGCGAAGAATGCCGACTGCTTCACCCGTCAGCTCAATTCCGCTCGGCACATCGAATCCAAAGGCATCCAGGTACTGGAGAAAGCGATCCTCTCCCAGTAGCTCGGCCATGAAAATGGCCCCTGTGTTGATGCTGTGTTGCAGCACGCCGGTCATCGTCTGTTCGCCGTACACGCTGTCTTGCCAGTTGCGGATCTCGGTGTCGTAGATCTTCGCGATCCCCGTATCCACGTAGGTGGTGTTTGGCGTCACCAGCCCGGCATCGATCGCCGCCGAGGCCGTGATCACCTTCATCACGCTCCCGGGTTCGTAGAGGTCCGTGACCGCCCGGTTTCTAAGCAGTTCCAGTTGCGCCGGATCCGAAATATCGAGCGTGCTGTACTCCATCGCCGGCCACGTCGCCATCGCAAGGATTTCGGCAGTCGCCGGGTCCATCACGATGATGGTGCCACCCTTCGCATCGTGCTCTTCTATCGCGTCCTTCAGGGCCTTTTCGGCCATCCGCTGCAGGTACCGGTCGATGGTGAGCACAACATCCATCCCCGGGACGGGCTCCTCGGCGATGAATTGTCCGAAGGGGATGGGGTCGCCACTCGTGTCGCGCTCGTAGATCGACCGCCCCGGTGTGCCCCCCAATAGATCGTCGAGCGCAGCTTCAATGCCTGCCAGACCGTCGTTGTCCAGCCCCGTGATCCCGAGGATTGATGCGCCAACGTCTCCCTCGGGATACACGCGTTGGGAGTTCGGCAATGCCACCACTCCGCTGATGCCCGCATCCACAATCGTCCGGCCGGCTTCGTACGCCACGTCCCGTGCAACCAGCACATCACCGTATTCCTGCCGCAGCACCTGTTCCCTCAGGTCCACCGCAGGCGTGGCAAGCAGGGTCGCCAGCTCTTCGGAGCTTGGAAGCGCGACACTTGCATCCTGCCAGGCGCGTGCGCTCACGTAGATGTCCCAGGTGTCAACGCTCACTGCGAGAACGGCGCCGTTCCGATCAAGAATGGCTCCACGGCGGGCGAACAGCGTGGTGCTTCCCTCTAATTCGGCCTTCGCCTGTGCGGAGTAGTCGTCGTGCTGCAGAACCTGGAGTTGAACCAGCCGCCCGATGAGGATGGCAGCGAAAAGACCGAGCACGAGCGCAGGCACCCACACCCGGCGCGTTCCACGAACACGGTGCTCCGTCATACCGAACGCTCCTGCCTCGCCGCGTCGGCCGCGGAAAGGCGCCTGCTAATCGGGAAGCGGCAGCCACCCGATCAGCGAACCCCACCAGGACTCCGGCTCGGCCGTTTCCGGCGTTGCCTGGGGGAGAAGTCCGGCAGGGATACGTGCCGGTTCCGGGCCCGGCTCGCTGATTTCTACATAAATGGGGTCATCTGCTGGGACGAGTCCCAGGTTCAATGCCCGTCGTTCAATCCGCTGAAGCGACGTGAAGTTGGCGAGTTCTGCCTCAAGCTGGCGAATCTCGCCTTGCAACTCCAGGCGCTCCGCGGTGAGTTCCTGGTTGTCGAATCCGCGCGTCGTTGCAACGCTGGTTTCCAGCACAGGCAACATCGCACCAATTCCCGCCGCGAGAAGGCCGCCGACAATCCAGCCATTGATCCGCGGGCGCGGCAGCGGGATCGCCCGGCCAACGCCACCCAGTGGGGGGAGAATCGTTGCCATGGTCAGCGAATCCGTTCAGCAGCGCGGAGAGCAGCGCTCCGCGACCGCGGGTTGGCGGCCACTTCATCGGCCTGTGCCCTCAGGGGCTTCTTCGTCAGAATGCGCAACGTCGGCTCGTGGCCACATACGCACTGGGGAATTCGCGGGGGACAAATACACCCACTGGCCTCGCGCTGCATATACTGTTTCACGCGCCGGTCTTCGAGCGAGTGGAAGCTGATCACCACCAGCCTTCCACCAGGTTCGGTTCCAAAGTTGAGCAGGCCGTGGGCAAGCGGAAGTACCCGGTCAAGGCTGTCGAGTTCGCCATTGACCAGGATCCTGAGTGCTTGAAAGACCTGCGTGGCGGGGTGAATTTGGGTTCGGTCCCTCGCACCCCCCACGGCCTGCTCTACAACTTTGGCCAGATCCCAGGTCGTCTTCAGCGGCCGCGCTGCCACAATCGCTCGTGCGATCCGGCGCGCCTGCCGCACTTCCCCATACTCCTTCAGGTGCAGGGCAAGCAACGACTCCTCCTGGTTGTTCACAATCTCGGCTGCGGTTGGTCCCGGTTGGTCCCGGTCCATTCGCATGTCCAGCGGGCCTTCCAGCCCGAACGCGAATCCGCGTTCCGCCGTCCCCAGCTGGAATGAGGAGATGCCAAGGTCAATCAACACACCATCGACGGCGTCGAATCCGTGCTCCCTGGCCACCTCGTCGAGATCGCGGAAATTCCCGTGCGAGAAGTTGACCGCGCTCCCATACGTGGCCAACCTCTCGCGCGCGAATTCCAGCGCCTCGGCGTCCTTGTCGATACAAAGCAGCCGCCCATCCGCTCCCATCTCCCTCGCAATTGCCTCTGAGTGTCCTCCCAGGCCGGTGGTGCAATCGATATAGCGGCCACCCGGGCGCACCGCCAGGCACTCCAGCGACTCGCGGAGCATGACCGGTAGGTGCGTCGGGCGACTGGCTGTCATAACGTTCACCGTACCCCCTCCGCTACGATTGCACGGCGAGCACCGAGTGCCTCCGTTTCGCCCTTGCGTGCGCTCTTCCGTGCCTCCTCCCGCTCTGCCCACGTATCACGGTCCCAGATCTCCAGGAAGTCGCCGACTCCAACGAGAGCGACGGCCTTGTCCAGTGCCGCGTGCGTCCGCAGTTTCTCGGGGATCAGGATTCGGCCCTGGTTGTCGCGGTCCGCGTCGAACGCGCTCGAGAAGAAATCGCGCAGCGCCTCGCGACCGGTGTCCGTCTCCTCCGGGATTGCGCGCGCCTTCCGCTCGGCGTCTTCAAAGCCCTCTTGCGTATAGATAAGGACGCAAGGCTCGACTCCGGACACGAGGACAGCCCCGTCCGTGAACAGGTCACGGTAACGCGGTGGCAACGGGAGCCGGTACCGCCCATCCAGTGTGTAGTCGAAGGTGCCTCGGAAGCTCATTGCCTGCCGCGCGTCCCCGTTTTCCATCAATTAGCGGTCGGGGGCGTACCGGGAGATCCATTTTCTCCCACATCAACCCACTTCACGCACCGCGAATGCTACAACGTTCCCACGCAAGGACGCAAGCGGGTTTCTCCCAACCCCGATCCACCTTCTATCCATGCACGCGGTACCATCGATCCATGTCCCGCATCGCGATCCTCACCTGTTCCGACCGGGGTGCTGCCGGAGATCGCCAGGACACCAGCGGTGATGCCATCCAGTCGCGCTGCACTGCTGCCGGCCACGTCGTGGTCGCCCGGGCAATCGTCGCCGACGACATTGATGCCATCGGCGCCCGGTTAGCGCAGTGGGCCGATAGCGGCACGGTCGATGTCGTCATCACCACCGGCGGCACCGGCCTCACCCCACGCGACGTCACCCCTGACGCCACTCGCAACATCGCTGAACGTGAGGTTCCGGGAATCCCTATCGCTCTCGCCCTCGAAGGCCTCAAGCACACGCCCTACGCCGCACTCACCCGGGGTATTGCCGTGACCCGCGGCGCCACCCTCATCGTCAACCTGCCCGGGAGCCCCGCGGCGGTTGAGGAGGGGATGGGTGTACTCCTCCCCCTTTTCGACCATGTGGCTGCCCTGCTGGCCGGCCCCGTTGAACACGGAGATTGACCGCGTGCGCGTCGACGTCCTCACCTTGTTCCCTGATGCCTTCCGAGGACCGCTCGACGTATCGATGATCGCCCGTGCCCGCGCCCAGGGGCTTCTTGACCTGCACCTCCACGACATCCGGGAGTACGCCGCGGATCGGCACCGTACCGTCGATGACTACCCCTTCGGCGGTGGCCAGGGGATGGTAATGAAGGTAGATGTGCTCGACCAGGCACTCATGGAAGTCCAGGCCCTGGAGGCGACAGCGGGCACAGTCATCTACCTGTCTCCCCAGGGGCGACTGCTGGATGACTCGCTCGTGCGCCAACTCTCCCGTGAGCCGCGTCTCATCCTCGTCTCGGGCCGCTACGAAGGCGTGGACGAGCGGTTTCTCGAGCACTGCGTCGACCTCGAAGTCTCGATCGGTGACTACGTCCTCACCGGCGGTGAACTTCCCGCGATGGTGCTCATCGACGCCGTCACCCGCCACATCCCCGGCGCCCTTGGCGATGAACAATCACCCGAGGAGGAGTCTTTCGCAGGCGGCCTCCTTGAACACCCCCAGTACACCCGTCCCGCCGAGTACCGTGGCTGGCAGGTCCCGGACGTGCTGCTCAGCGGCCACCACGCCAATATTGAGAAATGGAAGCAGGAGCAGCGATTGGCCCGTACGCGCCTCCGCCGGCCCGATCTCTTTGAGCGCTACAGGGAAGGGGAATAGCGCTCCTCGGCGAGGATCGCTTCGAATGCATGGTTGGCCAGAGCCCC
>JAGQGZ010000192.1 GCA_020432105.1 Dehalococcoidia bacterium | reverse complement strand
CGGCCACGGCACGCCGCGGAACCCGCGCTCAGCCCGGAATGTCTATGCACAGGCTGAGCGAGTCCGTGCCTTCGGTCACTATGCCGAGGTGGCCACGGTGTTCATGGACCAGGAGCCCCACATGAGCACCGTCTACTCGCTTGTCGATGCCGCCAACATCGTCGTGGTTCCGCTCTTCGTTGCCGATGGTTGGCATGTCGGCCAGACGATTCCAGAGGAGCTCGCGATCGGTCACACGGGGTTACGCCCGGATGGGCGCCGGTTGCACTACGCAGCTCCCGTCGGGACGCACCCCCTCGTGGCTGAGGTCATTGAGGAACTCGTGGAAGAAGCCCGGGCATGGTGAGCTGGCTGGGCAAAGCGATAGCAGCCCGCGAGCCCTTCGCCCTGGGAGAATTGCGTGCAGAACCGGCAGGAGCCGGATGGTCTCTCCACCCTGGCAATATCCGTCCTGGCACCACACCAATCGAGGCAGCCGAACTGGAGGAATACGTCCGCTCCGACTCCGCCGGACGCTACCGCCCGCTAAGCGGTTCCCGCAACCTGCGACGGGGCTGGCAGGTAACAACCGCGGACGACGGCGCACTCACCGCGGCGATCGAGGCGATCTACCCGCTCGCCACCCGGCATATCGAGATGGCGGCAGCCGGCACGCTCCGAACCGTGCCGATCCGGGACGTCCTCAAGCGTCAGTCCGGGCGATACTCCGCAGCGGCCGAGCTCAGCGACGAGGGCCAGGCCCTGGCAGAGCAGGTCGTGTGTGGCGCCTGCGTGCGAACACCCGTTTGGCGCGATGGTGTTCGCTCGCCTGCGGGCGAAGTCCCCTGCCCGGAGGCCTGCAGCGTGCTGGTCTCGTTCTGCCGGGAGGCACAGCGATGGGAAGCAGCTCCACCACCCCCGGCGCCGGTGAAAAGCTCCGTTGGCTTCGCCGACTTCGAAACGGCCGGCAACGAACTCAGGGAGGAATATCTCGCCCGGCGGCGCGAGTGATCCGGGACGAAGCAGCGCAGTGGTCGCGTGACCACCCGCGAGACCACGAAGGCCCTGGCTTAGGCAGCGTCACATTCCGCGGGTGGCTCGCCGGTCATGGCCGACCTGACTCCGGGAAAGCGAGCGGCTAGGATGCTGGCCACACTCGCGCACGGAGGCGGCATGGAACCCTATCCGGCTCACTGGTTACCCGAAGGCATCCGATCGCATTTCGTCGAAGGCGTCAACGGGCTGACGATGCACGTGCTGGAAGCCGGCGAAACGGGGCGGCCAGCGATCCTGCTCCTCCACGGATTCCCGGAGCTCGCCTTTAGCTGGCGCAAGGTCATGCCCCTCCTCGCCCGGGCCGGCTATCGCGTGGTCGCACCCGACCAGCGCGGTTACGGGCGGACCACCGGCGCCGATACCACTTACGACGGTGACCTGCATTCCTACCGCCGGCTCAACCTTGTGCGGGATGCGATGGGCCTGCTCGCTGCACTCGACTTGGGCTCCGTCGCCGCGGTCGTTGGTCACAACTTCGGGTCGCCGGTCGCTGCCTGGGCGGCCGTCGCCCGACCCGACATCTTCCGTTCCGTGGCCCTGATGAGTGCACCGTTCGGCGGCACGAGCTCGTGGCCATACCCGCAGCAGGAGCGCCGCGACACGGGCCGTGGCCCAGGCCTCGATAGCGCGCTGGCCGCTCTTGATCCGCCCCGCAGGCACTACCAGCACTACTACCAGGCTCGCGAGGCCAACGAGAACATGTGGCACGCGCCACAGGGGATCCACGCCTTCCTTCGCGGCTACTACCACTACAAGAGCGCCGACTGGAAGGACAACAGGCCCTACCGGCTGGATGGGCCAAACGCCGAAGCAATGAGCGCGATGCCCACGTACTACATCATGGAGCGCGACCGGGGCATGGCTGAAACGGTCGCCGAGGCAATGCCGCGAGCGGATGAGGTCGCGGCCAACGCCTGGCTCACTGAAGCCGAACTGGCCGTCTACGCCGAAGAGTTTGGCCGAACGGGCTTCCAGGGCGGCCTGCAGTGGTATCGCGCGGGAGGACAGGGCATTGCGGAGATGGAAGTGTATGCCGGGCGCCACATCGAACAGCCGTCCCTCTTCATCGCCGGGGCCAGTGACTGGGGCGCCTACCAGAGTCCCGGGGCGCTGGAACGGATGCACGATCACGCCTGTACCGACCTGCGGGGCATCCACCTGGTGGAAGGAGCCGGCCACTGGGTGCAGCAGGAGCAACCGGAAGCGACCGCACAGCTACTCCTGGAGTTCCTTGGGGCGATCCGGTAGCCCCGCTTCCAGTGGTAGGCTGCCTGCATCGCGAGGGAGAGCTGACGATGACCACGCAAACAGAGGTTGGGACGACGCTGAAACCGTTCGTCCTGAGCGATAGCACCGGCACCGAATTCCGGTTCCCGACGGGGCGGCCGGCATTACTTTGCTTCGTACACGAGGAATGCCAGACGTGTGCGCTCTCGCTTCCGCTCATCGAGGCAACGCATCGTGCTTTTGGCGCTGCGGTGGACGTGTGGGCAATCGGGCAGGACACGCCGGGAAACGCGATGCTCATCGAGGGCCACGGGCTAACACTGCCGATGCTTGACGACGACGCACTGGCCGTTTCTTTCGCCTACGACCTTGATACTGTGCCGGCGATCTTCCTGGCCGATGGGAGCGGGAAGCTGCTACGGAGCTTCGTCGGGTTCGGGCGGGTCGACTGGCAGGACCTGGTCGCCGATCTTGTCTCAATCTCCTCCCTGCCCGGGCCGGAGATCCGCTGGGACGACTTTCCCGAATCACGGCCTGGCTGTGGCTCACGATCAGTCGAACCTATGATCGCCGAACGGCTGTTGGCGGAGGCCGAAGGAAGTCCGCTGCGAGCCCGAAGGATCGAGATTGGCTCCGGCGACGACGAGCACGAATTCCTCTTCGACCAGGGTCTCACAGACGGACTTCCCGTGGTGCCCCCGACGCCGGAGCGTGTGCTGCGGATGCTTGGCGGGACCCGGCGCGATTCGCAGGAGGTGGTCGCGATCGTGCCTCCCAACCTGGCACCGGTCACCGTGGAGAAAGTCGCGATCAATGCCGTGATGGCCGGGTGCAGGCCGGAATATCTGCCGGTTGTACTCACCGCCGTTGAGGCCATGTGTACGGACGAGTTCAACATCCACGGCGTGAGCGCGACGACGATGGGCGCCACACCGGCGATGATCGTGAACGGCCCCATTCGGAACCGTATTGGCATGAACTCCGGCCTCGGAGCGCTGGGTGCGGGAAACCGGCCAAACGCGACAATCGGCCGGGCGATCCGGCTGGTGCTGCGCAATGTGGGAGGGGCGAAAACGGGAGGCACCGAACGCTCGACGCTGGCGAGCCCGGCCAAGTTCACGCTGACCTTTGCCGAATGGGAAGAGCGTTCACCCTGGAATCCGTATCACGTGGACCACGGCTTCCAGCGCGAAGATTCGGTCGTCACCCTGTTCGCTGCGACGGGCGGGCCGAGCATGATCGTCGACCAGACTTCACGCACTGCCCGGCAGCTCGGCGGGAGCCTCGGGATGGTGATCGAGGCGATAGCCCATCCACGCGCACGGGGACCGCAGGAGATGCTGGTAGTGCTCTGCCCCGAACACCTGGACACCATCACTCGCGACGGCTGGACCAAGCAGGACCTGCTGGATCGGATCCAGGAGGTGTCGGCAAAACCGCTGCGAGACCTGCTGGCTGACGAGACTTCGGGTGTGGGCATCCCCCTGGCCCGGTTCGGACCCGATGGGCCGACGGAAGAACAGCTGAGCCAGATGGTGCCAAAGTTCGCCAGTACCGATAACATCCACCTTGTCGTCGCGGGTTCGGACGCGGGGAAATTCACCTCCGTGTTCCAGGGCTGGGCGAGCGGGCCACGCGGTTCAATGGTTGTGAGCCGCAAGATCGAGGAGGTC
Organism: Dehalococcoidia bacterium; assembly: GCA_020432105.1. Taxonomy (GTDB): domain Bacteria; phylum Chloroflexota; class Dehalococcoidia; order Tepidiformales; family Tepidiformaceae; genus JAGQGZ01. The sequence goes on along the minus strand of JAGQGZ010000192.1, from coordinate 809 downwards.
TAACATGGGCGCAACGCGGATCATGGATCCGACTGATGAGCGTGAACCAATCCGGCGGCAACGCACGCCCCGGCCGGAGCAACTTACCGGGACAGTAGGGTTGCTCGATATTTCGAAGCCGCGCGGAAACGTGCTGCTCGACCGCCTCGAAGCGCTGTTTGCGGAACGCCTGCCAGAGGTGGAGATCCGGCGCTACGCGAAGCCAACATTCACCAAGCCCGCGCCGGACGACCTGCGCCGCGAGATTGCCGAGGAGTGTGGCTTCGTTATCGAAGCACTCGCCGACTGAGGGTCCTGCACAACGTGCAGTGTGCACGACACGACCTGGTTCGAGATTCAAGGGATTCCCTCGGTGTTCCTCGCTTCGACGGAGTTCGTCGATGCTGCCTCCGCCCAGGCGGAGATGCTGGGGCTGCCCGAGGTCGCCCGGGTGTTTGTCCCACATCCGATTCAGGATGCGACTGACGCCGAGATGCAGCAGAAGGCGGAGGCCGCCTTCGACGCCGTGCTGGGAGCACTGATCGACTGAGACCTCACCGGGAGTTAGTCCGTTGCTGCGCAGCAGATACGGCCGCAACGGAGAGATCGGTTGCCGGTTGGCATCGGCGGTGCTGGCGAGCCTGGGCCGTGACCAGCGGCCACTTCCGGCCTGCATCCCGCCTGATTGGTAGCGGGACTGCTGGTATCTTCCGAGAGTACCGGTGGGGTTTGCGCCGGCGGAGCAGGCCGCATGGAACCGAACAGCTTCTACTTCGACGTAAAGCGCGACGACAACGGGCAGCGATACCTTGAGGTGTGCTCTTCCGATC
>JAGQGZ010000191.1 GCA_020432105.1 Dehalococcoidia bacterium | reverse complement strand
TTGCCGCGGCTGAACACGTACACGCGGTCCTCGGAGTCGGTGGCGACGGCGGTCGCTTCCCGCAGCCAGAGACCATGGGGGATCTTGGCCCACATGGGCACGGGTTCGTAGACGGTGTCAGCAGTAGCAGGTTTGGGCATGGGGAGATTGTGGGGCGAGGGAAGGGGGGGTGGCAACCGCGAGGCTGTGACATGAGAGGAGGCACTCCGGAACCGTAGCGGAGTGCCTCCCTGAAGGTTGGTTTGTTGCCTGCGGCGTTACTGGAGAGGGCCACCAAAGGACACCACCAGTCTTCCAGTGGCGCCAGGAACCTGGACAACGGGTGATGTGGCGATCTCCGCGCTGGCGGGGGCATTGAGGGTGACATCCACACCAGTCCTCGGCGCTGTTTGCCCGACGTCGATCGTGATAAGCCCTGTTCCGGATTCACTTTCGTCCGAAGAGGCTGGCGGGTTGACCTCTACGCCAGTTGCCGGAGCAGCCTGGTCGATCTCTACGGTTGCGAGCCCGGCCTGGGATTCGCTCTCGTCGGAAGAGGCCGGCGGGCTGACCTCCGCGCGAGTTGTCGGGGCTGTCTGACCGGCGTCAATACTGACCGGAGAGTCGCCCGACGCGGACGAGGGCGGCGTGACCTGGACACTCATGCTCGGGTCCATCTGACCGGTCTCTACGATCACGGGACTGTCTGCCGTCTGCTCCGCACTCTCGGTGACAGGAGATCCTGTCTGAACACTGTTCGTCGTCTCGTTGGAGACATCCCCATTCGTCCCCAACGCAGGCGGCTCGCCCTGACCGGTGTCGGATGCCGCTTCGGGTGAGCCAACGGCGCTGTTGCTTCCCGCGGTCGACTGGTTCTGCGTGTCTTCCCGGAAAACCGGCGCCGTGGCTTCCGAGGACGTCACGGCGGGCACTTCTGGTGCCGGTCCCGAATTCGTGGCGGCACCCGGACCCGATGTGGCAAGGTTGCTTGAACCGGTCATGTTCGAGCTACCGTCGTTGCTGGTGCTGTCGTTCTCCGGCCGGGTAGGCGCCGCCGAAGATGTTTCTATTTCCGGTCCAACTTCGACCGGGTTGGCCCCGGGATCGTTCGCCCGTAGCCCGCGTTCTCCCACACTCGCGCGAATGGCACTTTGCTGCTCGGAGACGTGTCCAACCTGACCAACAACGACAAGGGCATCGTGGCCTTCTCGATCGAACCATGCCGGGCCGGCGCCAAGAGCATAGAGAGCGGTCGCGACGGTCGCGCCGCCAACAATGGTCGCTGCAGGGCGACTGCTGAAAAGGTTCTCGAAGAACTCGATCAATCGCTGGAGCAGATTCCGACGGGGAACAGGAGGAGGTGTGGGCTCCAGGTCGGAGTTGTCCGACTTGGAAGGGTCCTCAGATTCATTGCTTTTCTCATCCTGGTCGGCCTCGCCACCCGCGTCGTCCACCGGGCCACCGGCCGGCATGCCCTGCTGATACCACCAGAGCAGGTACAACTGCTCCAGCCGAACCATGGTGACTCCACGCGCAACCTTGCCCGGGTCCCTGTCTCCACCGACAACGTCGGGGACCTGCATTCCGCGCTTGAATGCCCGACGCATGTCGGCAAGCTTTATGTCGATGAAGTGGGCGAAGACCTTGCCCAGCACTTCAGCGGCGAACTTCAGTGCTTCGATGACAGCCTTCGGAAGCGGCAGGTTCCCGGGGAATGTTTCGACGATTCTGACCAACAGGTTGCCATAGGACTCCCCGTTGAGGGCCCTCGGGTCGCTACGAAGTCGATCGACCTCCCGGGCTAGATCGTTGAGTTGGTCGGAGACTTCGTCGATGCGGTCCGCCCCCCCGAGCGGCCTCTCGGGCGGCCTCGATGACCTGGTCGAGGTGGCGAAGATCGTCAGTTGTTGGTGTTCGTGGCATTTCCCTTCTCCTCTATGGGCGCTTCCGCGCCGATGTCACGTCCTTAACGGAGGTGGCCGGGAAAGCTGACCACTTTTCCTGAGAATTCCTCGCCCGCAGAAAGCAGTCAGGAAATCTGCACAGCTTCGTTCCTTTCATGAGCGCTATCCGCGCATTACACGAGCGGAGCTGAGACATGAGCGACCACCGACGACATGACGAGGCAAGACAACTCACGCGCATCCACCCCGGAAAGACCCGAACGGAGGACTTCACTGCAGATGCCGCGATGCTCCGGGGGCAGGGTTGGGTCCTAGAGTCCCGCGAAGAGCGGTCCATAAGACCCGGTGCCTGGGTCTACGCGGCGGCAGCCATTGCCGGGCCGTTCGGAATGGCCGGCGGTGCGGTTGCAGGTTTCGGCGGCGCACTCCTTGTCGCATTCGGCACCTCCGTGCTCTTCGGCCTCGGACTGCGCCGCCGTCGTGAACTGGTTGCGACCTACACACGCAGCGGATCCGGTGCGGCTCCTCCCACCAGCCGACCCGAAACGGCGACCATACGGCGCCAGGAAGCCGGCTTGCATACCCCTCGTACAATCCGACGAGTCCATGAGCAGCACTGAACAGGTCCCGGATGCCGAACTGGCGAGAGATGTCGCTGCCGGCGACGAAGCAGCACTCGCCGAGCTCTATGACCGATACTCCACGCGACTGTTTGACTTCGCCAAACGAACAGTCCGGGACGCGGACGCTTCGGCCGACGTGGTCCAAGCAACGTTCCTGAAAGCCTGGGGCAGCCTCCAACGGCGGGACCCCCCAGAGCACGTTCGGCCCTGGCTCTTCACCATCGCCCGCAACGAAGCCATCGATGAAATCCGCCGCCGGCGGCGGATTTCAAGTCTGGTTCCCGGCGAAGGGGACGCGCCGTACGACCGCATTGATGAATCGCGATACCAAGACCCCGAAGGCGCATTTCGCGATGCGGAGATGGCGGAGCTAGTCTGGGCTGCCGCCAAAGCGCTCAAGTCCAAGGACTACGCGCTGCTCGATATGCACCTCCGGCAGGACCTCTCGGCAGAGGAAATAGCTGGAGAGCTGGGAGTTGCCACCCAGAACGTCTATAAGAAGCTATCGCGGCTGCGCGCGGCGGTGGAAGAGGCGGTAGCAGACGAACTGCTCAGGCGTCGACGCGGAGAGTGCACTGATCTCGACGAAGTAGTCCGCCGGATCGGCAACGAAGGCCTTACCCCACGCGCCCGCAGGGCAATCTCCAAGCACACACGCTCGTGTGAGACCTGCCAGGAACGGCGGCGGCGGCTCACCGCACCGGCCGCAATCTTCGCTGCCCTGGCGCCAATCCCGCTTGATGCGGCGTTGCACGACCAGATCTTCGACGGGGTTTCTCGAAGACTCGCGGAGACGCCGCCAGGGACTTCGCCGAGCTTCTCCTGCCGGCTGACCGACCGCTGGTGGGCGACACCCATTCGCACGCGGGTCCTCGGTGTGGCCGGGATTGCGGCGGGGTTGACGCTCTTCATGGTGCTCCTCGCTCTCTGGCCGTTTAGCAACCAGGACGTTGGCATGCCCGAGGACCCGGGGGACATTCGTAGCACCAGTCACACCATCGGCCAGCGATCAGATGAGGATCGGATCGTCGTTACCTGGACGCCCATCGAAGGGGCGCGGGGATATTCGGTGGCCTTTGACAACGGCCCCAGGCGACTGCCCGACGAGACCATCGATATCGCCGGGGATGCTGGGTCGGTCGTCAGCGACGAACTCCCGGACGGTACATGGTATTTCCACCTGCGAACGCAGGACGCCGCTGGCAACTGGACATCAACAGTGCATCTGGGGCCGTTCCTCATCAAACGAGCCGCAACTCCGGCGAGCTCGCCAACGTCGGTTCAACCAACCGAAGTGCCCACTCGCGCAACCCCAAAACCATCAGCGACACCGTCGGTGCCGGTCATCGCCGTGACACCCTCCGCTCCGGCGCAGCCTGCTTCTACCGCCACCGTCGCGACGACGGCGACTGCGATCGCATCTCCCGCGGCCCCAGCCGCAACGCCAACGACACCTGCAACCACGCCGACACCAACAGCAACTCCTTCTTCGACCCCGCCGGCTTCGCCCACACCGGACCCGGCCGACATCGTGGCCGGAACCCACATCTACAACGCCACCTTCGGTGCACCGGCGGGCGGCTGTGGCTACGGTGCTTTCAGCGACACGATTACTCTCACGCTTCATCCTGACGGCACGGCGACCCTGGCACAGGCACAGCACCTCAGCACAGGTAATTGGAGCTACGACAACGGGACGCTTACGGTGAGCCTAACGCTCGCGGGACCCGAGCCCGAAACTTATCAGCTCACATCCAGCAACGACGGCGCCACATTGAGCGGTCAAAACACCTACACCGACGCTGCGAACTGCATCTCGACTTTCCCGGTCTCCGCCAGCCGGACCTAATTCGTCCTGGCCAACGCGCACCCTCCGGGCCCGCCGCAGACTCGCCGCGACTCGACCCGGCTGGCGGAGGCATGGGCACGCTGTTAGCGTTCACTGGCTCGCGAGGTGTGATTGCGCCGACGGGGATTCTCGACGATCATCCGCGCCATGAATATCTACCACCGCTGGTACTGCGGTTCGGGGCGCTGGCGGACGCGGGCGCAAGAAACGTTGCTGCCGGGCCTGACGAAGGGCGTCGATTTCGGTGACCATGCCCTGGAGGTCGGGCCCGGGCGAGGCGTGACGACGGAGTGGCTGAGAGAGCGCGTGGCGGCGTTGACTGCCGTCGAGATCGACCACCCGCTGGCCGAGAGTCTCCGGCGCAAGTTCGATGGGGCGAATGTCAGGGTGGTTG
>JAGQGZ010000190.1 GCA_020432105.1 Dehalococcoidia bacterium | reverse complement strand
CGATCTGTTGGACCTCGTGGACTTCGGCGAACTCATGTGCCGCGAAGGCGCAAGCTTCGTCGGCACCCTGCCGCTCCTCGCGTCCTTCCTCGACGACCCGTTCGAGCCCAGTCCCTACGCACCCGTGAGCCGGACCTGCTGGAACGAGTTCTACGCCAGGCCGGAAGGCCTCCCACCTGCCGGTCCCGAGGGCCTCCGGGGCGAAGCGCTGGTGGACTACCGGTCGGTCGCGGCACGCAAGCGTGAGGCGATCGAGACACAGCTCCGGGCGCCCGGCGCCCCCTGGCCCCAGGTTGAGGCGTACGCGGCCTGCCACCCACATGTCGAACGCTACGCTCGCTTCCGTGCATTCCAGCGACGGTCGCGCACCAATTGGCAGGCGTGGCCTGAACCCCAGCGGAGCGGAACGATCGACATGGAAGCCATCGATCGAGACGAGTACCGCTATCACCTCTTCGCCCAGTGGCTCACCGCCACCCAGATCGACGCGGCGGCTGTCCACCTCCGCGACCACGGCGTGGGACTCTACCTCGACTACCCCGTGGGAGTGCATCCGGATGGCTTCGATGCCTGGGATGGACAGGGACTGTTCGCTGAGGGAATGAATGTGGGGGCCCCGCCGGACGGGTTCCAGCGCGCAGGCCAGGACTGGGGGTTTCGGCCCATGCTCCCGGCTGCGCTTCGCGAGCAGGGATACCGTCCCCTCATCAACGCCCTGCGTCACCACATGGCGGTGGCCTCCATGCTCCGGATCGACCACGTCATGGGCCTGCACCGTCTCTATTGGGTCCCGCACGGGATGGGCGCAAAAGAGGGCATCTACGTGAACTACCCCGCCGAAGAGCTGTACGCAGTGTTGTGTTTGGAGTCGTATCACCACGGTGTTCCGATAGTTGGCGAAGACCTTGGGACGGTGCCGCCGGAGGTACGCGAGTCGATGGAAGCGCACGGCTTGCAGCGGATGTACGTAGCCCAGACCGAGCTTCGGATAGGGCGCACGTCACCGCTTCCCACCCCCGAGAAGTCCTCCGTCGCCAGCCTCAACACACATGACATGCCTCCGTTCGCGGCATACTGGGAGCAATCCTCGGCCGATCGGCGGGAATCGTTTGCAAGTGCGGTCGGCGCGCCGCTCGATGGTGAGCCGGCAGTCATCGCCAACCATGCACACCGGTGGCTTGCCGGTTCTCCAGCCCGGACGGTCATGGTCACCCTTGAGGATGTCTGGGGCGAAACGCGTCCGCAGAACCTGCCCGGTACCTCTGGCGAGGCGCCAAACTGGCGCGGCAGGCATCGCTATAGCCTGGAACAACTGCCCGCGTTGCCCGAACTACGCCAGCTCTCCCAATCGATGTCCTCTCGAGGAGGTAAGTCTTGACCCCGACGGCCGGCATCACCCCCACCGACATCCATCTCTTCAACGAAGGTACGCATCGCTCCCTCTACGAAAAGCTGGGAGCTCACCTCACCGGGTCGGGTACCCGGTTCGCCGTCTGGGCGCCGAATGCAGCGAGCGTTTCGGTCATCGGCGACTTCAACGGATGGGATAGCGAAGCCAACCCCCTCGAGCCGGTCCAATCGTCGGGAATCTGGGAAGGCACCGTTGGGAAGGTCGGGGAAGGCGAAACCTACAAGTACCACGTTGTATCAAGACATAACGGATATCACGTTGACAAGGCCGACCCCTTCGCCTTCACCGCCGAGGTGCCCCCGGCCACGGGGTCTCGCGTTGCCAGTCTCGACTACACCTGGGATGACGCGGCCTGGATGGAAAGCCGGGAGTCTCGGAACTCGCTCCGTGCGCCAATGTCTGTCTACGAGATCCATGCCGGCTCCTGGCGGCGCGTCCATGAGGACGGGTTTCGGTCGCTCTCCTATTCCGAGATCACGGAGCCTCTTATCGAACACGTCCAGCGCCATGGATTCACGCACGTCGAGTTCCTGCCGGTCATGGAACACCCCTTCTTCGGGTCCTGGGGTTATCAGACCACGGGCTACTTCGCGCCCTCCAGCCGCTACGGCTCGCCAGCGGAGTTCATGGCTCTCGTCGACCGGCTCCACCAGGAGGGCATCGGCGTGATCCTAGACTGGGTTCCCTCCCACTTCCCCACCGATGAGCACGGCCTCGGCTTCTTCGACGGCACCCACCTCTATGAACATGAGGATCCTCGCCAGGGCCTTCACAAGGACTGGGACAGCCTGATCTTCAACTACGGACGCAATGAGGTACGCAGCTTCCTGATCAGTAGTGCCATGTACTGGCTCGACAAGTTCCACATCGATGGCATCCGGGTCGACGCCGTCGCCTCCATGCTCTACCTGGACTACTCTCGCGAACCCGGCGAGTGGATCCCCAACCAACACGGCGGCCGTGAGAATCTCGAAGCCCTGGACTTCCTCCGCGACCTGAACATAGCGGTCTACGATCGTTTCCCCGGTGTCCAGACCATCGCCGAAGAATCAACGGCCTGGCCCATGGTCTCGAGGCCGACCTACCTTGGTGGACTCGGCTTTGGGATGAAGTGGGATATGGGTTGGATGCACGACACACTCCAGTACTTCGCCCGCGATCCCATCTACCGCCGCCATCACCACGCAGAACTCACCTTCCGCTCGGTGTACGCATTCAGCGAGAACTTCATGATGCCGCTCTCGCACGACGAGGTCGTTTATGGAAAAGGCTCGATGCTTCAGAAGATGCCGGGAGATGCCTGGCAGAAGATGGCGAACCTTCGACTCCTCTACGCCTACATGTATGCCCAGCCCGGAAAGAAGCTGCTCTTCATGGGATCGGAGTTCGGCCAGGCCGGGGAGTGGAATCACGACGCCGAGCTGGACTGGAATGCTGCCGACCAGCCCTTCAACGCTGGGCTGAGCCGGGCACTGTACGACCTCAATCGCCTCTACCGCGATGAGCCCGCGCTCCACGAACTCGACTGCGACCCCGCCGGCTTCCAGTGGGTCGAGGCAAACGATGCCGACAACAGCACCATGGCCTTCCTGCGTCACTCGGACTCCGGGGCGCCATCCGTTCTTGCCGTCTTCAACTTCACGCCGGTTCCACGCGGGAATCATCGGATAGGGGTGCCCGAAGCCGGACGCTGGCTGGAGATCTTCAACAGTGATGCGGTGGAGTACGGTGGCAGCGGTCAGGGCAACATGGGCCATGTCGATTCGGTCCCCGTTCCGCATCACGACCACTACCACTCCTTGACGATGCAGTTGCCGCCTCTCGGCGCGCTTTTCTTCAGACGTCAATGACGCCGACGGCATTCGGGCCCGGAGCCCACCTGCTGGCTCGCGGCAGATCACTGTTTAGGGTGTGGGCGCCAACCCACGATTCCCTCTCATTGAGGCTGGAAGATGCACCGCCGATAGCCATGCGCCCGGTCTCGGCCGGCTATTTCGAACTTGAAGCAGACGCGACCGCAGGGACCCGCTACCGCTATGTGCTCCCCGGTGGCGAAGCCTGGCCGGATCCCGCCTCCCGGTCTCAGCCGGATGGGGTTCACGGGCCGTCGGCGGTCGTGGATACTTCCTTCGCGTGGACAGACCGGCAGTGGCAGGGTCTCACGCTTGAGGACACCGTGGTGTACGAGCTTCACGTCGGCACGTTCACGCCGGGCGGCACCTTCGATGACGTGATTCCCGAACTACCGCGGCTGAAGGAACTCGGCGTCACCGCCATCGAGCTCCTGCCGGTTGCCCAGTTTCCCGGTACCCGGAACTGGGGGTACGACGGAACCTATCCATATGCCGTTCAACACAGCTACGGCGGACTTGAGGGTCTTCAGAGGCTAGTCGACGCCAGCCACGCCCTGGGGCTCGCGGTGGGCCTCGATGTGGTCCACAACCACCTCGGACCCGAGGGCAACTACGCACCGCAGTTCGGGCCGTACTTTTCGGACGACTACCGGACCCCCTGGGGGGCCGCGCTCAATTTCGATGGCCCGGGCAGCGATGAAGTGCGAGAGTTCTTTATCTCAAGCGCGATCTTCTGGATGGAAGCGGCGCATATTGACTTCCTCCGGCTCGATGCTGCCCACGCAATCCTTGATGCCCACAATGCTGTTTCGTTCTTGGAAGAACTCTCTACCCGCGTGGCCGTTGCAGAGGTTGAGCTAGGAAGAACCATGCGGCTGATTGCCGAGACCAGCCTCAACGATCCACGCTATGTGGAGCCGGTCGAAAGTGGGGGGCGGGGCCTCGATGGTCAATGGAACGATGACTTCCACCACGCCCTCCACAGCCTCCTGACGGGGGAACGCGACGGCTACTACATCGACTACGGCGACGTTGGTGCGCTGGCACGCTGCTACCTCGACGGCTACCGGCTCCAGGGGGACTACAGCGAGTTCTATCGCCGCCGCCACGGGCGGCCATCGGCACACATCGAACCGTCACGGATGGTGGTCTTTTCTCAGAATCACGACCAGGTCGGCAACCGTCCCCGGTCGGACCGCCTGTCCACTCTTGTCGACTTCGAATCCCTCAAGCTAGCGGCAGCGGCGGTGATCTTCTCCCCCTACATACCGCTCCTCTTCATGGGAGAAGAGTGGGGCGAGACAGCCCCTTTCTGGTTCTTCGTCGATCACGGCGATCCCGGTCTCGTAAACGCCGTGAGGGAGGGCCGGGCGCGGGAGTATGCCTCCATGGGCCTCGGCGCCGGCATCGCTGACCCCGGCGATCCGGCAACCTATGAGGACTGCACGATAGACAGTACCCTAAAGGCTTCGGGTCGCGGGGCAA
>JAGQGZ010000018.1 GCA_020432105.1 Dehalococcoidia bacterium | reverse complement strand
CGCTCCTCGTCGGGGGAACCTCATTGATCCCCCCTGAAGGCCCATTGCTGCCTACGTTGGAACCGTGTCCACCGGGGTTCGAAGACCGTGAGAACTAACCGTGTGCCTGCTCGGGCCGTGCGTTTTGTCCCAACCATCTAAGGAGCGATCATGAGCAAGCTTGTACCAATCACGTTGGCCGTTGTCTCGGCCGCGTACCTCATTTCCGCCGTCACTCTGAATATCTTTACGGCACCTGGAACACAGGCGCAGGAAACGGACACGCTTGGATGGATCGACAGCTTTGAAGGTGACGGGTTTTACAATTTCGACTTCAAGAGCTCGTCGGCGGTGAGCACAAACGTCGACTGGCCACTCCGGTTCATTTTCAATGACAACGCTGAAATAGACAAGGTGAAGGACAAGATAGACGGGTGCGGAGGCGATCCTACAATATCGCCTGAAGCATGCTCGCCCGGGAGCATCCAAGGTTTCTACTATGATGACGGAGCCCAGTTTCCATACACAGGCTGGGATGGAGATGGCGGCAAGAAGCAAGCAAATTACTGCCTATACGGTGCCAATCACATCAGGTTGTATGCCAACGATACAGTCGATCGCAATTACAACTCGATTTGGGGCTACTATATCTTTGGTACTGTCCATCTCGACTATGAAGGAGGTGGCACATACAACTGCACAGAATACTACAGCACGGAAACTCAGGAAACATGGTGGAGGAATCGGTTCTCGTCGAGCCTTGGTTGGGACACGGCCAGCAGCAAGAACTTCTACAATTACGACGCCGGACATTGGGACGAGTACGGCGGCCATGACCATTACACCGCCTCGTCCGGGTATGGCAGCTTCGTCGAAGTACCGTGATGCCGCGGCCGTTAGTTGTGTTCCTCATCGCGCTCGTGGCGGCGTACTCCACAACGGCGACGGCGGTCGCTCAGGAGCCTCTGGAAGTCAACGAGTCACTGACCTTCGGGAGTGTGGGCTGGGAATCCGACGCAACATTGAACCGAGGACATCGGGCAGCAGCGATCAAGGTCCAACTCCCGGCGGACGCGGAACAGGGCAACCCCACTTGGTACGGAGTGAAACCTTCCTACATCTGGGACATCGGCCTGGCACCGGAAGAGATTGGCTACCTTTACGTCAAGTGGAACGGTCATGCCGTATACCAACTAAAGGTGAGCCGCCGGAGTCCCTTCGGGAGCGACGTCGTCCACTGGTCGCTCGTTGATGCGGTCTGGGGGTATAGCGCCGGCATCCAGTACACCTCCCGACTCCAGCTAGCATCCACCAACCTTGCAACCATCCCCAGCATCCAGCCCGGGACCAACACCATCTCGGTGGAACTCGATCTGTCTCTCGCGCCCGAGGCTACCGGAACGGTGACTGTGCTTCGGGAGTCGGAGGTGGTTGCGTGGCCGCTTGGCCCGGCCAGCATCGACCTGACCGGCGACACCGAAGTCGACGGCGATGGCACGGTGCACCTGGACCTTGAGGCATCAAACGACGGCATCCCCACGGACCGGCTGGCGGTCTCTCTGCTGGTCTTCTATGGGGACGGTGAGCGAGAGGCGATTCCCGTTGAATCAGACCTGATTGTCGAGCACGGCAAACCTACACCGATCGTCGCCGAGGTGGAATTGAGCCGAAGCGATGTCAAGTCCGTGCAGGCGTATCTCGACTGGCAAACCGGCCGGAAGAACTACACGCTCTGGCCGCACGAAGAGAAGTCGCCATTGGACTACGTGGAACAGCTTGTTTCGCCCCTCGGGGCGGTAGTGGCATTGGTCGTGTTGTGGATATCGGTCCCGGCTTCGATACGCTCGTTCCGCGGCAAGAACTAGCATCCCTTTCCCCTCATCACTCGCGTCCTACCAGGCGTCGATGTTGGCGCGCTTCTTGGCCGTCCTCGGTTCGGTGCGGAGAGACTTGAGGAGGCTGGCAAGCCAGTAGCGGGAGTCGGCGGGATCGATGGTGTCGTCGAAGTGGAACATGGAGGCCTGGTTGAGGGCTTTGCCACCTTCGTAGGCGCGGGCAACCATCTCTTCGTATTTCGCGAGGCGCTCGGTGGGATCCTCGATGCGCGCGAGGTCTTCGCGGTAGCCGAGCTTGACGGAGCCTTCGAGGCCCATGCCGCCGAATTCGCCGGTGGGCCAGGAGACGGTGAACATGGGCACCTTGTAGTTGCCGCCGGCCATGGCAATGGCGCCGAGCCCGTAGGCCTTGCGAAGGATGATGGTGAAGAACGGTGTAGTGAGGTTGGCGCCGACGAGGAACATGCGGCTGGAGTGGCGGACGAGCGCGGTCCGTTCGATGTCGGGGCCGACCATGATGCCGGGGGTGTCGCAGAGGTAGAGGAGGGGGATGTCGAAGGCGTCGCAGAGCTGCATGAAGCGGGCGCCCTTGTCGGAACCGTCGCTGTCGATGGCGCCGCCGAGGTGGACGGGGTTGTTGGCGATGACACCGACCGGCCGCCCTTCGATGCGGATGAGCGAGGTGAGCATGCCGACGCCGAAGTTGGGGCGCAGTTCGAGCACGGAATCCCTGTCGGCGAGGGTCTCGATGACGTCACGGACGTTGTACACGCGGAGGCGATTTTCGGGGACGATGCGGCGCATCCTGCGCTGGTCAGGTGCTTCCCAGGTGGGGATAGGGCCCTGGAAGTAGGAGAGGTACCGCTTCGCGACTTCGACGGCTTCGTGCTCATCTTCGACGGCAAGGTCGACGACGCCGTTGGGGACCTGGATATCCATGCCACCGATATCTTCGGGGGCGTAGACACCGAGGCCGCCGCCCTCAATCATCGCCGGGCCGCCCATGCCGATGTTGCTGTCAGCGGTGGCGATGATGACATCGCAGCAACCGAGAAGTGAGGCGTTGCCGGCGAAGCAGCGCCCGCTGGTGATACCGACCATCGGGACGAGACCGGAGAGCTGGGCGAAGCGGGAGAAGGTGCGCTGGCTGCTGACGCCGATGCCATCGGTGTCGCCGGGGCGGCCACCACCACCTTCGGCGAAGAGAATCATGGGCATTCGGCCCTTTTCGGCGATGTCGATCATGCGGTCGGTCTTGCGGTGGTTCTGGTTGCCCTGGGTGCCGGCGAAGACGGTGTAGTCGTAGGCCATCACAGCACAGCGGTTGATGGGGTCGGGGAAGAGGTGGCCGTTGACGCTGCCGACGCCCGTGATCATGCCGTCGGTGGGCGACTTCTCGATGAGCTCCTCAAGGGAGCGACGGCGACGCTGAGCGGCGAGGACGAGCTGGCCGTACTCGACAAAGGTGCCCGGATCGACCAGGTGCTCGACGTTCTCGCGGGCAGTGCGCTGCTTCTTCTGGCGGCGACGCGCGACAGCATTCGGGCGGTTGGCATCGAGGGTAGTGGCGCGGCGATCGACGACTTCCTTAAGGTCGGGGCGGATCTCGTCGAGGTCGACCTCCTCTTCGACCACTGCCTCAGTGTCGGCACCTTCCAGGGGTTCGATGAGGAGCAGGGTGATGCCCTCGACGATCGTGTCGCCTGCTTCGACCGAGACATCGCGGACGACACCGCCGGTATCGGCGCGGATCTCATGTTCCATCTTCATCGACTCCATGACGGCGAGGACCTGCCCGGCCCGCACTGTGTCCCCGGCGGCGGCTGCGATGCTGACAACCGTGCCCTGGAGAGGAGAGCGAAGGGCGACCATGCCTTCGGGTGGCTTCTCGTCGGCGGCGGTGGATGACGAACGGCGGGAGACAGACTCCTGCTGACCGTAGGTGAGGACTGCAAGTGGATCGGAAGCATCGACGCGGACGCCGGCGAGACGGTGCTGCCCGGGAGTCGAGGTCTCCCGGGCGCTGTCTGTGGCGGGTGCTTCGGCCGGTACGTAGGCTGCCGCTGCCTCGACGAGCGTGGCGGCGTGGTCATCGATATAGCGGGTGTACATCTCCGCGGCGACGATCTCGGGCGCGGCGAGGATGGCGCGGAGGAACGGGATGTTCGTCTGGAGGCCGGCGATGCGGAATTCGCCGAGGGCACGGGAGGCCTTGGCGAGCGTCCGCGGGAAATCGCCGTCGGTGTGGGCAATGACCTTGGCGAGCAGTGAGTCGTAGCGGGCGCTCGTCTTGTAGCCGGCGTAGCCGAACGTGTCGGTGCGAAGGCCCGGGCCGGTTGGCGGCTGAAACTCGGTGAGAGTGCCGCTGCTGGGGCGGGCCTGGCCATCGGCAGACATCGTCTCCATGTTGACGCGGGCCTGGATGGCGAAACCACGGAAGGTCGTGCGAGGCGCATCGAGGCCGAGGGAGGCGAGGGTTGCACCGTCGGCAATCCGGAGCTGGGCCTGGACGATGTCGACGCCGGTGATTTCCTCGGTGACGGTGTGTTCGACCTGGAGGCGGGGGTTCGCCTCGATGAAGGCGAAGCGGCCGGCGTCAAGATCTGTCGCATCGACGAGGAATTCGAAGGTGCCGGCACCGCGATAGTTCCCTGCGATCGCCAGATCCATGGCCGCTTTCCAGATGGCTTCACGGAGCGATTGCGGTAATGAAGGGGCGGGGGCGATTTCGACGATCTTCTGGTGACGGCGCTGGATGCTGCAGTCACGCTCGCCAAGGTGGCTGACGGCGCCGTGGGCATCGGCGATGACCTGGACCTCGATATGGCGAGCGCGGGCTACGAGTTCCTCGGCGTAGACAGCGCCGTTTCCGAAGGCGGCCCTGGCTTCCGACTGGCAGCGCCTGTGGGCATCGGCGATCGCGTCGGAGGATTCGACGACCCGCATGCCACGACCGCCGCCCCCGCCGATAGCCTTGATAACAATCGGGCGGCCATCCAGCGACTCGAAGAAGGCAGCGACATCATCGGCTGTCGAATCAGGCTTTGAGGCGCGAAGGACGGGAACACCCGATCGCTCAGCCAGGTCGCGGGCCGTCCCCTTGTCGCCGAAGAGGTCGAGGGCAGCGGCAGCAGGCCCGACGAAGGTGATCCCTGCGGCCTCGCAGGCACGGGCGAAGCCGGCGTTTTCGCTGAGGAAGCCATAACCGGGATGGACGGCATCGCAGGCGTGCTCGACGGCGAGTCGAACGACCTGGTCAATGTCGAGGTAAGCCTTCGCGCCTGAACCTTGGAGTGCGACCGCCGCATCGGCACTGTGGACGTGAAGGGAGGCCTGGTCATCTTCGGCAAAGATTGCAACAGCCGGTATTTTGAGTTCGGCAGCGGCGCGAGCGATCCGGATGGCGATCTCGCCACGGTTGGCAATGAGCAGTCGGTTCATGGAGCCCTCTTGAAGAGGAGGTTTTACCGTATCGGGCCGGAAACGCTGCGGGCCCTGAACGAAGGTTCGACGGGGCTGTATCATTCCGGAGATTCGGAGGAAGTCAAGGATGTCAACTGCATCAGAGGCGGGTCCCGTGCCGCTTCACGGCGTCCGCGTCATCGACCTGAGCAACGGTGTCGCGGGTGCTTACGGGGCAAAGATGTTGGCCGCCTGGGGGGCGGACGTGATCAAGGTCGAGCCGCCAGAAGGCGACCCGACCCGGCACCGGTTGCCACGGGTGGGAGATAGTGCGGACGGAAGCATCCTGTTCGGCTACCTGAACACGGGCAAGCGCAGCGTGGCGGTGGACCCGCTCACCCGCGAAGGCATTGAAGCGCTCACTGCACTTGTGGCGCCGGCCGATGTGGTGATCGAATCGCATGCGCCAGGGTGGTGGGCCCGGCGGGGGCTGGACCTTGCGGCCGCCCGCAAGGCGAACCCGGCGCTGATCGTCTGCTCGGTAACGCCGTACGGCCAGGACGGGCCCCAGGCGGGATGGCTCTCGACACCGCTGACTGCGTTTGCGGCCGGCGGTCAGATGATGGTTACGGGCGACGAAGACAAGCCCCCAATGAAGACAGCCGGATACCAGGCCGACTACCAGGCTGGACTGCACGTGTTTTCCTCCGTGGCGACGGCACTGGTGGCAGTGAAGCGCGGCGAACCGGGGGATCACCTCGACATCTCGATGCAGGAAGTGCAGAACGCATGCCTTGAGGGATTCGGACCAGCGGCAATGGTGCGCGGCTCGGATGCGTCACGGGCGGGGAACCAGCTTCGGGCGATCTGGGGGATGTACGCCTGTGCCGACGGCTGGGTGGGTGTGAGCGCGATGGCACGCCAGACAGGGGCCGTCTA
This sequence comes from Dehalococcoidia bacterium, assembly GCA_020432105.1. Taxonomy (GTDB): domain Bacteria; phylum Chloroflexota; class Dehalococcoidia; order Tepidiformales; family Tepidiformaceae; genus JAGQGZ01. The sequence goes on along the minus strand of JAGQGZ010000018.1, from coordinate 23,608 downwards.
TGCGTGCATCGGCCGCCCGGAACTGGCAGACGACCCGGCATTCCTGAACCTGTTGCTGAACCCGGAGATGAACGAGGTCGTGCAGGTATTGATTGGTGAATGGGCGGCGGAACGGACGGCAGCCGAGATCTTCGCGGAAGCGGGGAGGCAGCGGGCGCCGTTCTCCCTGGTAGCGACTCCCGAGGATCTGCTGGAGAACGCGCAACTGAAGCACCAGGGGTTCTGGCAGACGCTGGAGCACCCGGTACTCGGGGAGCACAAGGTACCGGGTATGCCGTTCACACTCGACGACGTGTTGCCGGTGCAGTCGCGGGCTCCGCTGCTGGGCGAGCACACAGGCGAATTGCTTGGGCCAACACACGGCGGCGATTCCCGCGAGGAAGTTCCGGTGAGCGGCCAGCGCAAGCCGCTGCTGGATGGCGTGCGGGTGCTCGACTTCTCACAGGTGTGGGCGGGGCCTTACGCGGCACGGTTCATGGCAGACATGGGCGCCGACGTCATCCACATCGAGGGCCCGAACTTCGCAGATGCCGTGCGAGGTGTGGGGCGAAGCGAAGAGCCTCGGGGGTTCGACCAGTCGGCGTACTTCAACGAGTACAACAGGAACAAGCGAGGGATGGCCCTGGCGATGGATAAGCCTGAGGGCCACGAAGCGTTCCTGCGGTTGCTGGCGAAATCGGACATTGTGCTGGAGAACTGGAGTGTCGGTGTCGCGGACCGGCTGGGGGTGAGCTGGGACGTGATCCGCGAGGCCAACCCGCGGGCCATCTTCATCCAGATGCCGGCGTTTGGCCAGACGGGCCCGGAAGCGAATCGCGTTGGCTTCGGACCGGGCATCGAGCAGATGGGCGGCCTGGTGGCACTCCAGGGATATGAAGGTGAGGGACCACACCGGAGTGGCATCAGCTACGGCGATCCCAATGCCGGGATCGTTGCTGCCGGGGCGGCCGCAATCGGACTCCTCCACCGGGAGAACACCGGTGAAGGCTGCCACATCGTGCTGCGACAGCGGGACAACCTGACCGGGATGGTGGGCGAGTACATGGTTGCGGCCTCAATCGGCATCGATATTCCGCGCCAGATGGGAAACCGCGACCTGCAGATGGCGCCCCACGGTGTCTACCGCTGTCTCGATGACTCGGGGCGCTACCAGGCGGACGTCGCCGGGAACATCGTGCGGGAACTCACAGACACCTGGGTGGCGATTGCCTGCGAAGACGACGAACAGTGGGAGCGTCTGAAGGGACTGATAGGCGACCCCCGCCTGAACCGCGCCGACTACGACACTCTGGCGGGGCGGAAGGCCGACGAAGGGACCCTCGATCAGGTAGTGGGGGAGTGGACAGCGACGAGAGAAGCAGAGGCGGCGGCCGACGAATTGCAGGCTGCCGGGGTGGCGGCAACGCCCGTTCTCTCTCCACTAATGTTGCTTGGCAACCGGCAGATGGTGGCCCGACAGGCGTTTACCAGCTACGACCACCCGATTGCAGGAACCCAGATCAGCACACGGCCTGTCTGGCGGCTGCAGGACCGGCTGTTCAGGACGGTCGGGCCTGCACCATGTTTCGGCGAGCACAACCGCGAGGTGTTGAGGGAACTGGGGGACTATAGCGACAGCGAGATCGATGCACTGGAAGCGGCGGGCGTGATCACGGACGAGCCAACGGCTTAGCGGCCAGTCTCGAACCGGCCGGATGCCGGGCGAGGCCGGCGTGATCGTTCGAAGCGCTGTTCGAGCAGGGGGAACGACCAGGTGAACGAAAGCCATATCCCTTTATGCGTAACTTCCCACTTTCGGAAAGAATGGCTAACGTTTTCTTTACGATCGGGTACCTGGTTTGCACGCGGGGCCGGCATGATGCGGCGCACCGGCAGTCAGACACTCTTGGCCGGAGGAGACAACACATGGCGAACTATCTCTTTGCATACCATGGCGGCGGGATGCCGGAGTCGGAGGAAGAGGGAGCGAAGGTAATGCAGGCCTGGATGACCTGGTACGGCGGCCTCGGCGATGCGGTGGTTGACGGTGGCAATCCCGTGGGGATGGCGAAGACTATCGCGGCGAACGGGTCGGTCTCGGATGGCGGTGGGGTGAACCCGGTATCGGGCTACAGCCTGGTGAAAGCGGACAGCATCGATGCGGCTGTGGCGATGGCGAAGGGATGCCCGATCCTGGCGAGCGGCGGCTCTGTCGAAGTCTGTGAGACGTTCGAGATAGAGTAGGGCGAACCCGCAAGCTCAGTCATCTAACGACCGGGCTCCAGATGTGCCAGCTTCGGTATCGGGGCGTATCGACAATCCCTTTTAGGGGTCGATGAGCACACCGGGATTGAGGACGCCATTGGGGTCGAGGGACTTCTTGGCGGCGCGGAGAGCGTCGGCGAAGAGGTCGGGGCGTTCCTGGTCGTACCAGGGACGATGCTGCCGGCCGACGGCATGGTGATGAGTGATCGTGCCCCCCTCGCGGATGATGGCATCGGAGACCGCTGACTTGAAGGCCATCCAGTCCTTCTGGGTGAGGCCGGGTTTGTAGCGGCCGGCAAAGGTGTAGTAGGGCGCGGGACCGTCGGTGTAGACGTGGGTGAAGCGGCAGTTGACCGTGCCCCCGCCGCAGATTTCGTTGAGAGCCCTCTGCGCGGTCTCGCGCATCGCGGCATCGAAAGCGGGCCAGCGGTCCCAGGTGATGGAGGTCTCGAAGGTGCCGGTGACCATACCGACGCCGGTCGAGACGGTGCCCAAGCCAGGGATGAAGGCATCACGCCAGGCACCCACCGCACCGCCGCGACCGGTAGGTTTACCTTCGCCGGAGATCTGGATCTCATCATCAGGGATGTGGCCGCCGTTGTTACGGACGATTTCGATGGCCTGCATCATGATCTCGGTCTGCGGCACTTCGGCCGACTCGAAGCCGACGACGAGGAGCGATTTCTTGCCATCGAGGCCCGCGCTGTCCCGTGCGAGGAGCGGGTCGAGAAGGCGGAGGTTGGCAGGCCAGAGCTTGGCCTGGGCGACCTCGCGGGTGGCCGTGTAGGCCTGTTCGTAGCTGTCGAAAGTGACGCCGGCGGTAGCGCGGAAGGTAGGCCGCTTCTGGATGCGCATCCAGGCCTCGGTGATGATGCCGAGAATACCCTCGCTGCCGACGACGATCCGGTTGGGATCGGGGCCGGCACCACCTCCGGGGAGGCGTCGAGATTCGTACCAGCCTCTGGGCGTGAGCATACGTACGGACTCGACGAATTCGTCGATGTGGGTGTGGTTGGTGGCGTAGTGGCCGCCGGAGCGCGTTGCGATCCAGCCGCCGAGGGTGGACATGGTGAAGCTCTGAGGGAAGTGGCGGAGGGTGTAGCCACGGGGGCGGAGCTGATCCTCGAGGTGCGGCCCGTAAACACCCCCCTCGATGCGGGCGGCGCGACTGGTCTCGTCGATTTCGAGGACGCGGTGAAACTGGTCCATGTCGATGGTAACGATGCCGTCGGGGCCTTCGGGGGGCGTCACACCGTCGACGACAGAAGAGCCGCCACCGTAGGGGATGACGGCGTGGCCATTGTCGGAGCACCACGTGAGGACGGCTTCGAGTTCCTGCTCGTTGCGGGGGTGGGCAACGATGTCGGGGGGATTGCGGAAAACGCCTCGGATCTCTTCCAGGCGGTCACCCTTGTGGTGAACGGCGCGCTCGTAGTTGTCGGTGAAGCAGAAGGCTTCGATAGATGAGGGAGGGGTAATCCGGGGTTTGCGGAGGTCGAGCTCCTCAGCCACGGGGATAGGAGGCAGTTCGACATCAGCGCCGATGCGCTTTGAAAACTCGGCCGCCTGCTCCTGGCGCTGGGACTCGGTGGGCTCGTCGGCCTCGAGGCCGTACATCCAGATACTGCGACGCGGACGGGTACTCTGAAACGGCATGATGCGGTCCTAGCGCTCGACGAGCTGGGTGAGGACACCGCCGGTCATCGCCGGGTGGATGAAGACCTGGCCGGTTACGGGGTTGCCCGGGCCGGGGTCGCCGACGAGGCGGATGCCTTTGTCGCGGAGCTCGGTGAGCGTGGCCTCGAGGTTGTCGACTTTCATGGCGATGAGGTGGACACCTTCGCCCTTGTCGGCAAGGCGTTTGGCGATCGGGCCAGCGTCGCCAAGCTTGGAAACGAGCTCGACGTAGTTATCGTCGAAGCGGAAGAAAGCCATGGTCATGCCGGCGGGCTCAGACTGGCTGCGGTCGCTGACCTTCATGCCGTAGATGGATTCATAACGGCCGACGGACTCTTCGATGTCGTTGACTGCGATGACGACGTGATCGACGCCTTTGAACATGTGGTTGCTCCCTTTAGGTTGTGGAAGGGAGCATACGCCGGTTTGAGGGCGGGGCTGGTGGTGGGAGTGGTCGCGAGATTGCCGGCGACGTTCCTAGCAGTCCCTATCGCGAAGGGCGAGGGCGACGGCAATCAGCAATGGCATGAGCTCATTCGCCTGCTTCACCAGCTCGGTTGTGTCGATGTTTCCTTCCGAGTGAACAACGGAGAGCACGTGGCGAAGGCGGCTCAACGCATCCCTCGACGCATGGAATTCGTTCAAGGCCTCGACTCGAGAGCGGTAGTCGGAGTAGTGGGCATTGGCGTCGGCGCCATAGACAAGAGCGAGGAAGTCGGCAGCCGAGTCCGCCAGCCGGTCGCGGAGTGCCGGCCGGTGCCTGAGCGCGGGGTGCTGTTCCATCTCGATGGCACCATCGACGAGTCGTCGGGAGAGACTTACCGCGCCATCGAGAAGCGTTCTAGTACTGGCTGCCATGTGGGTACCTCACTTGTCGAGGGATTCGAGCGAGAGACCGGGCCCAAACGCCGGTCCCCCGCTCAAGGAGGACGGAGTCGCAACGGGACTAATGCAGGACTCACTTAGAGCGTCGGCATGCGTGCGCCGTCACCGAGTGGGACGAACCCTACAAGTGCATGTGCCGGGCGCCCTGTTTCATACCCGGCACCGGAAGTAATCAGGGCTTGTGGTGGCCGGAGGAGGACGGTGAGGGGACAGGATCGGATCCCCCGCAAGGGCGAGTTAGTTGATGGCGAGAACATATGGAGGGGACGCACACTGCCGGGCAGGGTGGTCTGTCATTCACTGGTGACAACGGGAGAGGTGCGGGCCACAGCGGAGCATGGCGACCGAAGGGTATTGCGGAGGCTGGCGGTCAGCGAGCCGGGAGTGGCGTCGCGAGCCCTGGAGCTGGTGCTCGGCCGGGTGGTACGGGACCGGCCCGACCGAGCATTGAACCCTTGAGGCTCACGACGGGTTGGTGATAGCTTCTCAGGCGATGAGTTCGGCGGGTTTGAGGTTGAACTCCTTGAGCATGACGTCGGCGTAGGTGATGCGGCCGCTGAGCTCGGCGGGGTCACCATAGACCAGGCGGAGACAGGCTTCGGCCATGTTCTCGACCGGCACCGCACGGTCCTTGTTGGACTCGTTGATGAGGCCGTGGTGGACAACGCCGGGGGTGGCGATGAGGCCGGGGGAGATGACGTTGACGCCAATCTTGTCCTGGTGGAGTTCGGCGGCGAGGCCGGTGGTGAAGCGTTCGAGGGCGGCCTTGCACATCCCGTAGACGGTGCCACCGCGGCCGGCGGCGTCGAGCTGGGGATGCAGTGCCGCGTGGGATGAGATGTTGAGGATCCAGCCACCGCCGCGTTCTCGCATCTTCGGGATGGTGAGCTGGGCAAGATGCATAGGGCCGAAGACCTGGACTTCGAACATGAGCTTGAGGCGCTTTTCGGGGAAGTCTTCGACCGGGATGAAGTAGGTGACGGCCGCGTTGTTGACGAGGATATCGACGGGCCCGAAGGCTTTTTCCGTTTCCTTGATGAGGTTTTCGCGGTCGGCGGCATTTCCGAGGTCAGCCTTCACGGCCGCAGCCTCGCCGCCGGCATCCTTGATGCGCTTGACGACGGAGTTGATGCTGCCGGGGAGGATGTGATCGCCCTCCTCGACGGTGCGGGCGGAGACGACGACCTTCGCGCCTTCCTGGGCGTAGCGGAGGGCGATTGCCTCTCCGATGCCGCGCGAGGCGCCGGTCACGACTGCGACCTTGCCGGCGAGGGCTCCATTCTTGTTGATAGTGGCTGCCATAGGCCTTGATGCTCCTTGTGTTTATGGAGCAAACCATACCCTTCGCGGGGAGGCCAGGCAGCACTCCCGCGATAGGCGGTGAAGGGTAGACTGCCGGACCATGGAACGAGCGCTCGACGATCTGACGGTGCTGGACATCTCAACAACACCGGCGGGTGCGTGGTGCAGCCGGCTGCTTGCCGATTTCGGGGCAGATGTCCTGGTGGCGGAACCCCCGGGTGGGAGCCCGCTCAGGCAGCTGGAGCCGCTCGACAGCGACGGAAAGAGCATCCCCGCGGAGTACTGGCTGGCGAACAAGCGATCGCGGGTAATCGACCGCACCACGGCGGAGGGCCGAGGGGAGCTCGTGGACCTGGCGAGACGGGCCCATGTGCTCGTGTCGTCGGCGAGCCCGGCGGAGTTGCAGACGCTCGGTTTGCACTACGAAGACATCGGCTCGGCACGACTGGTGATGGTGCACGTGACGCCGTACGGAGTAGTGGGCCCGCTCGCCGGACAACCGGCGAACGACCTCTCGGTGGCAGCACGCTCGGGGTGGGCGAGCATCAACGGTTTCGCGTCGAGGGAGCCACTGAAGCCGAGCGGCTGGCAGGCCTCGTACTGCGGCGGCGTGGCGGCCTTCATCGCTGTGCTGGCCGCGCTCCACGAACGCGAGATAACCGGGCTGGGGCAGGAAATCGATGTCTCGACGCTGGACGCGATGCTGGCGGCCTATGCACCAGCGTTCCTGCGCGCCCAGTACACCGATGAGCCCCTGATGCGGAAAGAGAGCGGAGACCTGTTAGCCGGGCCGGTACCGGTGAAGGACGGCTACTTCGCGCTGACGCTCAGCCGGGCCCAGTTCTGGCGGGACGCGATGAACTTGCTGGAGTTGCCGGACCTCGCAGAGGACCCACGCTGGGAAGCTTCGTGGTACCGGCAGGCGCACAAAGACGAGTACATCGAACGCGTGACAACCCAGATGGCGAAGTGGAAGAAATCCGATCTCTTCGACGAGCTGGCGGCGCGGCGGGTGGTCGCCGGTCCGGTGCTGACGATGGAAGAGCTTTCGGAGAACGAACACCTGGCCGGACGCGGCTTTTGGCAGGAGACACCGGGAGGCAAGGTGTTCCCCGGTGCGCCGGCGAAATTGAGCGAGACACCCTGGGAGATCCGCAAGGGTGCGCCCGGACCGGGAGAGGACAAGAGCGAAACACGCTGGCCAACGTTGCTGGGGCGATCCCCAGCGCCGAAGTCCGGGCGAGTGGGGCCGCTGGAAGGAATCCAGGGGATCGTGCTGACGCAGGCCTGGGCGGGGACGTTTTGCACGGAACTGCTCGGGTTTCTCGGCGCGGACATCGTGCAGGTGGAGGTCCGAAAACGGTTCGACTCGTGGCGGGGTGAAGCCTCACGGCCGATGGGCGAGAAACTCGATGCCATACCAACCGCTCAGCACCCGTGGAACACGCACTTCCTCTACAACTCGGTGAACCTGAACAAGCGTTGCGTGACCCTGGACCTGCAGGAAGAACGCGGCCGGGACGTGTTTCTCGATCTGGTGAAGCACGCTGACGTAGTGGCGGAGAACTTCTCGCCACGGGTGATGGGCAACCTGGGAATCGGCCACGACGTGCTGAGGGCGATTAACCCGGGGATTATCCTCTGCAGCCTTTCGGCCTATGGCCACGATGGGCCGTGGGCGAATGTGCCGGGCATTGGCGGGACGATCGAACCGAGCAGCGGGATGTCGGCGCTGCTGGGGTACGAAGACGGACCGCCGATGAATTCGGGGCAGATGTACCCGGATGCGGTCGCCGGCTACTACGGGGCGGCATCGATCCTGGCGGCGCTGCGATACCGGGACCGAACCGGCCGGGGACAGTTCGTCGACCTTTCGATGATGGAGGCGAACCTGGCCCATACGGGAGATGCAGCGTTGGAGTACCTGCGAAACGGGACCCAGCGGGCGCGGATGGGGAACCGGCACACGACATTTGCGCCGCACGGCATCTATCGGTGCGCCGGGGACGAGCAGTGGATCGCGATCGCCTGCGAGACGGATGAGCAGTGGCGAGCGTTGCTGGCTGTCGCCGGTGGCGCCATCGAGGGCGTAGACGGCTGGCAAGCGGCCGCGGGGCGCAAATCCAGCGAGGCCAGCCTCGACGCGGCGCTCTCAGCCTGGACTGCCGGGCAGAATCGGGACGCGCTGGTGGAGAGCCTCGTGACGGCCGGGGTGATCGCTGCGCCGGTGCTGGATGGCCTGGAGCTGGCGGATGATGTCTCGGCACGGGAGCGGGGGATCCTGGTGGATATAGAGCATGTGGAGGTGGGACATATGCAGCAACTGGCCAGCCCGTTCCGGTTTGGTGGAAGCGACCCGGTGCCGATTCGGCCGGCGCCACTGCACGGTGAACACAGCCTCGAGGTATTCCAGCAATTCCTGGGGATGAGCGAGGAAGAGTACGCGGCACTCGTCGCCGCAGGCATCACGGGTATGGGACCGCCCGACCAGGTTGAGGAGCAAGCACATGCCTGATTACACACAGATTCGCTACGAGATGGACGGGAAGGTGGCCCGGCTGGTCTTGAACCGGCCACAGTACCGGAACGCCCAAAGCCGGGTGCTGCTGGAGGAACTGGATGACGCCTTCCTGCGGGCGGGCGATGATGACGAAGTCAACGTGATTGTGCTGATGGGCGCGGGCGACAACTTCTCGGCGGGACATGACCTGGGGACGCCGGAAGAGCTGGCGGACAAGGAGGCACGGCCTTACCAGGAGGGCCTCCGGGGACGGTACAAGCGGTCGTGGGAACTGAACGTGGCGAAGACGCTGCGGTGGCGAAACGTGCCCAAGCCGACGATAGCGGCAGTGCAGGGCTACTGCATTTTCGGCGGCTGGATCATCTCATCGGCATGCGACGTGGTGTTTGCGGCGAGCGATGCCAAGTTCTTGCCGACGAACTTCCAGTACTTTTCGGTGCCGTGGGACATCCACCCGCGGAAGGCGAAGGCGATCCTCTTCGAGAGCCGGTTCATCGATGCTGAGGAGGCCGAGGAGCTGGGGTACGTCGACCGGATCTTTGCGCCGGAGAAGCTGGACGAAGAGACGATGGCGTACGCCCACCGCGTGGCGGAGAACGACCCGTTCCAGCTACGGATGATCAAGATGGCGGTGAACCAGGTGCAGGACACGCAGGGGTTCGGGGCCCATATCCAGGCGGCCCACTCGAACTACATGCTGTCGTCGAGCGGTGAGGCCGACCCGGGATACGCCCTGAAGAAGCCGGAGGGCCGACGGCGGCCGATGGTGCAGCGAGCGATGGAGAACTACGAGCGGCACAAGGAGTCGCAGGCCTGAGAGAGGGCCCGGGTGCCGAACCAGGGCGCAGACAGGTTCAGCTACACTGAAGTACTCGGGGATGAGCTGGTAGCAACGGGCCAAGGACGTCCGCGTTTGGGACTGCTTCGCACGTACTGAGTAGGTCCGAAGCGACTGATCGGTAGCCATCCAGGGGGTTCGGGTATGGGCCGAGACCTCAGTGAGACCAGACTGGAGAAGCGGGCATGGTCGCGGTGATCATGCGCCGCCCCATAGCCAGGTGGGCCGCAGGCGTTCTCCTGGTGGGTGCGCTGGTCATCGCCGGGGCCGCTGTGCTCGCGGGCGGGGGTGAGGAAGGCCCATCGCGAGAGTGGCAGGACGAGGTCCCGCAATCAGCGGAGGCAAGCGATTCCGGGATCCACCTGCGCGTTCTTGGAGCGCTCTTCTCGGGTTCCGAGACGGTCGTCAGGATGGAGGCGTCCATCGACTACGAGAAGCTCGGGGTGACGTCAGCCGCACGCGTCCAGGTGCCGCAGGATGGGTTGACCGACACTTCGTTCGCGGAGACCACGGCACGTTCGGCGACCAACCCACTCGGGGAGTTGCTGGTATACCTGCCGCCGGTGGACGCAAGCAACCGCACGAGGCCAACGGTGGGCCTGCATTTGCAAGCCCTGGAGATCGTAGATGGAGCGGATCTGCGGCACGTGAATGGCGAATGGAGCCTGGAACTCACTCTCCCTGCGGCAGATGTTGACCGCTACCGCATCGAGCGAGCAAGCGGCACGGCCGATGTGGACGGGGTTCGGCTCGAGGCGAGCATGCTCCGCTCGGCATCGCAAACGGTGGTGGAGTACACCACGTCACCGGCAACGCTCTACCTGGCGCCGCAGGCGTTGGTGACGGAGGGGGGCAACCGGCACGCACCCTATGAAATCCAGCAGCAGGGGGACACGATCTTTGCCTACTTCAATCCCACGGAGTTCGGTTCGACCGTGACCTTCGAGATGGGCGCCGTGGCCGTGGCCGACGATGGTGCGGCGAGGATCCTGGGAATCAGGGTGGAGGAGGCGTTCGAGCGGCAGCAGGTCGCTATGACTCCCGGGCAGTCGGTGACGGTCGCGCCGGAGGATGTGGCCTATGGTGACGGGTCGCTGGCGTTGGCCGTTTCGATCGGGGAATACGGTGAACGCAAGTGGGTTGAGTTGCTTGTCCCCGGGCAGTGGCACGTTGAATGGGGGGAGCCAACGATTACCGGCACCGATGGCGAGGAGCTGGAACTCGCGCACGCCCAGGTTCAGTACACGAAAGACCCCGACCTTTCGGTGCGCCCGGGAACCTCACGAATCGCTGCTTTCTTCGACGACCCCTCACAGCTGAGCATCGTGACGTTCGCCCTGGCCGGTGAATCGCGGATCGTGCCCGGCCCGTGGAAGGTGGACCTGGCGCCGTAGAAGGCCGGAACGGAACCTGATAGCCGCGGTGAATCCTGGCCGCCGGAAATCCCTATAATCCCGACCGAGCTGAGTTCGGAGGGAAGCGGCATGGGTTCACTGGATGGCAAGGTCGGCGTGATCACCGGCGGCGCGAGCGGGATCGGCGAGGCCACAGTGCGAAAATTCGTGGAGGAAGGCGCCCGGGTGGTCATCGCCGACCTGCACGAGGGACGGGGGAATGCGCTGGCGGAGGAGCTTGGCGCGGCGGCGACATCGTTCGTGAAGACCGACGTAGCGAGTGAGGACGATGTTGTCGCCGCCATACAGGCGGCTCAAAGGAAGTTCGGACGGCTGGACAGCATCTTCAACAACGCGGGATTTGGGGGAGTGGGCGGCCCGATCGATGAGACGGATATGGCCGGATACGACACGACGATGGCCGTGCTGTTGAAGGGGCCGATCATGGGGATGAAACACGCGGCTCCAATCATGAAGGAGCAGGGTGGCGGGACGATCATCAGCACGGCGAGCGTCGCGGGTATCCGGACGAACGCTGGGCCGCATGTCTACAGCGCGGCGAAGGCGGCCGTCATTCACCTGACGAAATCAGTCGCCGTAGAGCTGGCGCCCTTCGGGATCCGCGTGAACTGCGTGTGCCCCGGGGCGATCGCAACGCGAATCTTCGGGGGGTTCATGCAGCTGACGCCGGAGCAGGAAGAGCAGATGCTGGCGACCCTGCCCTCGATGTTCGTGAACTCGCAGCCGCTGCACCAGGCGGGCATGCCCAGTGACATCGCCGAGGGCGTGGCCTGGCTGGCGAGCGACGCTTCGCGCTTCGTAACCGGACATGCGCTGGTCATCGATGGGGGTATTACTTTGCACGCGACCGGGCTCATCCAGGACCCCTCGGCCGGAGGGGAGAGGGTGCCAACCCCGGAAGAACGGCGGGCTCGATTTGCGCGAGCGGCGGGAATCGAAGGCAGCTGAGCAGAGACCGGTAGCACTTGTCGCGCTAGATTCCGCGGAGTGATCAGCGCCCAACGGACGACCTTGCCGCTGTGACCCCGCCTGCGCCGCCGACGGAGCCGAGGCTACGGCCGTGGGATGCCTTGCGTTTCCGCGACTACCGGTTTCTCTGGGGGACGGGGCTACTCGTCGTCATCTCGCTCTGGATGCGGATCCTGGCGACCTCGCAATGGCTGTTCGACGAGACGGGTTCGGAGGCGGTCCTCGGGCTGATCGGGCTCGTGCAGCTCTTCGTGCAGATCCCGGCGTTGTTGTGGGGCGGAGCAGTCGCCGACCACCTTGATCGCAAGAAGGTGATGCTGGGCGCCCAGATGGGGACGTTCGGCGTGCTGCTTGCGCTGGGGATGATGAGTGGTGCGGGCGTGCTGGAGCCGTGGCACGTGTACACGGCGATCGGGATTACGGCGGCATCGCAGATGGTCTCGAACCCGGCGGCGGCAGCCCTGGCCCCGGCGACGGTACCTCAGCGGTACCTGATGCACGCGATCACCACGACGACGGCGACACAGAACGTGGGCATGATCATCGGGCCGCTGCTCTTTGCGGCGATCGTGAACGTGAGCGGATTGACGGCGGCGTTCTACGTTGCGGCGGCGGTGACCCTGCCGTCGGCGTTGTTGCCACAGTTAATCGGGGTGGCGGGGCGCGCTGCCGAGGCGACGGCCGGATCGACTCTTGCGCGCATGAAGGGTGGATTCTTCTATGTGGTCCGGCATCCAATCCTCCCCGGGCTCTTCCTGCTGGATACGGGGATCACCGTGGTCTCGTTCTACCGGGAGATCCTCCCGGCGCTGGTGCGCGGGCTCTTCCAGGGCGGGGCGACGGCCACGGGCATCCTGGGGGCCGCGAACAGCACTGGTGCAGTGGTTGGGTCGGTGGTGGCGCTATTTTTCGCTGAGTTCCAGGCGAAGGGGATGCTGGTGCTGTATGCGAGCCTCGCGTACGGCATCTTCCTATTCGGGTTCTCGTCGTTCAGCATGCTCTGGGTGGGCGTGATCTTCATCGCGCTCATCGGTGGGGCGGACTCTGTGACGGTGGCGGTGCGTCACACAACCGTGCAGTTGACCACGCCGGACAACATGCGCGGCCGGGCGCACTCGTTCATGGTGTTGAGTGCTACCACGGCGAACAACATCGGCACACTCTGGGTCGGTATCTGGGCTGAAGTGATCGGCGCACGGGAAACGATGTTCATGGGTGCGATCCTGGCGGTGGTTGCCGCCGTTGCAGTCGGCAGGATCTGGCGGCCGATACGAGAATACCGGGGCTGAGCATCGCCGGTGATCCGTGCAGGGACCTATGCCGCCAGCCAGCCCCTGATGTTCGGTAAGCTACTGTCGAATGCAATTCGCCGCGAGGGAGTGAGATGGCGACCTACTACGACTCGATAACGCCCGCACAGAAGCTGCTGATCGAAGAGGCGCCGGTGTTCTTTGTGGCGAGTGCCGCCGGTGATCTCTCGGCAAACCCGCACGGCGGGGGTCCGGTGAACGTCTCACCCAAGGGCGGAGTCAGGCTGCACGTCGTGGACAAGAACCGGGTGGCCTACCTGGACTTTGGTGGGAGCGGTAACGAGACGGCCCGGCACAGCCAGACGGGTGGTCCCTGCACGGTGATGGTGATGTCGACGACGCCCGACGATGCCGCGGTTGTGCGGTTGTACGGGCATGCGAAAGTGTTCGCGCTCGACGGGTATGCGTACCAGGAGGTGTTTGAGGAGGCATCAGACCCCGAACGGATTGGGCTGGCACAGAGGCAGGTGATTGAGGTGACGGTAGAAGGCACGGTGACAAGCTGCGGCTACGGGGTGCCGGTGATGGAGTTCCGGGCGCAGCGAACGAAGTTGGAGCATGGACGGCGGTACAAGGGATAGGGCGAGGACTGCTACCGCAAAGTTACGACAGGAGAGCGTCCAGGATGCCGGCGAGGTCCACATCATCGCTCGCACCCACGATGCGCAGATAGATAGCGCCGCGGTCGTCCGGCAGAAGCAGATACTGGGTAATGTCGCCGCGGGCAAGTACCAGCACCTTCGCGTCACGGTGGCGAAATTCCGACAAAGCCTGCGGAAGGCTCACCGGGGCAGTTCGATGAAATTCAGCCGTCACGGCCACCTCCCCCTCGACCCGTTGGCTGCCAACGCCATATCCCAAGGCCAAGTATTGAGGTGGCCAATCCGCCACAGGTTGCCCAATATTGACCCACCGCAGACCGAGGTCTCCGACGGATTCAAGAACTGGCAGCTCAAAGTCGTGGCCGAGCATCTGCCTGGCTATATCACGAGCCCCTGCCCAGGTTACGACCCGCGCGTCCTCACCATTGGTCGTAAGCACTATCTCGGAAGCAGATGCGGAAGGGGATTTCCCGAGCCATTGCCAAGCGACAAATACGATGCCAGCCCCGAAGACAAGCACCAGCGCCGCAATCCGAATGCGATTTCGAATGGTCATGTTGCTCTCCTGACTGCGGTACGACTTTACGTCGACCGAAAGAAGTGTGCGCGTCGTCGATCAGAGCGGACCGACAAATATCCAGTTAGAGAAGACATTAAAACAGGGACTTTGATCTCCCGTCCCAATGGATATGTCAATAACTGCCAAGTCCGTTTGGGTATAGATCAGCGTCGTGAATTGATTCCAACTATAATTTGTCCCGATCAAAGGATAGGGCAAACCGAGGGGCTTAAGAACCCACTGGCCAGGATCCGCATAGTAGTATGCATGCTGATAATACCAATTCCATGGTGCACCGGGATTAGGTACAACGTATCCATTGTAGATCTGCTGATCCAGAAACTGGAAACGTGGAATTGTTGCGAATGAAGTGATCTTGTTTTTGTGGGTAAATCCCCATGCATAGTGTTGCACGCAGTTTGCATTCACGGATGAGAACGGCTGCGTGTAGGTGACGGTGGTGCCTGCCGCGGGATACGTTACGACGGTCTGCGCGGCGAACGCGGCCCACCAGACCGATAGTGCTGCCACAAGGCCAACCACCGCTGCCACGATAAATCGACTATTCGATAGTGTCATATTCGTCACCTTCGTTGATCCGGACGCCGGAGCCCGTTGCAGAACTCCAAGCTCCAGGGAGAACGACGTTACCCCCCCCCCAAAGGATCTGTCAATAGATCGCATCGTCGCGCACTATCGTATTTTACCGGGCCAAGACGGTTAGGATCGGGCACGGTGAGGTGGCGTACGTCGCAGCACATGCGGTCTCCTGGGGAGCGTGAGGGCTGCCACTGGGCCGGATGACCCGCTGGTGGTGCTTGACCCCGCCGCCCACGCTCTTTGCCGCGGCGAGGAAAAGGAGGAGATATGGCCAGGCCGGGAATTGTCGATGCGCAGGTACACGTGTGGGGGGCGAATAGCCCGGAACGGCCGTGGCCGCCGGGCCGGGATCACCTCGCGCAGAAGCCCTACCCGGTGACGAAGGAACTGATCCTCGAAGGGATGGACGAGGCGGGCATCGACCGGGTGGTGCTGGTGCCGCCTTCCTGGGAGGGCGACCGGAACGACCTGGCACTGGAGGCGGCGCGGATGCATCCGGATCGGTTTTCCGTGATGGGGCGCATCGACCTGGCGAGGCCACAGCCCGACCTGATCTCGAGATGGCGGGAACAGCCAGGGATGCTTGGGCTGCGGTTCACCTTCCATCGCGGGGAGCAGAGGGCCTGGCTGACGGACGGGACGGCAGAGTGGGCCTGGCAAGCATGCGAGGAGCATGAAGTGCCGGTGATGGTGTTCGTGCCCGGTTCGGTGCCGGCAATAGGCGAGGTAGCGGCGCGGCACCCAGGGTTGAGGCTGGTAATCGACCACCTCGCCTGCCACGGAGAGCCGGGTCCGGAGCGATTCGCCCACCTGGATGAGGTGCTGGCGCTGGCGAGGTACCCGAATGTGGCGGCGAAGGCCTCGGCGTTGCCCTGCATGACGACGGAGAGCTACCCGTTCCCGTCGCTGCAGCCGATCATCCGGCGGGTGTTCGATACGTTCGGGCCGGAGCGGACGTTCTGGGGGACGGACTGGACACGTTTGCCATGCACCTGGCGCGAGGCGCGGGATCTCTTTGAAGTCGAGTTGGACTGGCTGAAGGGAGAGGACCTGGAGGCGGTGATGGGTGGGGCGGTGTGCCGATGGCTCGGGTGGGAGTGAAGCGGGCCATCTCCCGAGTGGCGGCACTGCGCAAGTGGTGGCTGCTGCAACGCCGGCCGACCTTCACCGGCACTTGCCGAAGGCGGTCCGCCTGTTTCCCTTACTGAGCACCAAGCACTACAACTATGGAGAGGAGGCAGATGATGTCCCAACCAAACGTAGAGGCGCTTATCGCCCGTTTCGGCAGCGACGATCCCGTAGAGCGGCGCGAGGCCCGGGAGGCGATTGAGGCGCGTGGAAGAACTCTTGCAGGCGTCGTCGCTGCGGCGCTCAAAGACGACGAACAGCGGGTGCGATGGGAGGCAGCGAAGGCCCTGACCTCGATAGCAACGACAGACGCTGTTCCGGCCCTGATCGATAGCCTGAAGGACGAGGACCCGGGAGTCCGGTGGCTGGCGGCGGAGGCCCTCACCACGGTTGGCACGGATGCGGTGAAGCCGGTGCTGCGGGCGCTGCTGACAATGTCGGAGGATCCGTGGTTCAGAGAGGGCGCGCACCACGTCCTCCGGTCACTGGTGCGGCCGGAGACCACGGAAGTCGTGCGGGCACTCGAGGGCCGGTTCCAGGGGATGACGGTACCCGTCGCCGCAGACTCCGCATTGCGAAAGCTGGGCTAGCCAGGATAGCCGCCGGGCAGGCAAGAGCGGCCCGTCTAACGATGCGCACGTTCGCTAGCCCCTGTGACATCCCTGTAACAGCTATCCGGTAGAGTCGGGGCATGGCCGACGCGGCAGCGATCCGGGTACAGGGGCTGCAAAAGCGCTATGGCGATCTGCGTGCTGTCGACGGCGCCACGTTCGCGGTGCTGCCGAACGAGATCTACGGGATCATCGGGGCGAACGGTTCAGGAAAGACGACGACGGTTGAATGCCTGCAGGGCTTGCGAAGGGTCGACGGCGGCGAAGTGGCGGTTCTCGGGCTCGATCCCGGGGTGCATGGTGCTCAGCTGCGCGGACGTATTGGGAGCCAGCTGCAGAGCTCGGCACTCCCTGAGCGGCTCAAGGTCTGGGAAGCACTTGAGCTGTTCGCAGCACTCTCGCCAAAGCGGCGTGATTGGCGAGATCTCCTTGCCGAATGGGGACTGGAGGAGAAGCGGAACGCCGCCTTCGGGGACCTGAGCGGAGGGCAGCAGCAACGGTTGTTCATCGCGCTGGCGTTGGTGAATGAACCGGAGATTGTCTTTCTCGACGAGATGACGACGGGGCTGGACCCGCAGGCGCGGCGAGTCGCCTGGGACCTGATCGAACGGGTGCGAGAGCGCGGGGCAACGGTGGTGCTGGTTACGCACTTCATGGATGAGGCCGAGATCCTTTGTGATCGCATTGCCGTGTTCCAACGAGGGACCGTTATCGCGGAGGACACGCCGCGTGGACTCATAGAGCAATTTGTCGGCGGCGGGGTTGTTCGTTTCAGCACACAGGTGAATGAGCTTTCGTTCCTCGATGGAACACCGGGGCTTGAGCGTTGGGAGCGAGATGGCCAGCGAGTAACGGCAACGGGGAGCGGTCCTTTGCTGGCACAGGTGGCGGCCAGGCTTGTCGCCCACGACATTGCGCCGCTGGACCTGCGAGTGGAGTTGCCGACGCTGGATGACGTGTTCGTGAAGCTGGCGGGAGAACGGTCGGAGTGAGGGCGATCCTGCGACTGACACTGGTCGAAATGAAGCTGTTCGTTCGAGAGCCGCTGGCCCTCGTGTTTGTATTTGCATTCCCGCTCTTCGTGCTGTTCGTTCTGGGTGGCGTGTTCGGCAACGATGTCGATCTGCAAGACGAGGAAAACCTGCGAGTATGGCGCGGCGTGGGCCCCGCCGACTACTACCAGCCGGCCTACATCGGGCTGGTGATGGCCTCGGTGGGACTGATCACGATGCCATTGCGAATCACGAGCTACCGGGAGCAGGGCGTGCTGCGGCGCTTCGAGGCTGCGGGCGTGGCGAAGACGGCTATCCTCGGATCGCAGTTGTTGGTGGGACTGGGAATGATGACCGTCGGAGCGGCTGCGATTGTCGTTGCTTCGAACCTATCGCAGGGAACAAGCCTCTCAGAGAGCTGGGGGCTAACGGTGCCGGCCTACCTGCTCAGCGCCATTACATTCGCCGTGCTGGGACTGATGCTGGGCTCGGTGTTGCCAGGATCACGAGCGGCCCAGGGTGCAGGAATGCTGCTGTTCTTCGTGATGATGTTCATTTCCGGAGCAGGGCCGCCGCGCGAAGTGCTGGCCAATGGCATGAAGGGATTCAGCGAGCTGTTGCCGCTGACGCACGTCATACTCCTATTACAGGACACCTGGCTGGCAGCGGAGTGGGACGGGACCGCGTCGCTCGTGGTGGCGGCGTTCCTCGTGGTGGCAGGAGCGGTGACGCTGCGGTTCTTCCGGTGGGAGTGAGAGGCTGACGGATCCGCCGGCGCGCGAATGCCCGGATCCGAGTTCAAGCAGACCGTGCACCAGCACCAGGAGCCGGGGCACCGCGGAGGAGCCCCTCCGCACTCAGGTCTTCGTCAAGCTCAGGCCAGTGGATACCGAAACCTGCTGCCGAGAACTCCCAGTTTGCCCGCTCTGCTGACGTTGCCTGAGCCAGGCGCGGGTACCAGCTCAACGGTACAGAAAGTCGCCGACCGTCGGCGAACTTCACATGGAGTTCGACCTCGTCACAGTTGACCGAGAGGATTCGCTCGCCGGGATTAGGCTCCAAAGAACTCATACCACCCCCTCCTGATGGCTACTGCGTTCTCGCGGACGATGCGTTCGATCTGTCTCAACTCATGATCGGCGAAACCCTGGTACGACGCCAACCTGACATTGTCCAACCAGTATTTCGCTGTTCGACGGTCCCGGTCGACGTGGACATATGGCGGCTCATTTGGCTCATGACTAACGAAGTAGAGCCGGTAGGGGCCGGACCGCAACACCGTGGGCATCCTACGAGCGGGGCAGGCCCAGGCCACGGGTGGCGATGACGTTGCGCTGAACTTCGCTGGTGCCGCCGCGGATGGTGGCGGGGACGGTATCGACGTACATACTTCCGTAGCGGCCGCCCGGTTCGCCTTCGTCGACGACGTTGGCCTTGAGCCCATAAACACTGGCGGCGGTCTGGGCGATGCGCTGGGCGAGTTCGCTGTTGAAGAGCTTGGCAGTCGAGGCTTCGTAGTTCGGTATCTCGCCGGCATTCTGCATGGAGATGATCCTGAACGAGTACTGGAACATGACCTCGGTTTCGACGTAGCGCCGGGCGATCTCGTCGCGGAGGGGGCCGCTGCGGACACGTGCGCCGAGGTCGGCGTCGGCCCTGATCTCGGCTATGAGGCGGTCGAGGGTGCGGCGAGCGGAAACGGCGCCGCCGATGTTGGAGCGCTCGAAATCGAGGAGGGTCATGCCTACGTACCAGCCGCGGTTCTCCTCGCCGACGAGATTACGGGCCGGTATGCGGACGTCTTCGAAGAAGACTTCGTTGAAGTAGTGACGCCCGGCCATATTGACAAGGGGGCGGACGGTGATCCCCGGAGTGTTGATGTCTTCGATGAGGAGGAACGAGATGCCGCGGTGCTTTGGCGCGGCGGGGTCGGTGCGGACGAGACAGAAGAGGGCATCGGCAGCGTGGGCGCCACTGGTCCAGATCTTCTGGCCGTTGATGACGAAGTCGTCACCATCACGGACGGCGCGGGTCTGGAGGCCGGCGAGGTCGCTGCCAGCGCCGGGTTCGCTGTAGCCCTGGGCCCAGACTGTGCCGGCATTGAGGATGGACGGGAGGTATTGCCGTTTCTGCTCTTCGGTGCCATGGACGATGAGCGTGGGTCCGAGGAGGCTGACGCCGGAACCACCGACGCCGGGAGCACCGGCACGGGCGAGCTCCTGGTTGAGGACGAACTGCTCCATGGAGCTGAGGCCGCCACCACCGTATTCGGCGGGCCATTGGGGGGCGACCCAGTGGTTGGCTGCGAGGGCACCATGCCATTCGCTGGCGGCGGCGCGGGCGGCGGGGTCATCGGACTTGCGATCGAATTCCCACTGGCGTTCGCCGGGGCCGCCGCGGGCCTCAGCCATCTCGCGGTAGCGGGCGGGGAGGCGGGTTGCGATCAGTTGGCGGACGCGGTTACGGAAGGCTGCCTGGGCGGGGGTGTCGTTCCAGTCCACGGGGAGGAGGATAGCAGGGGCAGGGGCTACGGTAGCCCGCTACGGCTGGAGGGTGACCTCCACGGGCGGGAGTGCCTGGACCTCATAGTTGGAGCGGACTGTCAGTTCACGGGGAATGGAATCAGAAGGCTCCAACTCGACCACAATGTTGGACTCGACCCCGGAGTCGACTGTGCCCCAGCTACTCACGACCATCATCTCTCCGTGAGCGAGCACCACCGGGCGAGTTGGGCCCGCCCGCCAGTTGCCGTCAAGAGTGATAGAAAGCCAGGTGTGATCACCGGAACGCAACCACTGCACACCAAGGATCTGAGGACTGCGCGAACTCGTCAGGACACGGTGTTCCACCTCCGCCACGAGCGGTTCGGAGTTCCCATCTGATGCGCTGTCAGGCGGATCGAACGCGTCAAGGCCGAGTGTGACCTCCCACTCGCCGGGATCGGAGACTACCTCGTATAGGTCATCTAGCAAAAGGACCATGGGTCCTCCTTCGGTGGCCGCAAATCGAATTTCGATTGCCCCAGGGCCTCCTGACTGCATAGATCCTTGCATCTCGACTGCGACCCCATCGACGAAGAGCTTTGGCGCACTATTCGAGCCGGCACTAGGGGGAAGCTCGTACCGGACGACCGTGGCGTCGTGCGACCTCGTTGTCGTGATAACGACATCCTCGCCCGCGATCTGGACCACGGCGGGATCGAGCATATCCACCGTCCTCGCCTGGTCGGCCTCATCGCTCTCAGGAACCTCGATAGTTAGCCGCCAGTCGCCGGGGACGAGCTCGATGTCGGCTCGTTCGTCGATGAACTGGACCGAGCTGATTGTGAGGGTCAGCTCGGTGGCATCCGCGGGCCAAGCGTGGGAAGGGAAGCTGATAGTAGTCGTGCCGTTGCCACGGACGCGGCCGCTCACCCCGGGTACACCATTAAGCTCAGCAGCGTTCGGGGCGATGCCGACCGGCCTGCGCTCGCTCTCCGGCGCTGAGAACCGCAGCTCAACCTCGACGGAGGTACCGCCGAACTCCGCCCGCAGCGCTTCAATGGTGATGACCCCGTCCGAGGCGGTGGCCGACTGATCGACGGCACCCAGGCGTTGCTCAGCCTCTCCCTGACCGGTAAGCATCGCACCTAGACCCAGGGCAATTCCGAACGCCATCGCGGTCGCCGCGACGACCACTAGAACGCGCTTACTGTATAGTTGCGAAGTTTTGATCATGTCCTACCACCAATATTGCACGTTGGATGCGCCGGAACTCGGCGGCGTCCAATACCATGTGATCCGAGGTCCATATATGGCCTGATGAGAGTGGATACAGTCACTGTGCATATCGCACATGCCGCCCTGCCAAAACCACGGAGTCCCTAATCCGATTGTGCACGTACCGTCGAGAGTCAAGTATTGGTATCCAGAAGATGGCGATGGGCCGACAGGTCTCAAGACATAATTGAAGTCACCTCCGCAGGAATATGCACCGCCACCTTGATACTTGGCCCACATACCTGAGAAATCACTGTAGCCATTCGTGATAGTCCAATCCACTCGTACCCACTTGGGTTGGGATTGACAATTTGTCCCATTACAGTTGTACCAGTCCGACGAGAAGCCAATGACTCGAAGACTGGACACCTCCTCATTCCCGAACGCTTCCTCCAAGTATAATGCCTGATTTGAAGTGTACAGGGCGCTTGCGATTGATGCCGCAGAACCCGCAGAATATCCGACGATGATTGCCACGCTCAACATAGCGATGAAACGATGACTCGTAATCAGGTGCCAGATCGATCTCACGCATTCCTCCATGGCGAGTGCGCACGGCAGGTGAACTGCCGGGCCAAGCGCAGACTACTGCTCACCGCTGCCCACAATAGGCCGTAGGCCGTTGTAACGGTTGATCGCCGCGATCAGAAAACCTGCCACCTTTGCTCAATTTCGGCGCTGGCGGCCCAGCGTGCCGTGCTCAATCATCTCCAGGACAGAGGCTGTGCAGTCCTCGGTGTGGAGCCAGAACCAGGTGGCCAGGAGTTTCGCGGCTCGCCATCAGACCAATGGGGTCGAACACCCGGTGGGAGGCTTCACCAATGTGCCGCCGGAAGGTTGACGGGGCGATCTCCAGTTCTGCGCCGGCCTCACTGTTCCTGTAGCCGAGGACGAGGTAGCCCAGGCAGTGCTGCTGCCCGGAGGTGAGGTGGGGCACGTGGTGTTCGCGGAGAAGGCGGAGGCGTTCGCTGGTCGTGGCTGGCATGGGTCACTCCTTCCCGGGGGGGGGCAAGCCATGGATGTCGTTGTGTCTCACTGTATATAACGCTGGGGAGGGCCGAAAAGTTCCCGGCACAGTCGCTGCGCTCCCCGTCCGGCGGCGCCGCCAGCTCTCGTTAGCCGCCGGCGGCGGCGATGGGGAAGGGGCGGGCGAGGCGTTCGCCGTCCTCGGCTTCGAGGGCTTCGCGGCTGGTCGCGTCAATGCCGCGGAGGGAGGGGCTGAGCAGGTAGAAGAGGATGGCGGCCACGATGAGTGTGGCGGAGGCGCAGGCGACGGCGAAGGGGGCGCCCATGACTTCGGCGAGGGCGGCAATGGGGACGGTGCCGAGGGGGGTGAGGCCGAAGGACATCATCAGGAGGCTCATCACGCGGCCGCGGACATGGTCGGGGATGATGACCTGGATGATGGTGTTGTTGAGCGTCTGGAAGATGCCGACGAAGACATCGGCAAGGAGGACGAAGAGGATGCCGATGACGAAGAGGGGCGAAACGGCGAAAAGGAAGAGCGAGGAGCCGAAGAGGAGGACACTGAGCATCATCAGGCGGAGCTTGCGGTCGGTATCGCCGAAGATGGCGACGTAGCCCGAACCAATGAGGCCGCCAAGGCCGGCAGCGGCGTTGAGGATGCCGAGTCCGAGTGAACCAACATCCCAGACGTCCTCGGCGAAGACGGCGAGGAGGGACTGGAAGGGCATGGCAAGGAGGATCGGGACGAGGCCGAAGAGGAGGAGGGTGCGGACGGCTGCTTCGCCCTTGACGTAGCGGACGCCGTCGGCGATGTCGGCGAACATCGACTTCGGGAGGGCGACCTTTTCGGGCCAGAAGCGGTCGACCCGGGACATGGTGCTGAGCGCGACGAGGTAGAAGGCAATGGCGACCACGTAGGTCCAGTTGATGCCAACGGCCCAGATGAGGAAGCCGGCGAGAGCAGGTGCGACAACGCGTGCGGCGTTCATCGCACCCATCTGGAGGGCCATGGCATTCACGAGGCCCTGCTTGCCGACGATGTTGACGACGATCGCCTGGCGGGCGGGCATGATGAAGGGGAAGACGCAGCCCATGACAAAGCTGACGGCCAGCAGGTGCCAGAAGGCGAGAACCCCGGCGATAAGGAGGACGAGGACGGCTGCCTCGTTGGCGAGGAGGATGACCTGGCCGGCGACGATGAGATTGCGACGCTCGACGCGGTCGGCGATGA
>JAGQGZ010000189.1 GCA_020432105.1 Dehalococcoidia bacterium | reverse complement strand
ATGATCGTGTTCGGCTCTGCGATTGCGACGATCTTCTCTCCCTGGATTGCGACGTCCCAATGACCGACACCCCAGGGAGTCACCACCTGACCGCCACGTATCATTAAATCAATCATTACGCACTCTCTCTGTGCCACACAACAGGAATAGCACTCGTTAGACTTTGGATACTACTCATGAGTTCGTACTATCGACGGTGCGTAAGTATCGCCCGAACAATGCTGGAATATCCAGTACATCGGCAAAGATTGCCTTTGAGGAACTCCCGAACATCTTTTTCTGTTGGATCCGGGATTTCGTTGAGCAGGGCGCGTCCCATCAAAACCATACCGGGCGTACAGAAACCACACTGCACAGCAGCCTGATCAAGAAACGCGATTTGCAGTGGATCTAGTTCTCCACCACGGGCAAGACCTTCGATCGTGAGCACGTCACACCCGTCTACACTCTGCGCAAGGACCAAGCAGGATAGGCTTGGCTGTCCGTCCACCAGGACAGTGCATGCTCCGCACTCGCCGATGCCGCATCCGTACTTTGCACCTGTCAGTCCTTCTCGTTCGCGAAGCTCCGTTAACAACAAGTCGTTCTCCGCGACCGACCACTCCTTGTGCTCACCGTTCACGTTCAGATTGATGGTGCGGGCTGTCATGTGATTTCCCCTCCCCCTGCTCGAAGCCATGCCTGACGAAATGCGTCCCCCACCAGTACTCCTGCAAGATGCCTCCGGTAGGCGGCTGTAGACCGAACATCAGTGATCGGTTCGATCGCTTGCTGTACCAGTTGGCTAACCTTAGATATTCCGCTAATCGTCGGCTTTTCACCGAGCAATTCGGATTCAGCAGCGACGATGCGGCGGGGCGTAGATGCCACTGCACCGAGCGCTATCCGGCACTGCCGGACACGATCCTCGGAGCGTACAACAGTCACAGCGACCGACACCTTCGATATGTCCGCTGCCACTCGACCCATCTTGAGAAATGCACTCCCAGTGGAGAGCGATGGGGCTGGCACGCTGATATGCTCAAGCACTTCGCCGTCCGAGAGAACCGTTCCGCCTGGGCCAGTAAAGAACTCACTTAGCGCGATTTCCCGTTCTCGCACCCCGGATGTGAGATGGACGGATGCATCGAGAGCGAGCAGTGCCGGAGCAGTATCCGCTGCCGGAGACGCGTTGCACAGGTTCCCGCCGACAGTGCCCATCACCATGATCTGCATTGTGCTGAACGACTGGCAGGCCTCTGCGAGCGCACAATACTGCTGGCGCACCACAGAATTGTGCGCCACATCGCGAATTGAGGCGGTCGCTCCGATCACCAGGTCGCTGTTTGTGTCTACTCTCTTAAGGGCAGAAATCCGCCCAAGACTGATAACATACTTCGTTCGTATGTGCTCCATCTTCATTCCAACGAGAAGGTCAGTACCACCGGCCATGATGACTGCTTCGCCTGCGTGTGTTCGGAGGCTCTCGCTGGCCTGCGCAAGCGTATGCGGTTCAATCAACTCAAATTCACCCACCAAGATATGGGTGTTGGTAAAGTCTTCCATTTGGGTTTCGGTAGGGTTGGCGTGTTCGGTCGGACCCCCTCCACCATGACCTCCAAGGTCTGCTGGGTGTTGGCCGATCATACGAGCACTGCCTTCGTTGCCCCTGACTCGGCTGCAACCATCGATGCAACTATACGTTCCGGTGTTATAGGCAGCTCCGTGAAGCGTATACCGAGGGCGTTGTACAGCGCGTTGCCGTACGCGGCCGCACACGGGTTTGTAGCGGCTTCGCCGATCCCTTTGGCGCCGAATGGACCACTGGGCTCGTAGCTGTCTGCGAAGAATGTGTCGATATCTTCCAGCAACGGTGACTCGCTCATCGCAGGCGTCTTGCCATCCACCCAAAATCCCTTGCTCAGCAGCCTCCCTGACTCCTGCTCCCAACTGTTGTCTTCGACAAGTGCGTACCCCAGACCCTTAGAAAGCCCCCCCTCGAGTTGGCCGACAGCCAGATCCGGATTCACTACGGTGCCGCAATCGCTACCGATGACGGCCCTGACGGTACGCACGCTCCCTGTTTCCGTATCAACTTCAACTTCGACGAAGTACGCGACATAGGCTGGTGGGCAGTTCACCTGGCGGAGGCTCTCGACGGCGGCGATGCTGCCCCAGCTATTGGTCTGGCACAACTTAGCAAGTGCCCCAACTGTGATCCGTCGCTCGGGGAAGCTCGGACAATAGATAACTCCCTGTCCCAATGTTTCGTCTGGCTCTATCACTAAGGCATTTGTCTCTATGCCAAGCACTCGAGAGGCATAATCAAGGAGGATCGCTTTGACCTTTCTGGCAGCCTTATGAGCAGCACCCCCACCGGCATATACCCCTCGGGTCGCGTGTGTGACCACGTCATAAACAGTGGTCAGTGTATCTGCCGGAGAAATGCCAATGCGATCAGAGGGGATGCCCAATTCCTCCGCAACGATCTTTGCAATGGCATCAAGCGTGCCGCCGCCATGATCCATCAACGCGTGCACGACATCTACGGTGCCATCTTCATTGACCTTGATGAAAGCACCCGAATAGTCGATGACTTCACCCGGCTTTGGCGCACCTGCCCCGCTGGTATGGAAGCCGCGGGCCATACCAATCCCTCGTCGATATCGGCCGGTCTGTGACCCGGAAACTGGCCGTCCCGGCCATCCGATCTTCTCCATTCCCTTCTCTAGCAACTCGGGCACGCCGTCGCTGAGGACGATAGATTGGACAGACGGGCCCTGCCCCCAGAACGTGCCACCCAGGCCGACGTAGTTTCGGAGCCTGAATTCGACGGGGTCGATACCCAATGCATCAGCGAGGTCGTCCATCAGCGACTCGACCGCGAATGTCGCTTGTGGATTCCCGAACCCCTGCATGGCGCACGACGGTGTTTTGTTCGTGTAAACCGCCTTCCCCTCGAACTTCATGGCGGGCAGCTTGTAAAGGGAAGCCCACCATCCCGAAAGGACCGAAAGAAATGCGAATGCTTGCGTGTTGTGAGCGCCGATGTCAGATAGTGCGTGCATATGTCCCGCAGTTAGTAGGCCATCTTTAGTCGCACCGAGCTTAAGTCGTATCCGCGATGGATAGCGCACGTGGTCATACATGTCTTCTTCACGTGTTGTCACAAGTTTGATTGTCTTGCCAGATTTGAGTGTCAGTCCCACACAGATTGGTATTACGGAATTCATCTGTATGCTGGACCCAAAGGTGCCGCCGATGGGAACGCGTTTTACATTGATCTTATGCAGTGGTAGGGAGTAGATCTCACCTAAGAGTTGTCGTACATTATGTATGGATTGAGCTGTTGGCCAGACGGTGATGCCGCCATCGGATTCTGGCCGACATACAACCCCTTTAGTTTCCATTTGGGCGTGATAAATACGACTAGTTGCAAATTCACGTTCGAGGATCACTGCAGAGTTAGCGAACCCGTGCTCTATATCTCCCAATTCGATTGTCCGCTGTACGGCAATGTTATGTTCGATCGAAAGTTCCTGGTCGCCTAGCTGCACGTTCGTATAGATTGGTTCCGTCCCATCCCACATCGCCACTTCGGGATCGGTGATGGTCTCGAGTACTTCGTACTCCACACGTAGGGCTCTCAATGCTTGTTCAGCGGCTGCTTCCGTAGGGGCGGCGACTGCTGCGATCGCTTCGCCGACGTGGCGAGCCTTGTCGGCCAAGACATAACGGTCCCTATATAAGTGTGGCGGTGTGCTTACTATGCGTTCGTTATATCTTATCTTGGGAATATCTGCGTGTGTAAGACACACTGCACCCAGTGCTTCCGCATAGGAAGTATCAACGTGCACAATTCGTGCGTGAGCATATGGACTGCGCAAGACACGGGCATGCCACATTCTCGGTAGAGTGATGTCCGACACGTACTCCTCCGCACCGGTGACCTTTGCCTGGCCATCTCTGCGCCATGTAGCTTGGCCTATCGAATGCAATTGCTGCTGTTCAGGCACCATTTCCGTTTCCTCCGGTTCGTTCCTCTTGATTTGCGATCGACGGACGCGTCGCTCGCCAGATCCGCTCAGGCGTCATGGGCAATACTGTGAGACGTGCTCCGATGGCATCAAACAAAGCGTTTGCCACGGCGGGTGCTGTGGGCGTCATTGCCGGCTCGCCAATCCCACGAGCTCCCCAAGGCCCGGCACCTTCACCAGATTCCAGAGGAATCGTAACCACGTCAGGGGAGTCAAGGGCGGTCGGGATGAGGTAGGTCATGAGATTCGGAGTTCTCGGCTCCCCATGTAGCAGGGCATAGTCCTCGGTCAGTGCGTAGCCTAATCCCATGACTGCACCTCCCTCCATCTGGCCCTCAACTGAATTGCGATTGATAATCCTTCCGACGTCGTAGCAGGAGACCAGCTTGACAACCTCGACCTCACCCGTTTCACAGTCGACCTCGACTTCCACCGCCTGCGAGCCAAACGTAAAGTCCGGGAACACCCGTCCCTGACCGGTCTCGAAATCGATAACGTCACCGGTTGGCGCGTGAAACACAGAAAAATTGTGTCGGTCCTGGCCTTCACGTGAACAGGAAACGGCGAGTTGTTGGAAGGTCATCCGTTCCCTGCCGTCCGGGCCGCTGACAGACCCATTTCGCATGGTTAGCTCACCGGGGCTCGAGTGAAGGACCACCGCGGCGTGTCGCAGGAGGCTCTCGTGAAGCTCTGTGCAAGCCTTGTGAATGGCGGAGCCGGACATATAGAGCTGCCTAGTGGCCGTCGTCGTACCGGCTGCTGGGGTAAGGGCGCAATCATCGACATGAATCGTGATATCCGACATAG
>JAGQGZ010000188.1 GCA_020432105.1 Dehalococcoidia bacterium | reverse complement strand
TGGTCATGGGCAGCAAGCATCTCCGCGGCGACATGAACCTTTCATGGCCAACCGGCGAAGTGGCAGTTATGGGTCCGGACGGTGCCGTGAACGTCGTCTACCGGGAAGAGGTTGCCAACGCCGAGGATCCGGAGAAGAAGCGGGCAGAACTCATCGAGGAATACCGTTCGCGCTTCGCGAACCCCTACATCCCCGCCGGACGCGGATTCCTCGATGATGTGATCGATCCGCGCGACACACGCCGCAAGGTCATCCGCGCCCTGGAGATGCTCCAGAACAAGGTCGACCGGAATCCGCCGAAGAAGCACGGGAACATCCCGCTGTAGGAATCTGCTCTCCCTTTCGAGAGCGATGGCACGGAAGGGGACTGCATGGAGTACGAAGTTCGGCACATCGCCCAGGAGGAGTTGGAGGCTTTCCGGCGCTGCCTGGGCCTGGCATTCGGGCACGACTACGATCCCGAACACCTTGAGCGCGGGCGTAAGATCTTTGAATTCGACCGCAATATGGCAGCCTTCGATGGCGGCAACATTGTCGGCACCTGCGGCATTTTCAGCACCGAAATGGCCGTGCCTGGGGGCAACCTCCCCGTTGCCGCGGTAACAATGGTCACGGTAGCTCCAACCCATCGGAGGCGTGGCGTCGCTTCGGGCCTCATGCGCCGGCAACTGGAGCACGTCCGGGAGCGGGGCGAATCGATCGCGATCCTCTGGGCTTCGGAAAGCTCTATCTACGGGCGATTCGGCTACGGCGTAGCAATCGAAATGGAGGTTACGCACATCCCGCGTGTCCATTCCGCGCGGCGAACTGACCTCGCGAGGCCAGGGGGTGCGGTCCGCCTCCTATCAGAAAACGAAGCCCGAGCCTTGCTCCCCGACCTGCATGAGTCCATACGGCGGCAATTCCCGGGAGAGCTTCGGCGCACACCACCATGGTGGGACGTTCGTATTTGTAGCGATCCGAAAGAATTCCGCGATGGATTTACCGCCAACCACTACCTCCTCTACGAAGGTGCGGCCGGACCCGAAGGATTTGCAAGGTACCGGATAAAGGCGGCCTGGGACGAATGGCAGCCCAAGGGAGTGGTACGGGTCGGGGATTTCTTTGCCGCGACGGCAGATGCCACTGTCGCCCTCTGGGACTACCTTTTCGGCATCGACCTCATCGAGACTATCGACATGGAGGTCGGAGGCACGCCTGACCCCGTCATCGCCATGCTCGCAGACCCGCGGCGAGCGAAGCGCTCGCGTACTGACGCTATCTGGTTGCGCATCGTCGATGTTGAGGCGGCCCTGAGCGGTCGCCTGCTTGGATGCGAAGGCCGCCTCGTGCTCGAAGTCGAAGATGCGTTCCTTGATGGGGTTGGCGGCACCTTCGAACTCGAAGGGGGCCCTACTGGCGCCGTGTGCCGGCGGACCACAGCCAGCGCAAACGTGCGCCTCGACATTGAGTCTCTCGGCACGCTCTTCCTTGGGGCGGGCAACCTCGACCAACTTGCCCGGGTGGGGCGCGTGACGGGGACCGCGGAATCTCTTGCCCGGGCGCAGGCGATGCTCGGGTGGTGGCGAGCGCCGCACTGCCAGGAGCACTTCTAGCCCCCGACCTCTACATGCGAGAACCCTTCGAATACGGGAACTTCCTTATGCCCGCGTGAGGTGCCGTACAGGACAGTAGTGGGGATTACGTTTGACGGATGTGTCCCATGGCCCACGAGACCGCGCACCCAGCGCAACGCAAGTCGACACTCGACGCGCTTCCTCCCCTGCCGGCTGTCGCCCTTCGGGTCATGCAGGTAGCCCAGGACCCGGCTTCGTCGGCTTCGGACCTCGCTCTCGTGATCTCCTCAGACCCGGGCCTTAGCGCGCGCATTCTCCGGATCGTCAATTCGGCGGCCTATCGGCGAAGTGAGCGTGAAGTAACCTCGGTCCAGGAAGCGTTGGTGGTGCTCGGCTTCGTCCAGGCGCGGAATGTGGCCATCAGCAGCGCCATTACCAGTGCTTACGCGCCAGATTCCCTCAACGCGCTATTCCGCATCTCCCACTTCTGGCGGCATTCGCTCTCCGTTGCGTTCAAGGCCGCCGAAATAGCCGCTTCGACTCGCAAGCTTGCCGTCCCCAGCGCGTTCACTGCCGGGATTCTTCACAACATGGGCCGCCTCGCGATGTTCCACGCGGACCCGGCCGGCATGGACCAGGCTGTGGCGGCAGCCATCGGCGAAGGTCTGACACTGGAAGAGGCCGAGGATAATCTGCTCGACTACAACCATTCCGAACTTGGCGGCGCGCTTGCCATGCGTTGGAAGCTCCCCGCGGAGATTGTTACCGCCATAGCCCGCCACCATGAAGCAAGTCCCGGCGACGAATCGCTGGCCGCGGTAGTAGCAAAGGCTGATGAGTTCTGCCATGCGAACGGGATCTTGCCGGGATACGTGATCCCTCTTCCCGAAGGCGAAGCGCCTCCACCGCCTTCGCCCGATATGGCGCGCCTGCTCAGGCAGGTGGACGGCCTGATGGAGATGGTCGTAGGCGAAAGCGGGGCAAACGCCGCCTGATCTTCCCCCCTGACTCGCCCGAATCAGCGCTTGTGATAGGATTCACGCACTTCAGGCGAACTCCGCCTGCGCTATCCCTATCGACGAGTCGGATACCTCATGCCCAAAGTAGGAATAACCGAGACGGCGATCCGCGACGGTCACCAGTCCCTGCTGGCCACCCGGATGCGGACCGAAGACATGATCCCCGCCCTCGAGGCAATGGACGCAATTGGCTATCACAGCATTGAGTGCTGGGGCGGCGCCACCTTCGATAGTTGTCTCCGCTTCCTGAAGGAAGACCCGTGGTGGCGGTTGCGGGAAATCAAGTCACGCCTCAAGAAGACGCCAACCCAGATGCTTCTTCGTGGCCAGAACGCTGTGGGTTACCGCCACTACGCCGACGATGTCGTCCGAGCGTTTTGCGACAAAGCCGTCGAGAACGGGATGGACATCTTCCGCATCTTCGATGCCCTGAACGATACCCGGAACCTGGAGACGGCCTTCGATGCTGTGAAGAAGGCCGGGGGACACGTCCAGGGGACCATCTGCTACACGACGAGTCCGGTCCACACCGTCGACAAGTTCGCCGCCATGGCCGACCGCATGGTTGAGATGGGCGCGGATTCACTCTGCATCAAGGACATGGCTGGCCTCCTGAGCCCCATGATGGCCAAGGCCCTCGTTTCCCGGCTCAAGAAAGATCACCCGGGAATGATGGTGCAGATGCACTGTCACGACACCTCCGGCTACAGCGAAATGGCCTACCTCATGGGTGTTCAATCTGGCGCCGATGTGATCGACTGCGCTATCAGTGCACTTGCCGGCGGCACCAGCCAACCGGCCACCGAGACGCTCGTGGCCGCGCTCGCAGAAGACCCCGAGCTGAACACCGGCCTTGAGCTCCACTCCCTGATTCAGCTCGCGCAGTACTTCCGCGGTGTTCGCCGCAAATACTGGCGGTTCGAAAGCAACCTGCTGGGCGTCGATAGCGGCGTGCTCGAGCACCAGGTGCCCGGCGGAATGATCTCCAACCTTGTCGGCCAACTCCGCGAGCAGAACCAGGAAGCCCGGCTGGCCGAGGTCCTGGAGGAGAATGCGCGGGTACGCGCAGACCTCGGCTACCCACCGCTGGTAACGCCCAGCTCGCAAATTGTCGGGACGCAGGCCGTCCTGAACGTCCTCACGGGGCAGCGCTACGGCACGGTGACCCGCGAAACCCGGAACCTTGCCGGCGGCCAGTACGGACAGACCGCCGCGGGAATCTCCGATGACGTGTTGAAGACGATCCTTGGGGAGGTGAAGCCCATCACCCATCGCCCGGCAGATGACCTCGCCCCGGAAATGGAACAGGCGAAAGTCGACGCGGGCGAACTGGCAAAGACCGACGAGGACGTCCTGAGCCACGTGATGTTCCCCCAGCCGGCGAAGGAGTTCTTCGAATGGCGGGAGGGCGGAGAAGGTCCCGAGCGAGAGCTCGTTGCCGCCGTGATTGGCGCGTTGTTCGTGAAGGAACCGGCAACCGCAACCCGCGCCGTGCCGTCCGCCGCCAGTAACGGCGCGGGATCCGTGGACAGTTGGCGACAGTTCGGCCGTATGCGGCAGATGCGCTAGGGAGCAGCAAACCATGACAAAAGTGACAATCGGCGGACGCCATTATGAGGTCGAGATCCATGGGGACACGGTCGTCGTGGACGGCCATGAGTTCCCGATCAGGCAACAGCCAGAGAACGGATATGTGACCGTCTCGGCCGGGGGAGTCCAGTACCGTGTGGCATTGCCACCGGAGTCCGAACGCTCCAGCGGTATGGCCTTCGAAGTCGACTATCGGCCTATGACCATCACCTGGGAAGGCAACCCGGGTGGCGGAGCACGGCCGCAGCGAAGGACCAAGCTCGACGCGGTCGGGGTTGGGGCCGCTGCGGCGACGTCGGTCAAGGGCGGCGTGGCTGCCCAGATCGCGGGGCGCGTCGTCTCGGTCAAGGTGAAGGTGGGAGACACTGTCGCCTCCGGCGATGTCTTGCTCCTGCTGGAGGCGATGAAGATGGAGAACGAGATAAAGGCCAGCTCGGCAGGGACGGTCACCGAGGTGCGGGTGGCGGATGGCCAACGGGTGGCCGAAGGTGAAGTGATGGTGGTCGTCGCGTAAGGACGAGGACCCGATGTCCGTATCTGGCTATCGGTCGATAGACAGATTGAGGGGTGTCCATCTAACGCGGACGGGCTGCTTGGCATACACTGAACCTATCTTTCGGCCCTAAGGTATAGACCCACGGTGACAGCTCCAGTAGTTTCGAACATCAGCAAACGCGTG